>CAUUCP010000072.1:0-2728 GCA_963543925.1 uncultured Bacteroidia bacterium | reverse complement strand
GCTTTGACGAGAAGGCGAGGAACGTAGGAGAGTGGGCAGAGGAGGTTATACATCGCTAGTAAATACTCTCCGCAAAGAGTGTGTGAGCGGCACGGGAGCTGGTAGGGGAGCGGGGGGGCTTGTGACGCTTTATATATTCCTAAATATGCTAGGCGACTACGGGGTGAGGTAGGGGTAGAGCGGGTGTAGAGCCTTTGTTCCCTCGGTGTTCCGTCTATATAGAGTCGGTGTAGAGTCGGTGTAGCGTCTGTAAATTGGGTGGGAAAACAGACTATAATATTGACGTATTTTATTATTTCAACATTGCGTTATTTAGTAAGTTATATAGAAATAGAGGTTTAGGATTTCCTAAAGTGGTAGTCTGAAATGGGGGGAGAGAGGCAGCCTGTTACCCACTTTTATGGGCAATGTCTTTTCGGAGAAAGAGTATCGAAAATCGCCCTCTTTTCCCAGCGATAGGGGGGCGAAAAAGAGGGGATTTTACCCCTGTTGTAGCCTTTCTACGACAATTATCGAAAATATTTTTTATCGCCTTTGAACCTAGTTTCTGTCTGGCTTTGGGGGGACGCGCCCCCTACTCCCCTGCTACGCGCTATTTTGCGTTAACGTTTTTTTTGAGAACTTGCCTCATACTTAATATAAATCATTAACGATCATGAGAAAGACGTTGCACATCGTAGTAACACTCGTGACATTGCTCTGGCTGTCGGGCGTGTCGGGGGTATTGGCTCAGTCTGGAACGGGACGCCCGTTCATCACGAAGTGGCAGGGAGAGGCAGGGAAGGAGTTGAAGATCCCGATTGTGGGGAGGTACAAGATGGTGATCAAGGATGGGAATGGGAATGAGAAGCTCAATAAGACGGTAGACAGTTACTATGTCTTTACTCCAACGGAGGACGGGACTTACACCGTAGAGGCTGGACCTGAGGGGGTGAAGTATATGCAGATGGAAACAACGTGGAGTAATTATTATAATGAAGTGATTCCTTCTACCAGTAACGATAAACTGCTAGAGGTAGTGCAGTTCGGAACGGTCTTATGGAAATCGATGAAAGACATGTTCCTACTGTGTAATAGGATAACCTTCGCTGCAGGGATCGACACCCCATACCTTTACGAGGTGACCGACATGAGTGGAATGTTCTTTAGATGCTCCGCCTTCAACCAGCCGCTAGGCAACTGGAACGTGAGTAACGTGACTAACATGATGGAGATGTTCCATAACTGCTCCTCATTCAACCAGCCGCTAGACAAGTGGAATGTAAGCAACGTGACTAACATGGAGAGGATGTTCCATAACTGCTCCTCATTCAACCAGCCGCTAGACAAGTGGAATGTAAGCAACGTGACTAACATGGGCGGGATGTTCTATGGCTGCTCCTCCTTTAACCAGCCGCTAGACCACTGGGATGTGAGCAAAGTGACCCACATGGGCGGGATGTTCTGGAGCTGCTCCGCCTTCAACCAGCCGCTAAATAACTGGAACGTGAGTAACGTGACCCACATGGGGGAGATGTTCTTGGGCTGCTCCTCATTCAACCAGCCGCTAGATAATTGGAACGTGAGTAACGTGGAATACATGTACAGGATGTTCTGGGGCTGCTCCTCATTCAACCAGCCGCTAGGCAAGTGGAACGTGAGTAACGTGGAAGACATGGGGAGGATGTTCTGGGGCTGCTCCTCATTCAACCAGCCGCTAGGCTCATGGAAAATTAAAAAAAGAGTTGGTGGACTAAACGAAACCGCGATGAGCCCATCGAACTATTCCCAGACACTCATTGGGTGGGCAGGGCAAACGGATATTGCAGAGAATCTCGGATTCGATGTAAAAGGACTCATCTACAACGACGAGGGTAAAGCGGCGCGCCAAAAGCTCATGGACAAAGGATGGGAGTTCTACGGTGATATCCACCAAGCCAGTGGAATTTTCATTGCTTCCCATTCCTTACTCCCTGTACTCAACCAAGAATTCACACTCCCCTTGGAAAAGTGGGGCGTAGAGGAAACAGAGGAGGTCACCCTATCGACCGACACGGAAGGGATCATCTCCTACAAACTGACCGCAGACAAGAAAGGAATGCTCATCAAGGGGCTCAAGAAGGGAACATGTAAACTTACCGCCACCATCGCAGCCAAACCTGGGGTGCACGAGGCCTATACCAGCACCTGCGAGATAGAGGTCTACGTCCCCATAGAGCGCATCACCATTACCCCTGCAAGCAAGACCCTAAAGGTCGGGGAGAGGTTCTGGCTTACAGCCAATATCTTCCCAGAGGATGCTATGAAAAAAAAGGTGAACTGGAAGTGCTCTGACTCAGAGATTGCTACGGTAGACAACAATGGGGAAGTCACAGCGCATAAGGTAGGGAAGTGTACTATCTATACAGAAATCAATGAATATGGAAACTGGAGCTCTAGCAAATGTGAGGTGACCGTAGAAGAGCCAAACAACGAGGGGAATAACGGCAGCGGTGAAAACAATGGAGGTGGAAACGGCAATAACGGTGGCGGGAATAATGGAGGAAATACAGGCGGTAATGGAGGAGGAAATAACGGGGGTGGAAATAGTGGTGGTAACAGCGGCAATAATGGCGGAGGAAACAGCGGAGGAAACAATGGCGGTGGAAACGGAGGGAACAACGGGGGAGGAAATAGTGGAGGTGGAAACAATGGCGGTAGTGTCCGTAAAAGTGTGTAAGCGCCACGGTCACTCATTCCTCCAGCGAGG
>CAUUCP010000071.1:0-2799 GCA_963543925.1 uncultured Bacteroidia bacterium | reverse complement strand
TACGTGTGGTAGACCTCATCGATCGTGTTCTCTCGAACATTGAGAACGAAGCCGAAATCCTCAACGTACGCAGTGAGGTGAATGCGCTGATGGCAGGGCGTCCGCTCTATGCGTGGTAGAGGTTAGCTATTTATTAGAATAAAGCAATGAGTCGCAAGGGGCGCAAGTCTCTTGCGACTCTTTTTGAGAGGGGGAAAAAAGTGTATATTTACGTAAGGAGATTGCTTGTCGGTATTTTGGGTAACAATCTTTGTATATGCACGTTTACGTGTAAAAAATACATGGAAAGAGGTATATAATGGAGCTTACGCAGGAAGAGAGGAGGCTGAAACGGAAGATTCAGTATTTCGAATATATAGTGTCCAAGCTCATTGAGTGGTATGAGGAGGAGGTTAAGGAAGAGAATGGCGAGAGTTTTGAAAAACACTTCTCGCGTATCGTGGTGATGAAACTCCTCTTTTTCGTCGCTGCGGTCAAGAATGAGAAAGGCGAGGATCTCTTAGATATCTTTAATGATTTCTATGCTATGCAATATGGACCTGTGGAGGGAGAGATCTATACGGCGATGGTGAAAGGAAAACTTGAGTATTATTCTTTTCCTGTTTATCCGAAACCAGAACTTGAAATAAAAAAAGAAAGCTCTTCGCCCACTTTTGAGGATGATGGAGGGCGTGTTGTTGCTGCAATAGAGGCTTTGAAGAAAAAGAATAAAGAACTTATCCTCTATAGTTCATTGCAGTTGGTAGAGTTGACGCATAAGTGGACATGTTGGAAACGGGCATATTCTAGGGCGAGAGATCGGTATGCGGGGTGTGAGTTTATAAGACAATCAGCAATAAAAGAAGAATCTGAAACAACTACATACTTTAGATAGCTGAAGATGCGTAATAAGATAGATGAGATTTTTGAGGAGTATAAAACAGTATTTCTAGAACGAGAGGTTAAAGAAATTACACTAAAAGAGTATAGGGAATTGATACAGGATTTCGAGAAAAATGCTTTTGAACAACTATCGTTATTTCTCTTGACAGGAGAATATGTACAGGATATCGAAGGAACGGAGAAGAGTATTCTGCGATTTAGGGAGGTAATTACTTCAGATGAAGTGTATTATTCTCAAAAAGGGAGGGGAGCTAGAGAAAAGGATCTTATCCACTTGAATCGACGAATAGGGGATTCTCTTGTGAGCATACAAGAATTGTTGGCGATTCTTAAGAAGAAACTCTCTCTGGAGAGTTCATTTCTCTTTTATACGTTATCTATTGGGGATACTGAAGTTCCTAAAGGGGATTTGTCGTTGTTTGTCGAACTGGTATTACCGATTTGTGTACAAGATCATATTCTTGTACAAGAGACAGAGTATGAAGAGATAAAGACCTTAATAAGGTTGTATGAGAGGGTGAAGCAAGAGGGACTCGGTATATATTCGGAAAGTGTTAGAAAACTATTACTATTAAAATACAAGTTTGTGATATATAAGTTTTTACGTTCCAAGGAAGTTCCATTGAATTATCTTTTTAATTTCAGTACGCGTGATGATATCTATGATTTTGAGAAATCGCAGATATGTGAGAACTCCCTTCTCTCTGACTATATTACTTTTTTCCGTGTTATTCACCTTGAAGAAAAACTAGATGGGAAAAAAAAGAAAAGTATAGAGAGAGTT
Organism: uncultured Bacteroidia bacterium; assembly: GCA_963543925.1. Taxonomy (GTDB): domain Bacteria; phylum Bacteroidota; class Bacteroidia; order Bacteroidales; family CAJPTX01; genus Bacteroides_D. The sequence goes on along the minus strand of CAUUCP010000071.1, from coordinate 1,133 downwards.
GATACCATAGCCAACCGAGCCGTTTTGATAAAATACTATAGTAGCATTGGCGTCGAGGAGAAGGAGTTAAACAGGTTGATTTCTGAGTATGAATCAAAGATGGAAAGAGAGTCGCCAACTCTTGATTTTGATTATTATGCGCATAAAACGGTGCATAATTTTCTCTATAACTGCCGTTTTTCCTCTTACATAAAGGCTGTCGGAAAACGAGAAAAATTGCTGGAAAACGAACTAGCATCTCTTGAGTCGAAACTGGAAGAAATAACTGCACTACAGCAAAAAACAGGAATACAAAACTACTTTCCCTATAGGAAGCTCCTCGAATATCTTGTTCCTCGCATAGAAGAGGAGCTTGAGCGTATTGATAATATCTCTGAATGTGTGGAACAAGCACTGACTTTTGCAGATGAGTGTTTGAAGAACTTTGCTAATAAATTACAGTGGTGCAACGAACATTCCTTCCTGCCTATACAGCTCCCCTTTGAGGAGTGTCGAATTTCGATCTGGGAGGGAGGGAAGAAGTTTATGCTCTTCATTCCGTCAGGGTTTGTACGCCCCCACGAGCAGGAGAAATTGAAGCTAGAATTAGCAGGGATGCGTATCAAGCTTTTGTCGCTTCGCGAACGATACAATACACTGAAGGCAATTGCTAAAGCTCAAATACCAATTGCCGAGATAAAAGAGCAAACTAAAGATCTGGAAAAGAAAATCTTCTCTTATGGAGCTACACTGCTTTCTATATTAACATTTCTCATAACAGTAATCAATACATTCAATGATAGAAAAACAGGACTGACATTCAAAGAACTTCTCTTTTCTCTTTTAGGGATGATGGCTTGTCTGTCACTTTTTATTGTCTCAATTTATATAATCGTGTCGTCTCCCAGTGGTCGTTGGGCAAAATTAAAGGTTATTTACTTCGTAGTATTGGCTCTTGTCGCTTTTATCTTGATTTTTAGAATCGCTATTTCTTAGCATTCTTTCCTCCCCCTCTCCCTTTTCTTTCTTATCTTTGCCGTTACGAATATAGACACGACAAGAGTAGCGATAGACTATGGCACGGCGAGGGGAGTTACCAGAGTTGGTGGTGCGCATCGACCGATTGGCGGCAGAGGGGCGAGCTATCGCCTCGG
>CAUUCP010000070.1:0-2979 GCA_963543925.1 uncultured Bacteroidia bacterium | reverse complement strand
TGTCCGCAATATTCGAACGTCTGAAACTAGAATAGAGGGGAAGGAGCTCCCGTAGGAAACCAAAGCGCACCTCTTCATTGGGATAGCCGAGATGGAAAAGCCGACTCCGCGGATCGTACTTTTTGATCGTGAGGTAGCCCGACTGAAAGAGAAGAGGAATGATATCATCGTCATCGTAACGAAAGTCCTCTATTGAACTAGAGTCTACCCTTATATCATTCTCTAAGTCAGGCATAAAAACCTGCGTATGCATTAGATAGTTGACGAGATAGGAGGGGGTAGCATCCCCAAACCAATAGTAGTCATACGTACTCGTAACCAAGACTTTGAGTAAGCTGAAAGGATTGTAAACCTTCTCGTCTTTCTCTCCTTTGCGCGCGAAACAGTAACCGTCGTACTCTTTCTTCAGTCGTTGCCGTGTTGCTTCTACCGAGGTGTTTTCCGCTTGGGCGAGTCGCTCTATTTCGGGCATGAAGTAATCCGCGAGCTCCTGCTCGGTGAAGCCACAGATGGCGGCATAGTCGTCCAATAACGAGATATCCATCAGGTTGTTCGCGCCGCTAAAGAGGTTCGTCTTGCTAAACTTGGTGATGCCCGTCAGGAAAGCAAAACGGATGTAGCGGTCACAGTGCTTGAGTACCTCGTAGAATGCGTGGAGCAGGTCGCTGTTGGTTTTGTTCAACTTTGGGTCTTCTAGGGTGAGTAGGAGCGGCTTGTCGTACTCATCTATCAAGATAACGACCTGCTTTCCTGTCTGTTCGTAGAGGGTTTCGATGAGGTGGATAAAACGGTCATCTGGGGCTGTGTCTTCCTGCTTGACGTCATAACGCTTTTCTAGTTCTCGCAACTGAGCACTCATACGCTCTTTCAGCGTATTAAGATCTTCATAGTCCTTTGCATTAAAATCAAAATAAAGCACGGGGGACGCCTCCCATGGTGTGCGATTCCAATTGCGCGCAATCTCCTCCTCGCGCTCTGCGATATAGAGTCCATCGAAGAGCTCCTTTTTTCCTTCAAAGTAAGCTTGTAGTGTCGAGAGGAAGAGGCTTTTTCCAAAACGGTGGGGGCGGCTGAGGAAAAACGACTTAGAGCCAACACTCATACATTTCACTATGTAGTGGGTTTTGTCTACGTAGATCATCCCATTCCTTCGGATCTCTTCAAAGGTTTGAACCCCCACGGGTAGCAGACGCTGTTCTGTCATCTCCTTGTTGTTGATTTGTACAAAGATAGGAAAAAGAACACCTATCCACTAAGGCTAGCGACGCTCGAGGAAATAAGAAGCGCAGAGAGGGTTTACTGATTCATAACCTCCTCTTCCCACTCCCCGATATTCCGTGTCTTTTCGTCAAAGCTCACCCCTACCAAGTGGACAGGGCGTTTCCCTGCGCGAACCGAACGGAGATACCCCAACTCCTTAATCTGGTCGATAGCATCCTGTGCCGATCCCTGCGTATTGACCTTAAATTCGAAGATATAGACATGTTTACGGGTCGTCACAACCATGTCAATACGCCCAGAGGCGCAGGTCACCTCTGCTCGTGCATAAATGCCTAAAAGGCGAAAGACGGTATGAAGGACAGTCTGGTAGTACTGTTCACGTAGAGGACGCCCCGCCTCGCCGTTAGGAATGTTGCCGTAGAGTATCCCTCCGAGGATGACCTCGATCTCCTTCATCGCATCTGCCAGATTGCCGCTATTAAAAGCTAGGTAGAGGTTGGAGATGGTATCCGCAATATTCGAACGTCTGAAACTAGAATAGAGGGGAAGGAGCTCCCGCAGGAAACCAAAGCGCACCTCTTCATTAGGATAGCCGAGATGGAAAAGACGACTCCGCGGGTCGTACTTTTTGATCGTGAGGTAACCCGACTGAAAAAGAAGAGGAATGATATCATCGTCGTCGTAACGAAAGTCCTCTATTGCACTAGAGTCTACTCTTATCTCATTCTCTAAGTCAGGCATAAAGATCTGCATATTTCTTAGGTAGTTGACGAGATAGGAGGGGGTCGCATCCCCAAACCAATAGTATTTGTAACTGCTCGTTGCCAATACTTTGAGCAAGCTGTAAGGATTATACACCCGTATCCCTTCTTCCGAAAAGCAATAGCCGTCGTACTCTTTTTTGAGTCGCTGACGGGTCTTTTCCACGCTCGTTTTCTCCTTCTTGGCTAGCTTTTCTATTTCGGGTGTAAGGTAGGTGGTGAGCTCCTCTTCAGTAAAGCCACAGATGGCGTCGTATTCGTCCAATAACGAGATGTCCATCAGGTTATTCGCTCCGCTAAAGAGGTTGGTCTTACTGAACTTGGTGATGCCCGTCAGAAAGGCAAAGCGGATGTAGCGATCACAGTTCTTGAGTATCTCGTAGAAGGCGCGGAGCAGGTCGCGGTTGGCTTTGTTTAACTCGGGGTCTTCTAGGGTAAGTAAGAGCGGCTTGTCGTACTCGTCGATGAGGATAACAACCTGTTTCCCTGTCTGTTCGTAGGCACTTTCGATCACATTATTGAATCGTCCAGGGAAGGTTCTTGCGACGCCCTCTCTACCATAACGTCTTTCCATCGCAGTGAGCTGCCGATCTAGCGAATTCTCCAAGGCAGCATTATCTGTAAACCGCTCAGCATTCATATTGAAGTAGAGCACAGGACTCGCCTCCCACGGCTCGCGTTGTTGTCTGCGGGCGATCTCCTCCTCGTGGTCTGCGATATAGAGCCCTTCAAAGAGCTCCTTTTTTCCTTCAAAGTAAGCCTGTAGCGTCGAGAGGAAGAGGCTCTTTCCAAAACGGTGTGGGCGACTGAGGAAGAACGACTTAGAGCCAACACTCATGCATTTCACTATGTAGTCGGTTTTGTCTACATAGATCATCCCATTCCTTCGGATCTCTTCAAAGGTTTGAACCCCCACGGGCAGTAGTCGCTGTTCACTCATCTTTCCTTGTCGTTGGTTTATACAAAGATAAGGTTATTGTCCTAAGAAGTGTACAAA
>CAUUCP010000069.1:0-3024 GCA_963543925.1 uncultured Bacteroidia bacterium | reverse complement strand
ATCGGGGGAGAGGGAAGGGGAAAAGGGGAGGGTGTTTTTCGATACTGTCCTAAAAGAGTGTGTAAAGAAGCTACCTATCTTCAGATCCACCACTTTTTTTATACGCATAATACTGCCACTTCATGAAATCCTAAAGCGCAATTTTTATACGATAAACTAAATAATAGTGTGCTAGAATAAAGAAATACGTATAGAATATAGGGTGTTTTGGAGTAGGTAATTTTACCTAATTCCCTCCTTGTAGAGTACGTGTAGAGGGCGTATAGCGTACGTGTAGCGTGCGTGTACTCTAGCATGGCTTGTTTTGGGATAGGGAATTGAGGAAAATATAAAGCGGTATAAGCTGCCCATTTCTTATCCGTTGCAGTGATGCTTACACACTTTTTTAGGACAGTATTACTTTTTTAAGACAGTATCGGAGAAAAGTTATTACGACACAATAGCCCTCTGTTTATCTATACAAAAAAACGCCGCACATGCGACGTTTTTAATCTTCTACTCATCAAAATCACCACCTTCTCCGAAAGAGATATCCCATCGTGGTCGCATTTGACGCCATTTCCTAAATGCTTTTCGAATGGCATCGCTGTTCATATATTCTTCTCCACACACCACGAGCTCACCTTTTTTACGCAACTTGGGATTAGATGCCCATATACTGATGAATTTAGCCAATTTTTCTGGAGGGATTCCAGTGTCATTGAAAGAGAGCCATTCTACATTATCGAGCTTCCAAGCACTTAGATCTTGGTTAAATGGGGTATCATCAAACATCGAGAAGATATAGCGGAGGTTGGAGACATCCCAAAAGCCGATGGGCGTATTAAATTTAGAGCACCCACTAAACATAGACAGAGCATCCTCTACTTTTCTCAGATCTGGCTTCCCTGCTTTTGGGCTTAGTTCCATATTCTCACATTTATAAAACGCCTCCTTCATGGTAGTCCATTCTACATCGCCCCACTGTACTATTCGCAATAGCGAACTCCGTAGTCTGGGGGACTGTTTGCTCACACGAATGAACTCCACCCCTTCGGGATCGATACTCATTTCGTATTTATCGGAGTAAGGCGCGGTAAATATGTACGGATCATCCTCGTTGATAACGATATGAAAAGTGGCGTCTGGGTAATTAATAGCCCGTACCGTCCCCGTGATACCGTTGCCATAGATAGGCACAAGGACTTTTTGTCCTTTCTCAAATTGCCATATTGTGATAAAAGGACGTTTTGCAGCCCAAAGCGCCGCGCTCCATATTGTGAGCAAGAAGAGTGTCACGCTAAAGAGGAGATATCGTGGTGCTCTTTGTACAATTCGTTTCATTGGTCAATTCGTTAAATGTTATTCTTTTACCACCTGTAAGGTGCGCACAGCCCCGTCAACACTGGTCAAGCGCAGGAGATAGAGCCCAGCGGGGAGGTTCTCAGTCTCTAGCCTGGTTTGGCCACAGGAGAGCGTACCAGTACGCAGGACAACCCCTTGGGGGTTGAGTAACTGGTAAGCAATCGTTAGTGGCTCGTGATGGTCTAAACGCAAGGCGTCGGTAAATGGATTGGGCGAAACCGTGAGGGAAGGGAAGTTTTCAACTTCGTGCGCAGCACTACCTTTCCCTCTTACGACCACGATACACTTTGCCACTTGGTCGTCAATTCTCGCCCAAATAGAGGTTTCCCCCTCGGCGTGCGCTGTCACCTTTCCATTTTCCACCGATGCGATCCTCGGGTCGTTAGAAGACCAATAGACCACCTGATCTGACTCTAATTGTTTCTCCACCACCAACGTTTGCGTATCCCCCACGCGCAAAAAAAGCTTGCTTTGGTCAAGCCATCCTCCTGGGTAATAAATATTCTTTTTCTGAGTGATAGAAAGCGTATAGCTACACACGGTATCTCCCACGGGGGTAAAAGTGATAGTCGCGCGGCGTTCGTCTGTTGCAGTATTAGGTTCTACCTCGATTCGGAGCTTTGTCTCACCATCCCCCGAGGCAGGGGAACATTTGAGCCAATCGGCACTACTCTTGGCAATCCAAGAGACATTGGCAAAGAGCGTCGGTTCGTAATGACTGGCGTGCGCAAAGAGGGTATACGTGGGCGGGCAAATGTAGAGTACTGTGCTTGGTAATGGTAGTGGCGCAATGCGAAGCTCTTGCACTTCTTGGAGATCGCAGATATCCATTACGGTAGCCTTTTCCGCCTGGAAGTGCGCTCCGATGGGTGCTATGATATGGGACTCTTTGGACATCGTAAAGACATTCACGCTGGCGAGTGCCGCCTTGTACCCCAGCATTGACACGGAGGCATTGTTAAGAAGCACTGTATTCTTTCCTGCCAGATTTTTCTTATACCATCCCCCGATACCATGTATTCCAGACAGCTGTACTTGGGCGTCCTTTATGGTAAGGGTTGTGTAGAAGAGTGCGATGGCATCTTTCTCCTTCGAGTGTATCGAGAGTTTCCCTGTCCCACAGATCGTGGTATTTCCTTTACATTCGATACCCCAATCGTTCGTTTTTATAGAATTATCTCCCTCTACTTCGATGCAAAGCCCGTCGATGGCTAGATTTTTAATAGCCACTTCATTCCTCGCCTCTATGGTTGCATTCTTCATCCGGAGGGTCTTGTTTGGAGCGTCATAGAAAATATACCCTTCCTCGCCCAAAGCAATCTCGTCAAGGAGTGCAAATTTGAATAGATTATCTTTCGAGACCTTATTTCCTGCAATATAGAGCGCATCTTCAGGGATATCGCCAGTGGCACTAATCCTCAATTCAGTAAGAGAACCCTTAAAGTAAACACGGCGTAACTGAAATAAGATATCTCCCTCCCTAGTATCATCAACGGAATTGCCGAGATGCGCCTCCAATGGATAAGAAATCGCACAACGATGGAGTCCTAAAAGACTATTTTCTAATATCTTACCATTTCGTTGGATATGAACATTCGCGTTATTTACCAACCAATACAGCGGTTCTAGAGGGTTCTTTTCTGGGAGCACTAGGTCAAGGCTACAGGATCGGATGCTTAG
>CAUUCP010000068.1:0-3836 GCA_963543925.1 uncultured Bacteroidia bacterium | reverse complement strand
CCGCCAAGGGGCGTGCCGACTGCATCGTCTTTACTGACAAGAAGATTTACATCTTCGAGTTTAAGCTCTGGAGCACGGGCACGCCCGAGGACGCTATTGCGCAAATCAAGTCTCAGGGTTATGCCACGCCCTACCTGACGGATGGGCGCGAGGTGCTCCTTGTCGGTGCAAGCTTTGATGAGGCACAGCGCACGCTAGGGGCGTGGAGGGTAGAGCGGCTGTGACGGGAACGCAACCCCCTAGGAGGAACAGGAACGATAGGAAAGACAGGAAGAGAAGAGGGGAACGCGGAAAACCGTCCCCCTCTTTCTGAGAGTCTAATCCCCTAAACGTTCGTAGAGTTCGTGCACAGAGTACTCGCGCTTCTTAATCGAGCCACCAAAGTGGTAAGAAATGGAGAGGCGTAACCGACTCCGGACATCGTTTGTCAGCACCTCTTTATACTCTGGGGTCGTTTGAGTATGCCCCGTCTTATTCTTCAGGAGGTTTTGCACCTGCGCACTCAGGTTAAGCTTCCCACCAAAGGCTCGATATTTAAGGGCGGTATGCAGATAGAAACGGGGATTCCCCACCGTGAGGGCATACTGCTCCCTGCTCATGTATTGGGTCTCAACCTCCGCCATCCACGTTCTTTTTTCGTTGAAATAGAAGTTCAGTGCCGTGTAAGCTAAAACTACCCAGTCTTGGTTCACTATGGGCTTTGCATAAGCATTTGAGGTGCCACGCATGTGGTAGCCATACCCCCCAAACGTGGCATTAAACCACGTGGTAGGAAACCAACGGTAGGAAATAGAAAGCAGTATAATACGGTTATTGCTCGAGTTTTCCTTAGTGTAAAGTACCTTGCCATCGTTCAAAACGCGAGGCACGGTATGGCTATCGTTGTCTACCATGCGGTAACTTATTGCCACATTGAGGTTGTTGTTGAGGGTATACCCAAGCTCCGCATTGTAAGCGAGCGAGGGTTGCAGGGCTGGATTCCCAGCCGTCATACTATACGGGTCGTTGTATTTGACAAATGGATTGATGGAAAGGAAGTCTGGACGCCGAATCCTACGTCCGAAGCTTAGTGAGAAAGAGTGCTTTGCGAGGGGTGTGTAATTGATGTAAAAGGTCGGAAAGAGATGCCATAGCGCTTGGTCTATCTTCTTGGCAAGCTCGCGTTGCTTGGCATCGATCATTATCCCCTCGCCACGTAGTCCGAGCCGAGTCATCACCTTAGCAAAGGGTTGGAATACCGCATCGGCATATACCGCACCAATCTGTTCTTTGTGCAGGAAGGCGTCGTGCTGATCGGGAACGAGCGGGTTTTCTAGGTAGTGCGCCACATTGTCTGAAGTGGTGTGCTGGTACGACGTGCCACACTCCACCCGAAGCGCATCGAAGGGGAGTTCCACGTCCAGTTTCGCTTTCCAGAGGTCTATCAACAGCTGCGTTTGGTTATTGTACTGGAACGTATTGTCCCCCGTTGCCCTATAACGGTCATTCATACTGACATGGTTGTAAAGATAACTGACATCGAATACAGCACTCTTCTCTCCCCAATTCTTTTTCAGAAAGAGACCGCCCGTATGACGTCCCATACGGTGCTTGTAGTGGGTAAGACCTTGGAAATGGCTTGTCTTCTTTGGGGTATACTCTACCAGCTCCACCTCTTCCCTGATGTCGTGGTCTGGCACGAAGTATAATCCTGAATAATGTCCGCCGAGGGTGAACGACCGAGGCATGCTCCATTCAAATCCTAAAGAGGTGCCCGTATACAAATTGGAGCGTTTATCGCTCCAGTGGTGTGCTAACCTTCTTGCTTGATACCACTTCTCCCTAACGTTCTGCTGCAACCAATTCCCTACTCCTTGTTGCCCATTGGCATAGAGAAAGAGATCGCCGTTCTGGTACTTTAGGCTTAGTGCGGCGTCGTTCGCTTGTTCCTTATCCATAAAGTGAATATCTGAGACTGTGCCCCCGAAATAGTCCGATAGCCTCCGTTGTAGAACAATGTTGACGACCCCCACATCCCCCTCGGCACTATATTGGGCAGGAGGAATGGTCATGACCTCTATACGTTTCACCTCCTCGGCTTGTAAGCCACGTAGGTACGCGCCGAACTCTTGCCCAGTCATATGCTTCTCCTGTCCGTTGATAAGAATCAGGAGGCTTCCCTTCCCCACCACCGTTACACTCCCGTCGTCGGAGACTAGTAGTCCTGGTGTCCGATTCAATAGGTCGATGGCATTCGTTGCGATGGGGGCTAGGCTCTTTGCATCGAGGACTATTTTGCCAACCTCGCGCCGAATCATGGGCTTTACAGCTTGTACTACGACCGCGTCCAGCTCTTTCGTGTCGGGCGCTAGGAGGATATCGCCTAAGTCTTCCGCCTTGGTAATCTCTTTCTCTGTCTCGTATTTTACATAGCCCATGCAGGAGACCAGCAACCGCATCTTACCCATAGGGACTGCAATAGTAAAGCCTCCGTCATCGGTCGTCACTGCACCGTGGGTCTTCCCCGCGTCGTTGATAATAACCACCGTGGCATACGGAATAGGATTGTGCGATGTCGCTTCTTTTACCTTACCCGTAAGGGTTATGCTTGTCGTATTTTGTGCCTTAGAAACGATAGGAAACAAACTACAGAGACTAGCCAATAGAAATAGTGCGTGAGAGATTCTCTTCATTATGAATGGTCTTATATTGTTACTGTCTGTTTTCTTCACTTAACAAATAGACGGAGAAGTAGAGGAATAGTTACTGAAATCGGAGGGTGTTTTTTGTGCAAGATAAGAATCGTTGTGGCGGAGAGGCTAGGGGAATACTCTTGTAATTGCCTATTTTTGTAACAGGTAATCTAGAGTAGAAATTAATATGCAAGCCCATGGGAAACCAGAACTTGAAGGATGCACGCAAGGAGAAGAACGACGAGTTCTATACGCAGTACCACGACATAGAAATCGAGCTCAACGCCTATCTAGAGTATAACCCCGAGCTCTTTCGTGGGAAGACTGTCCTTCTGCCGTGCGATGACCCCGAGTGGAGCGAGTTTACGCGCTACTTTGCTGCTAAGTTCGACGCCCTAGGGCTCAAGAAGCTCATTAGTACGAGCTACGCTCCCGAGAGCAAGCGCTATCCCCTCGACTGGCAGCCTACGCTTTTCGAGACTGAGAACCCCCGCTTTAGTGCTGAAAAGAGCGCCATTTGCGGTAAAATCTTCACCCTTACACGAGACTCTGAAGCGACAAAGACCCTCAACATCGATGCGCTGGAGTGGGACTATCTCGAGGGCGATGGCGACTTCCGTAGCCCAGAGGTGACTGCCTTGCGCGACGAGGCAGACTTTGTCATCACCAACCCGCCCTTTTCCCTCTTCCGAGAGTTTTTGGCGTGGATTGTGGAGGGGGAAAAGCAGTTCTTGATGATCGGTAATATGAATGCGATTACCTACAAGGAGGTCTTTCCCTTGATAAAAGACAATAAGATATGGCTGGGGCCTCCCTTCCCCAATGGGAATGCATATTTTCGTCCGCATGTACTCAACGAGTATGCTGCTGGTGTCTATGATGCTGAAACAAACCTTGTGAAGTTCCGAAACTGTATCTGGCTGACCAATATCGACCACGGACGCCGTCACGAGCCTCTGTCGTTAATGACTATGGCAGACAACCTTCGCTTCTCCAAACATAAGGAGCTACGCGGTAAAGAAGCCTACGACCGTTATGACAACTACGACGCCATAGAGGTTCCTTACACCGACGCCATTCCCTCGGACTACGAGGGCGTGATGGGCGTCCCGATCTCTTTCCTTGACAAATACTGTCCTGAACAATTTGAAATATTAGGTTGCA
>CAUUCP010000067.1:0-4259 GCA_963543925.1 uncultured Bacteroidia bacterium | reverse complement strand
CTAGCAAGCCATTGATCACCAAATAGAGCACGTTGACGATACGACCCGTTCGCCCATTACCATCATAGAAGGGATGTATACTCTCAAACTGATGATGTATTATCGCCATCTTGATTAAAGGATCGACCTCGCATATCTCTGGTCTATTGATGAAATCTTCGAGGTTCGACATATACCGCTCCACATCATCTATATTCTGTGGTGGCGTGTAAACGGTTTCGCCAAGACTATTCTTTAGGGTTGTACCTGCTTGGGTACGGAAACCTGCCCGATTGCCCTCGAGGTGCATCTGAATTTCCTTGATCCGATTGTTGGTCAATAGACCATCTCCTCTCACCAACTCGAATCCTCGCTGCAAAGCTTCTCGATACCTAAGAACTTCTTTGGTTGCGGCCGTGGTACCTTGCCTCTCTATATCTATCGCAGCCCTGTAGAGATTATCTTGCGTTGTAACGATATTCTCTACTTCTGAACTATCCTTTGCCTCCTGAAGGGTCAAGGTGCTAATCAGTATCGCTTCGTTAGGAATGGTGGCCGCTATACCTTTTAGTTCTGCCAAAGCGCGATTGGCCTTGTTTACTTGTCTTAGTATCTCCTTGCTCTCTAGATCAAAGACCAGAGGCAAGGTCGGTAGGTGATAACTGTTGTCCATATCCACTTACTTACGATTTGGCGCCCGAATGGAATGAGGTATTACAATACCCCTTCACTAACAAATATAGGGATAGAAATCTATTACAACCGTTACGCCGCTCATCCCCCATTCTGGCATCTCCCGAGAACTTGCCGTATCTCCGGGCTTGGTAAAGCATTTTGTACGATACTGTCCTAAAAGAGTGTGTAAGCATCACAGCAACGGATAAGAAATGGGCAGCTTATGCCGCTTTATATATTCCTAAATTCCTTATCCCCAAACAAGGCATGTTCGGAGTACACCAATGCTACATGCACGCTACACGTACTCTATACGTACTCTACACGTACTAAATTAGGTAAAATTACCTACTCCAAAACACCCTATATTCTATACGTATTCGTGTTATTTGTATACCGTACTGTTTAGTTTGTCGTATAGAAATAGTGCTTTAGGATTTCCTGAAGTGGCAGTATGCACACTATGCGTATAAAAAACAGTGGTGAACCTGAAGATAGGTAGCTTCTTTACACACTGTGTAGGACAGTATCTTTTGTACGATGGATACACAGCGTGACCTCCCGCTTTATTTCCATCTTATGAACATCCTTCATAAAAAAAAACAGTGTATCTTTGTCCACAAGTCTACAACACTTAGACGTCACAGACTGGGGGGGCGGATTCGTCTTTCGGATTAATATTTACAATTATACTGTTATGAAAAGATTATGTCTACTGGGAAGCTTGGTAGTATTCTCGCTACTACTCGGCTTGGGGGAATGCGCCTTTGCAAGCGGTAAACCCCTAAAGATGAAGATTGATGTCAGCAGCAGTACGCGGGGGCGACTTTGTGTCCCAGTGAAATCTTCTGGTAAATGGAAGCTGCGTTACAAACTTACCACGGCCGCCGAGGATGCATGGAATGAGGCAGAGCTAGCAGCAGGAAAAAGATTTGAGGAAAGACCTGTTGCTGGGGAATACCTTGTTGAGGTCTTGCCTGAAAACGTCTACGGTATTGATTTTTCTGGCGAGAGTAGCTCATTGCTAGAGATTACCGAGTGGGGCGATATCCAGTGGACAACAATGAGTGACGCCTTCAGGGGTTGTTCGAAGATGACGATCGCCGACGGAGCTGGGAGTCCTCATTTTGTCGGCAATGTAGACTGCAGCGCAATGTTCAGAAATTGCAAAGCAATGAACAGCCCAACCCTCCTAGATTGGGATGTCTCCAATGTCTCCGACATGAACGGGATCTTCGACGGGTGCGACGCCTTTAACCAACCCCTTGGGGCATGGACACTTACCAAGTGCCAGAATTTCTCTTTCTCCCCTGCAACCTCGGATGGAAACTACCAGAATACCATTAAGGCTTGGGCACAAAAGAACAATTTATCTAAAGAGATGGGGGTCTATGCGTCAGGGCTCTTCTACGGAAAAGCAAAAGAGGCGCGTGAACAGCTTATCAAAAAACACCAGTGGACGTTCTTCGGCGACTTCGAACAGATGCCAGAACCTCGCGGAGAACGCCCATTTGCTTTCGTGATAAAGGTTTTTAACGAGCCCCAAACAGAGCTCGAGGTCTCCATCCCTATTCATGGACGTAATGTCTCTCTGACCTATCAAAAGATAGACGGTACCGCCCTCGGGGAATCTACCACCCTCAAAGAGCAAAATCTAAAAGCTACCTTTAAGGCTACTCCTGATACGAAATACCTCATAAAGATCGCACCCAAAGGACTTTTTGCCTTTGTGGCATCTGATATCCGGGCTGCAGGTATTAGAGAAGTTTGCCAATGGGGAGACGTTGCATGGCTGACCATGGAATACGCCTTTGCTAGGACGGATCTCGAAAAAATAGCCGCCGTCGATGAGGAACAAAACCTTTATGGTACAAAGGGGGATACGCCAGACCTCTCGCATGTCAAAAATTGTAACGGAATGTTCGGACTAGCACGAAAGCTAAAAACAGGACTCGCTGCTTGGGACATGAGCAAGGTGGAATACATGGCGGATTTCCTAAGAGGTGCAGAGCAGTTTGAAGAAAACCTCAAAGGATGGAAACTCTCCTCCTGTAAAACACTAGAACGGGCATTCAATGGTGTAAAATGGACTCCCGAAGTCTATGGAGAAATCCTCACGGCGTGGGGAGAACAACTCCCGAACCTACAAGAAAAAGTTCAGGTCGGAGTCCGTGGACTCACCTATCCCCAAACAGCTGCCGAAGCTCGTCAAAAGCTGATCGATCAAAAACATTGGATATTCGATGGGGATCATCTACCTTATGCTTTGAATCTGAAAATCAGTGGTTATACCCAACAATTCTTTGTCGGAGTACCAGTATCATTACAATTCGAAAAACACGGGGTCGAGGATAGCGAGACCGTGACATGGACAGTAACCCCTGCTTCGCAGCAAGCCAACCTAGTGGGTAAAAAATTCACGCCCACAGAGTCTGGCGAGGTCACCATCACGGCAAGCGTCGCTGAAAACTCGAAACACAAAGCGCTCTCCGCTAAGGTGACGTTTACTGTATTGCAACGCCCGACAAATATCCTCCTAGATTGCGACAAAACCACAATCGATAACACCAATCGTAAGTTCACTATCACCGCAGGCGAGGGGTATCGCTTAACAGTAACAACACCCCCATCGGCTACCTTGCCAGAGCTCTATTGGTATGTCTCTGACAATAATGACGCTATCCAATACAACGAGGATGGATCGGTGATATTGAAGCTAGAAAACACAAAGACAGACCCCTATGATCTTTATATCACTATCCCTAATAGTGGAGAATCTTATAGTGACGAGATCCGTAGACATTACGCAGTAACAGTCGTGCCTCGTAAAGAGGTACTGGTTACCCCCACCGCTCTAGCGCTCTTCACTAATGGCACCGAAGCGCAAAAGAAGGCAACGCTTTCCGCTACAGTAAACGGATTGACCAATCAGCAGGTAACTTGGAGTGTAGAAACGGGTACAGAGTTCGTTGAAGTCAATTCCACTACGGGCGAAGTAACCGCTAAAGCAAAAGGTACTGCCACCGTCATCGCGACTTCGCAGGAAGACCCTACAATCAAGGGAACGTGTTCCGTCACGGTGTCCGAACTCATTACGGGCGTTACCATTGCCAAGGACGGGGCTGCTGTAACAGGAAAAATAGAGGTCGTGCAAAATAAGCCTTTCGTATTGAAGGCTACCGTCCTACCAGAAGGGACACCACAAGAGGTGACGTGGGAGTATAAGAAAAGCCAGTTCAGTGCCGAAGCCGTTCCCCAAGGAATGAAATTTATCCCACTCATGACGGGACAAGACTTCTCCATCAAGGCGATCTCCGCAGCAGAGGCTACACAGAGTGCTAGCGTCACAGTGGATGTTAAGGCAGACGGCCCCATTACGCCTCCTATACAACAGCCTGTAGCGCCCACGGGCATTACCATTGCCGAAGCCGATAAAAACGTTTCTCTGAAAAAGGACGGAAGCCGTGAAATAGTGCTCACCTTCACCCCTGCCAACAATGTGAATAAGGAGGTTACGGTGACCCAAGAGCCTGCCGACGCCCTCACCGCTACTGTCGTAGATGGCAAGTTGACTCTAAAGGCCGATAAACCCTTTGACAAGGAAA
>CAUUCP010000066.1:0-4498 GCA_963543925.1 uncultured Bacteroidia bacterium | reverse complement strand
TTTTTGATAGAATAGGGGGGAGGATTCCACCTACGGTCGTCTCATTTTCAAAGAATAGCAAGGCTAGTCCACGACCTCCACCTCTCGTTCAAGCACAACGCCCATCTTGGTAAAGACATCGGCTACAATACGCTCACTCAGAGCAAGGATATCACGTCCGTTAGCACCTCCATAATTGACCAACACGAGCGCCTGCCGCGCATAGACGCCGACCGCCCCTTCACGATACCCCTTCCACCCACACTGGTCTATGAGCCAGCCAGCGGACAACTTGTAGGCTGTCGGGGTATCCGTCGCATAATGGGGGATGTCGGGGTAATGTACCTGTAATTGCTGCAAACACTCCGTCGATACCACAGGATTCTTGAAGAAAGAACCTGCACTCCCTAAATCATGCACGGAGGGCAATTTTTCTGCGCGTACTTCCAAAACCTTATTACGAACCATCAATGGGGTAAAAACGGCGTCTACGAACCCTAAACGAGCGAAATTTGCCCTATCGTCTGGTACATGTCGTGATAGCCGGAACGTTACATGATGGATCGCATAGCGTCCCTTCCAGTCGCGCTTGAAACGACTCGTGCGATAGCCAAGCCCCAATTCCTCTAGGGTGAAAGAGGTGAAACGCGCCGTAGTGAGATCGACAGCCTCCACCCGAGCGATGATATCAGCGGCTTCTGCTCCATACGCCCCAAGATTCTGCACGGGGGATGCCCCGACTGCACCAGGGATACCCGACAGGAGCTCAGCTCCCCAGAGTCCCTGCTCGGTAGTCCAAGCCACGAAATCGTCCCAACCATACCCCGCCCCCACGCGTACCAGGACGTTATCTGACTCCTCTTTTTCTAGCGTAAGGTCGGTATTGGTAGGATGGAGGATGTCGCCTGCGAAATCCTTGATGAAGAGAAGATTTGCGCCCCCTCCGAGTAGGAGATAGGGTCGTGGATGCTCTTGCAACGCTTGGGCATAAGCAAGAAAAGCCTCGGTGGTAGGGAGTTCCACAAGCCGTTCGGCATATGCTGCCACCCCAAAGGTGTTGTAGGGACGTAGTGCGATCATTGTCTAGGAGTAATGGATAGACAAAGGTAGTGTTTCTGATAGTGTCGGTAGAAGTGGGTAACAGGCAGGATATCTCTTGGTCTAGCGCCCGCTTTTTATCGCCACAGTGCCGATCGCGACTTTAGGGAATCCTAAAGCAGTATTTCTGTACGATAAACTAGTTATCGCATAAATCCGCCCTTTTTTCGCTCTGGCAGAGGGGAGGATTTCTTATGTTTTTGTTAGAAATAGCCCCTTTTTCCGACACTGCTGGAAATATTTTTTATCCCCTTCAATCCTAGTCCCTGTCTGCCTTTGGGGGACGCGCCCCCTACTCCCCTGCTACGCGCTATTTTGTGTTAACGTTTTTTTTTTGAGAACTTGCTTCATACTTAATGTAAAGTATTGACGATCATGAGAAAGACGTTGCACATCGTAATAGCACTCGTGACATTGCTCTGGCTGTCGGGCGTGTCGGGGGTATTTGCCCAGTCGGGAACGGGACGCCCGTTCATCACGAAGTGGCTGGGAGTGGCAGGGGAGGAGTTGAAGATCCCGATTGTGGGGACGTACAAGATGGTAATCAAGGATGGGAGTGGGAATGAGAAGGTCAATGAGACGGTAACCGTCGCGGATACGGAACATCCCTACGTCTTTACTCCAACGGAGGACAGGACTTACACCGTAGAGGCGGGGCCTGAGGGGGTGAGGTATATGCGCACCATGAGTGACAACCAGGAAGTGATTGGTAATCCTGATAAGCTACTCTCGGTCGTCCAGTTCGGGAGTGTCGTATGGGAGTCGATGAAAGGCATGTTTGCAGGAGCAAGGCAGATGATTTTTGCCCCAAACATAGATACCCCAGACCT
This sequence comes from uncultured Bacteroidia bacterium, assembly GCA_963543925.1. Classification (GTDB taxonomy): domain Bacteria; phylum Bacteroidota; class Bacteroidia; order Bacteroidales; family CAJPTX01; genus Bacteroides_D. Next base: position 2,591 of record CAUUCP010000066.1, on the reverse strand, counting down.
CTCTGAGGTGACTGACATGAAGATAATGTTCTCAGGCTGCTCCTCCTTCAACCAGCCAATAGACAACTGGAACGTGAGCAATGTGACCGACATGGGGGGGATGTTCTATGGCTGCTCCGCATTCGACCAGCTGCTGAGCAACTGGAACGTGAGCAATGTGACCAACATGGGGGGGATGTTCTATGGCTGCTCCGCATTCAACCAGCCGCTGAGCAACTGGAACGTGAGTAATGTGACCAACATGGGCGGGATGTTCTATGGCTGCTCCGCATTCAACCAGCCGCTGGGCAAGTGGGACGTGAGTAATGTGGTCTACATGGGCGGGATGTTCTATAGCTGCTCCGCATTCAACCAGCCGATAGGCAACTGGAACGTGAGCAAGGTGGTCTACATGGGCGCGATGTTCTCGGGCTGCTCCGCCTTCAACCAGCCGATAGGCAACTGGGACGTGAGCAACGTGACCAAAATGGGTGGGATGTTCTATGGCTGCTCCGCCTTCAACCAGCCGATAGATAACTGGAATGTGAGCAAGGTGAAAAACATGGTGAGGATGTTCGAGGGCTGCTCTTCCTTCAACCAACCGCTGGGCTCATGGAAGATAGGAACAGCAGTAGAGGGACTTTCTACAACCGCGATGAGTCCATCGAATTATTCCCAGACACTTGTTGGATGGGAGGAGCAAACGGATATCGCAGGAAATCTCAATATTGGAGAGAATGTTAAGGATCTCATTTACAACGACGAGGGTAAGGAGGCGCGCCAAAAACTCATCGACAGAGGATGGAAGTTTGACGGTGATATCTACCAATCTAGTGGCGTAGCCATTACCCCCCATTTCTTACCCCTTATACTCAACAAGGAATGCACACTCCCCTTGGAGAAGTGGGGGGTAGTGGAAACAACAGAGGAGGTCACTCTATCGACCGACACGGAGGGGATCATCTCCTACGAAATGACCGCAGATAAGAAAGGAGTGCACATCACTGGACTCAAAGAGGGAAAGTGTCAACTCACCGCCACCATCGCAGCCAAAGCAGGGGTGCACGATGCCTATACCAGCACCTGCGAGATAGGGGTCTACATCCCTATAGAGCGCATCACCATCAGCCCTGCAAGCAAGACCCTAAAGGTCGGGGAGGAGTTCACGTTTACAGTCAACTTCTTCCCAGAGAATGCTACGAAAGGATGGGTGGAGTGGGGCTCCAGCAACCATCGGATCGCTACGATAGATAATGGGAAAGTAACTGCCAAAAAGGCAGGGAAGTGTACTGTCTACGCAACAATGTATAAATATGGACACGATGTCAGAAGAAGATGTGAGGTAACCGTAGTAGACGAGATCGCCCCTGTTGCCAGCATCACACTCCTTGAAAAACGGACTCTCTCGGTCGGTACAACCATCCCATTGATAACAGTAGTAAAACCCTACAATGCCGAACAGGAGCTTGTCTGGAGCAGCTCCGACCCCGAAATTGCTACAGTAAACAACGAGGGCGTCGTCTGGGGAAAGAAGAAGGGAGAGTGCACCATTACCGTAAAAAGCCTAGACCCGACCTGCTCGATAACCAAGAAGTGTAAAATTACCGTAAAAGAGCCAAGTAACGGAGGGAATAACGGAGGTGGAAATGGAGGGAACAATGGTGGAGGAAACGGAGGGAATAACGGTGGTGGAAATAATAACGGTGGTAACGGCGGAGGAAACAATGGAGGTGGAAACAGTGGGAATAATGGGGGAAATAATGGGAGCAATCCAACGAGCTTCACTGTAACCCTGACACGCCCCGCAAACGGTAAGATAGAGATCGAGGGGCACGCTACAAAGAGCTCGATAACCGTAGCCAAGGATACCGAGCTGACCGTAAAGGCTACGCCCGACGAGGGGTATAAGCTCAAGACCCTGAAGGTCAACAATAAGGATATCACGACCATACTGAAGTTCACCGTCACAGCAGCGACCACCGTCACGGCGGTGTTTGAGAAAGAGACCTTTGCTGTAACTACCAGCGTCAATGACGAAAAATGGGGTTCGATAGAGCTTACGGGTGCTTCCGACCTGACGGCAGTACCGTATGGTACAGAACTGACCGTAAAGGTTACTGAGAACAAGGGTTACGAACTGAAGAAGCTGACGGCTGGAGAGGAGGATATCACCGAGCCCAAGAAGTTCATCGTCAAGGCAGCTACGGAAGTGAAGGCAATCTTCGAGTCCAAACAAGGTGGCGCGGTAGAGGACGCGCTGTTGGCAGGCATCGTCGTAGCGCCGAACCCCTTTACTTCGCAGTTGCGCATCCTGAACCCCGAGGGGGTCGTGGCGCACTATGAGGTGGTGAATGGAGCAGGGGTCGTGGTACGTTCTGGGGCGCTTTCTGAAAAAGAGATTGTGGTGGATACAGAGGCACTGTCCGCAGGTATCTATTTTATGCGTTTAGAGGCGAAAAATGGCGCGAGAAAGAGCGTAACTGTATCTAAGTAGCTCTCGAGTCTTTTATCGAATAAAAAACCGCCTTTCTGTCGCTTTGATAGAGGAGCGGTTTTGTTGATACTGTCCTAAAAAAGTGTGTAAGCTCCACTTTTAGTAACTTGGTGTTGAA
>CAUUCP010000065.1:0-4913 GCA_963543925.1 uncultured Bacteroidia bacterium | reverse complement strand
GGGGGAGGTTCGTGGTTTTTGTGTAGCCCCTAGATATCTATATCTATATATATATTTCTATAGAATAGGTTACAAGGTTACAAAAGGCTTTTTCCAATTCCTTTCTTACTGATATATAATATATTAGCGATTGAAAAAGTGTAGCCCAAAGTGTAGCCCAATGCGTAGACAAGTGCCCATTTACAAGGGGCTACGCGTGTGTAGACGGGGAGTGTAGAAACCGTGCGACGCTCGGTATACCGTCGGTGTACCGTCAGTATAAGGTCGGTGTATAGTCAGTGTATGTTCGGGGGAGGAGCGGTGTTCAGAATAGCGATCCTATCTTTGTAAAGTGGTATTCAGATACTATTCATATACTCTTGGAAATAATACCCCTCATTCATGCAAGAACCCCTTTTTTACTCTACCAGCGGCGCTCCTGTTATCGCAACAGGAGCAGTACCCCATGTCGAGCGTTATGACGACCTACGGACTACACAAACCCCGACCATCGTCGTGCGGGATCGGGACGACAATAAACACCCCGAACCCCTCCGCGGAGCCGTATCATGGGGTGTTCGGAATGACCTCCCAGGAAAGATGATCGAACAGGTGCGTCGCAACCCCCTCCTCTCCGCAGCCATGGAATTCAAAAGCATGCTCCTGTGTGGGGACGGAGTGATCCCCGTACGGAGAGTCCAAAAAGGGGATTCGTGGGTATACGAACCCTGTCACGACTATGAGGAGGTAAATGCCTTTTTAGAAGAGAACGATGTCAACGGATGGTTTGCCGAACAGGCACTCGACCAAACCGTCTTTAACAACGCATTTACCGCCATCATCCTAGATCGGAATCGGGAGCGTATAGAAACCCTCCAACACGTGGAGGCGTATTTTTCTCGGCTTGAAGAGGCGAACCCCGACACGGGGGTTGTTGAACACCACTTCCTTTCCAATCAATGGGAGGCAGGCACACCGGGGGACGTCTTGGTTTCCCGTGTTGTACCGAGTACGCACCCCGTGCGCTTCTTACAGGATACATGTGGCGTGGGAGACGCCACCTCTCGCATGTTTCCCCGACGCCCCGATCGGCGGTTTATTATCCCCTCTCGCTTGCCGAGTCTTGGACACCCGTATTACGCTCGGGCGTGGTGGCAGTCGTTAGCCGATTCGGGGTGGTTGGATTTTGCGCATGAGATCCCCGAGTACAAGCGTGCCCTTCTGAAGAACGCTACGGTACTGAAGTACCACGTCAAGTTGCACCCCGATTTTTGGAAGGTCATCTTCTCCAAACAGAACCTTACGCAAGAACCCGAACGGCAGGCAGCAATCAAGGATTTCTTTACTCGGCTAGACGCCTTCCTGTCCAACAACAAGAATTCAGGACTCTCCTTTGTTTCAGAAATGTTTCGGGACGGGAGCGGCGTTGCCGACTCCATCAAGATAGAACCCCTGACAACCGATCCGCACGGAGGAGGGGAAATGCTCGCCGACCTAGAAGAGGTGAGCAATATCCTCGCTTACGGAATGGGCGTGCACCCCTCGCTCATCGGAGCGTCCCCTGGTAAAAACAAAAGTATCAACGGGACGGAGGCGCGCGAGCTTTTTATAATCAAACAAGGGCTTCTCGCCCCCGTACGCGAGCGTCTGTTGCGTCCGTTGCATATTATCAAGGCATTCAACCACTGGCCGCAGGATGTCTTCTTTCGGGTGCGTAACTTGGAACTGACGACCCTAGACAAGAACACAGGAGCACGACGCTCAATAGGACAAGAGGGGATCGAATGACCCCCTCTTCTGTATACCCCCTGTTCGGGGGATGCGTCCTTTTTACCTCTCTACTGACAGGCCGCCTCAAACTCGGCGTCCGTAGCCTCCCTATTGAAGTGGACGACAGTCACCCCCCGAATCGTACATTCCCCCGCGCGCAGCGTCAGCGATACCTTTTTGATGCGCTGATTCCCCGCATGGCATCCCGTGGCTGGGTAACTCCACTCGCACATGTGCGCAAACACATACTGCTCGTCCCAAGATTTGATAGGCCCCTCCACAGCCCAGGAAAGCATCTTGTAAAGTCGCTGACATACGGGGCGGAGCTCTTTGTAAACGTCGTTGCTCAGTCTGTATATATCTTTGAAAGATTGATATTGATGGTGCACACCAAGTTTTGCTATAGAGTCAACTAATTTACTCTCTGGTTCAGATGCGGAGTAAACTGTCAGGAAAAGCTTATCCTGTCTCGGTTTGGTCGGGTCATAAGGGTCGACATTCAAACAAACGCGCGGGGGATTCAGGTGAGCGTATACGTATCCTTTTGCAATAAAAAGATCGTCCCCGAATGGTATGGACTCTATCGGCTCTTTGTATTTCGGAGGAGCAGGTTTACCTCTTGTATACATCGTCGTCGGGTAATACTCCCCACGTACAGAGAGTATCCCAGAGTGCGGGGCGGGGGCGGAGTAACCCGTCATCTCCCCGTTGTCAGGGCGCATAACGTCTTGGTGTTTCCCTCCTCCTCCTCCGCCGCCGCCGCCTTTACCAGTTCTTGGGTTTCGTGGAGTGGGGAGAGTTTTAAACTCATCTTCTTCGGATTCGTGGGTACGTTTTGCAATTTCGTTGCGGATGTATGTCCAAAACTTTTCAGCATCGTAGTACGTCTGTGAAGGAGTTAACCACTCTTTAGAGTGCCAAGGGCGTACATAAGTGTTGTAATGGTAGAACCGTTGGTAACAATTCGTACTACTCCACCATTGGTAATAAGATGTGAACTTTGCTGTATCTGTCAGTGTATTAGCATAGGGTGTGTATTGGTAGGCTTCTGTAATATGTTGTCCTACAAAGTTTGTCCGTGCTAATGGGATGGGGTGCATCCTCGCACCACGTTGATTCTTTATCCGCACAGGTCTCGTCGGGAGATACTCCCCAAGATAGGTGTACGTCTCGTCATAGTTCAACCTATATTGTGATGAGGAGCAAGATACCCCATCTACACTATGGTTTCCAAAATGGGTATGTAGTGAAGTGTAGAGTTCAGCTGTGCTCGGGATTGACATCCCGTCATGGTTACTTTTAGGGAAGTAGCATTCGTTAGCAACTTTTTTGTCTTTGAACGGTACGTAGAATTCGTAGACACTTGCAAGTCCCCTGTAGGTAGCGGAGTGCCCGTCTTCTATGTGGTTGAGAAAACAGAATTTACGTCCTGGGTCACTCCCCCGAGAGTTGATACCCAGACCATCAATATAACTCACCAACGGAAAAAGCGTCACCCGATTCTCGTCAGGGTAACTGACTGTAGTGGTCTTCTCCATATCCTCTACTAAAGGGTATTCTACCTGTAACCAATGGTAGGAGGAGAGCTCTCCAAAGAAAAGCCGATCCGCGGACGTTTCGTATAGGTATATCCCTAAGATCTCCTTTTTAGTGCCCGCACCAGGCTTCTTGTCCCTTACAATAAGATGGATACAACATAACACCGAAAGCTCGGTAATGAGCTTGAGTAAATTCCTGTCGCTCGAGATAGTATAGTAGTCCCCGATGGTCTCCTCTGTGGCTCTTTTTAGCCAATACTGACTCTCTATACTCCCGTCAGGTTCTCTGATTTCAGAGCATGTATTTGCCGCTATACTAAATGCTATGTTCGCATTTAAGATATTGGTTACAATAAAAAGGTAACCAGGGATTTGGTCTCTTATCTCCTCTTTATACGAAAACTGTTTAGCCACGGCGCGCATCAACCGAACAACACATAACGCCACAGCGGCATTGCTCCATTGGTTAGAAACAACAGCTTTACCTCTTGCACGTGTGGTTTCAGCAAGGAGGCTACAATATATTCCTCCGTGTTCTTTCCTTATACTAATCGTATTCGCTGGACAATCTATCTTCTGAAAAAACAAGTTCTTCTGTACAAAGTGCACCTTTATACGCCGCTCTGTAGTAGAAACCACTGAAAGAATACCCCACTCAGCATCGTCATCCGAAAGCCATGGCAACCCAATGAAATATGCCATAGCATGCCAGTCGTTCAGTGGATAACGTTCCACACCCTGATTGCCGGGGAGCAATAGCGATTCATTATGCGGGGTCCTGGGAACAGTAAAATCCCACGACTGCGATAACTCCCGATGAAATAGAGGCGAGAGCCACTCATAAGAGATCTCCGTTTGATAGTCTACATCTATATGCCCGAGTTCCGTGTTTTCGTCCCTGGCTATGTGTAACGACCATAGAGAATACATGGGATGGGTCTCCTCCTATACAAAGAAGTTATTCCCCTGGTGTGGTGCTCGACATACAAACAGTCGGGCGACGTCTACTGTCTTGTCATACTCTACGATCTCCGCAGTACGACGCAATGTATCGCACAGTAGATTCTCAAGACGTTGCATGGTACGCTTGTCGGGCTCTGGGTTTACCACTTCTTCTAGAAAAAGCTCGGCGGTAACCCGCTGTAACGACGAAAGCGCCCCTTGTGTGGTAAAGGTGAGTTCTGAAGAAGGCGTATTTGCCCAACGAATCAGGTTCTCCCGAACACCCTCCCCTAGGTAAGTCTGTGTGAGGTGCGCTTCGTAGTTTAAGAGACTATCGTAGTTTTCAAGATAGTACAGCGTATTCGTGGTCACTCCGTCTACATTCCTACACAGTAGATTCCGTGTATAGTCTCGCATGTATTTATCTATACGACACCCCACCAGGAATAGCTCCTTTTTGTCGTTTATAGCCGCTTTGAGCAGCGTTTTGTGCATCCGCTGCACTAGTAGTGCGATGTCGTTATCCATCGACTTTAATAGGCGTTCTACGCGCGCCGCGCTTGCGGGCGTCACGCCCTCGCCCTCCGTAACAAATACACCCCCTCGGGATAGTACCACGTCGTAATAAGGGGGTAGTGTCCGTAAAAGTGTGTAAGCGCCACGGTCACTCATTCCTCCAGCGAG
>CAUUCP010000064.1:0-5653 GCA_963543925.1 uncultured Bacteroidia bacterium | reverse complement strand
AATAGTTTACATTAAGAATGAGGCAAGTTCTCAAAAAAAAACGTTAACACAAAATAGCGCGTAGCAGGGGAGTAGGGCGATCCTCCCACAAAGGCAGACGGGAACTAGGTTCAAAGGCGATAAAAAATATTTTCGGTAATTGTCGCAGAAGGCTACGACGGGGGTAAATCCCCCTTTTTTTCGCCCCTGTATCGCTGGGAAAAGAGGGCGATTTTCGATACTCTTTCTCCGAAAAAACATTGCCCATAAAAGTGGGTAACAGCCCGCTCTTTCTCCCCCTATTCCACACCACCACTTTAGGAAATCCTAAACCTCTATTTCTGTACAACTTACTAAATAACGTAACATTGAAATAGTAAAATACGTCAATATTATAGCCTATTCTCCTACCCAATTTACCGGCTCTACATAGACTATACACCGACTCTACATAGATGGAACAGCGAGGGAACAAAGGCTCTACACCCGCTCTACCCCGCTCCACCCCGTAGCTCGCCTAGCATATTTAGGAATACATAAAAGTGTCATCCCCCCCGCTCGCCTACCCGTTCCAGTACCCTCTCTATTTAGGGCAGTATCCTAAAATGCACACTCCATACGTTATTATATCAGAGAAATAACAGATGATGATGTCTCTATGCAAGGCTCTACTAACAGCATGGGCGGGATTCTCGCTATTATGCCTAGCACAGATAGCAAGTAGCGCACCTATCGATGTACAACATGCCCAGAAAATAGCTAGCGAACACCTTCAACGTGTGCATCCTCTACGTGCAGAGGCGCGGAAAGTGAAGCTTTTGCGCACCGACAAGGGACTCCCTACAAGGGGAGAAAAACAAGCCGATTACTATGTCTTCGGAGCACTGCAGGGGCAGGGATGGGTACTCGTGGCAGGGGATGATGCCTTGCCACCCGTTTTAGCTTATGCCACCAAAGGAGACTTCCCAGAAGTGTTACACCCCGAGTTCGCCTCCGTACTCGACAAGTATCAGCACCTTGTGAAACAAGCGAGACTCCACACACAGGGGATGCAAAAGAGCCCGATTCTCTCACCCACCGAGGAGATAAAACCATTGCTCGAGAAAATCCATTGGAGTCAACACCGCCCCTACAATCAACTCTTGCCCATACGTACGAATCCCAAGACCGGAAAGCCCGTACAAGCACCCACAGGCTGTGGGGCTACTGCCATAGCTCAGGTCATGCGCTATCACGCTTGGCCCACCAAGGGCAGGGGAAGTCTAACCTACCTAGGAAAAACAATCGACTTCTCACAGGAACTACCTTACGCATGGACGGAGATGTTAGGGCACTACACCAAGGGAAAATATTCTGATGCACAGGGAGACGCCGTGGCGCGTCTCATGCATGACGTCGGATATACCGCGCACATGAAATACGGTGCCTTTGAGAGTGGCGCACCCCCTCGTGCTATGTTCGAGGCGCTCCGTCGTTATTTCAACTACGCTCCTACGCTGCGCTATTACGTCATCTCCCACCACTCGCTGGCAGAGTCTCTACGTATACTGATCGACGAGTTGAAAGCGGGACGTCCCGTACCGATGGATGGTTCGACTATCTACAACGCACCCCACGCCTTCGTCTGTGACGGTTACGACGGGCAGGGGTTGTTTCATATCAACTGGGGATGGGGAGGAGACGCGGACGGATATTTCCTAATACACTCCGTAGAGACTGGAAACGGTGGGGGCAAAGAATCCTATTACAACCTAGTCTACGGGATGCTCATCGGGATGCAATCACCTGCCCTCGTGCCCAATGCCAAGGAAATGAAGGAGTTTCATTGCACACAAGCGCTTCAAATTACTACGGGACGTTTTTCAAAAGAGGAACGCTTGACGTGTAATGTGGCGGGGATTGTCAACCAAGCATACTCGCCCATTGTAGGAACGCACGCCGTGATATTGAAAGATGCTCATGGAAAACAGAGTTACCAAGCACACGATACTAGCAAGCCTTTCCTACTAAAGGGGGGGCAAGAAAGGTTTCGCATCGGGAAGGTGGAGATTGATCCGAAACCCCTCAAGCTGGGGAAGTATTACCTCCGTCCTGCCGTCTACGATGGGATCGATGAAGAGTATGTCGAGGCAACACAAGACCCTACACAGAAACTCTTTTCTATCACAGTCACCGAGAACGACGTGATAGTAGCCGAAGAAGAGGCGAAACCCCAACTATCCTTTGAGGTGACCCCCGTGACCGCACCACTCGGAGGGATGGCAACCTTCCACCTCAAAATAGCAAACTCTGGAACACAACCCTATATCTGTCCCATTGCACTCACCCTCTCTGAAAGCCAGAATGCCCCAGAAATCACCGATCCCAAGACGCTCCCCTTCCTCGCTTGGATGCGCATAGACCCAGGGACAACCGAGGGACGAACCCTCGCAATAAAGATGCCCTCCACAGGGACACAACACTATATACACTTCTACTACACAGAAAAGAATAACGGATACTACTGTGCAAAGCTCCCGTGGTACAACGGAAAGACAGTCTATGTCCCCAAAGAGCACCACAGTTCGCAACGATTGACACTCACCACAGACTCAGAACCGCCAGCATACGCTATTCAACAACTCTCGGTAACAAATCCTATCAGACAGGGCGACCGATTCAAAATGGAGTTCGAGGTCAGTGTCCCACCCAGTGCCCAAAATCTCACCCTCCAACTAACTGCGGGATTTACAAAGGTGGTGGACGGAGCAACGATCCCTGTCGCGGAAATGGAGCTACCCATAATCTCCGTACTCTCTGGACAGAAAAAGCGCTTCACAATAGAGAAACTCATAAACTTCGACCCAGGGAACAACTACCAGCTCTTTGTCTACAAAGGCTTCACGCCAATACCTGAACTGATGGTTACCGAACTCACAGTACAGGCAGGAAGTCCAGCACCATCCCAAGGTAGCGAACTCCCCGTACCCGCATACGGAAACCTACCACAGCCCCTCCTAACCACGGTGCACAAACCCGTAGTAGAAAATAACGAGGGGGGAAAGTGCAAGCTTTATGAGATTGATACCAAGGAGCGCTTACTCGCCGAGGGCGAACAGATCCCACGCGAAACCTTGATCGGTCTCTCGCTCGAGCCAGAGGATGGCTACGAGGTTAAACAATGGACGGTAGAGGGAGCTACCTATCTCACCGACGAATCCTACGGAGACGGTACCTTCACCTTCGTCGGAAAGATCTACAAAGTCACAGGAAACGACCTCAGAATCAACGTCGTATTCCAGAAAAAAGAAGAAGGAACACCCCCACCCCAAGATCCACTCCCTACAGATCTCGTAGAGCTGAGCTATGTAGATCATCACGACGTCCGTTCCCTTGCGGGGTCGAATAGGGCTGAAACGTATCACGTCGCCGTGCACATACCACCCACCTCCTATCTCGTCGGAACTAAGGTCAGGGCTGTAAAAGCCTACCTACGCGCGCTCAATGGCGTGGCTACCAATACGACCCTCTGGATGAGTCGTACCCTCCCCAATCTCCCCGAGGAGGCCGAATACTGGCAACACCTCGACCTCTCTACACTCGACCTGGGCGATACAGAAAAGCGCCACTCCCCAGGAAAGCTCAATACCATACCTCTTACAAAGGGGTATACGATCCCACCCGAGGGAGTCTACCTAGGGCTCTCATTTACGATAACAACCGAAGAGCAAGAGGTAGCAAAAAAGCCGATAGTGCTTGCTGAAAAGAAGAACGTACGAGCAGAGTACTGGACGCGATGTTCCGAGTCACTACCCACTTGGACGCTGAAAAAAGGAACGAACATCCCCGCGATGAGTCTCCTATTGGAAAAGGAGGGGATCTTAGAACAGGCCGTACAGCCCCTAGAATGCGCAAATGCCGTCGCGGAAATAGGAAAAACCGTACCCCAAGAACTCCTCCTAGAGAACGCGGGCAGGCAAAACATTACCCGATTTACCTATAAGCTTGATGACGAGCAAGGGAAGCAACTCCTTCCCACCACTTCCGTACCTCTGAAGCTAAAACAAGACGAGCAGATCGCCTTCGGACAAACCATACTTGCCAACATCCACATCAAGGGCGCTCCCACCACTGGGCTACAAAACTGTCGTGTGACCATTACACACGTAAATGAGCATACCATCAACCTCGCTCCTACCACCGTATGCTATACCAACGTCTTGACTATCGCGCAAGACAAAAAGTTCGTGCGTAACGCCTTGATTGAGGATCTTACTGCCTCCACCGACGGAGACGCCCCAGCTGGACACGCCACTAGGAAGCTCCTCCGCGAAACGTTCGGCAAGCGTCTTGTCGGAATCGCTATACACACCCTCTCGCCTACAGACCCGATGGCTGTGCCCCAAGACAGTTATCCCAACCTTGGTCAAGACAACACCACTCCCATCCTACGGGTAAATCGTAGAGAGGGAAAACTGAACCCTATCTACATGAAAGAAAAGGTGGAGCGCGAATTGCAAAAGCCCGCCCTTGTGGACATTGCCCTCAAACCCACATGGAAGGATGACAAAAAACAAGTAGAGATCAAGGCTACTATCAACGCCTATGTCAACGGAGAATACCAGATAGCCTATGCCCTCGTAGCCGACAACCTACATACTGAGCAGGAAAATTGGCTACAACACAACAACTTCTACAATGAACCCCCCAAGGGGGAGGGAGACCCTCTAGACCACTTCCGACAGGGAGGAACTTGCGGGACGCCTCGCTACAAACAGGTCTATGAAGACGTACTCCTCGCGAGCTCCTATCTCAACAGCAAAAACACCGTAAAGCCTATCCTGCTAGAAATAGGACACACCACCACCAGCGAATGTACGCTAGAACGTGCCATTAGAAAAGACCTCGAATTCCCACTCGCGAGCGCAAAATACTACGTCGTGGGCATCGTTACAAATCCTGAAGGCGAGGTGATGAACGCCGTAAAGGTGGCTCTAGACCCCAACGACCCCGTCTATCCACAGCCCACCCCAACGCCCGATCCTCAACCAACGCCCGATCCAGCTCCTCAACCGACTCCTAATCCCACTCCCACTCCCGATCCCGCTCCTCAACCTCCTCAACCTCAACCTCCTCAACCTCCGCAAGGGTATTCGCTTACTGTGAATGTGACGGGGAATGGAACGGTGACAACCTCCCACGCGGGGAAGATCCCTGCTGGGACGCGGGTCACACTTACCGTACTACCTGCACAGGGCTATCGTTTGGCAAGCATCAAGCTGCTCAATAACGACGCCCCTGTTACTGAAAGCCTTCTTACGCACGAAAGTACGCCCGAAAGTAAGAACGAAAGTACGACTCGCTACAGCCTCCTCATGCCATCACACCCTCTGGTTGTGCATGCGCTTTTTGAGAAGGACATCACTCCTGTAGAGGAAAATCCGTGGACGGAGATAACAGTCGAACCGAACCCATGCACTACACATCTACGTATTTCAAATTACAAGGGGGTAAATTCTGCGAAATACATCCTTGTTGGATTAATGGGACGTATTGAGTGTTCTGGAGCGATAAAAGCGCCCGAAACGACGCTCGATCTGACAGACCTCCCTACCGGGCTCTACCTCCTATATCTTGAAACCTCGGTAGTGTCCGTAAAAGTGTGTAAGCGCCACGGTCACTCATTCCTCCAGCG
>CAUUCP010000063.1:0-5697 GCA_963543925.1 uncultured Bacteroidia bacterium | reverse complement strand
ATTGCCCTTCATGTCAAAGAGACTGCCATCGTAGTAAGAACCTACAGCGCGCCAAGTGTAGACGCCGTCGGGACAACGCATACTGCCATAATAACCATCCCAACCCTGCATCAGATCCGTCGTCTCAAAGAGCTGCTCGCCCGAGCGACTGAAGATCATGAGGCGATACTCCTTAACCCCCATCGCATTGTATGGATGGAAGATCTGATTGCGCTCACCTTCATTCTGATAATAACCACCCGTCGGACCCGTAGACTCGGGCGAGAACGCGTTCGGGAACTCTAAGTTGCCCGCGCCAGATACGTAAACGAACTCCTTCTTAACCTTGGTCGCCTCGCAACCATGCTCGCTGCGAGCATACAGCGTCACGTCGTAGTAACCTGGGTCTCCGTAAGCGTGCTCGGGGTTCTCTTCACTCGACGTAGAACCGTCGCCAAAACTCCATTCATACGTCGCTCCTAAACGCGTGAGGTTCAGGAACTGCGCCGTGGCATGCGGCAATTGCAACTTCTCGGGCGCAAACTTGAAGTCTACGTCTGGACGACGGTATACCTCTATCAACTTGTGGATGGAGTGCTCGCCGCCATCGCCGCGCGTGGTGAGTACCACGTTGTACTTCCCTGGGTCGGCAAAAATATGCTCAGGACGACGACTGGTGGTGGTGACGCCATCGCCGAAGTCCCATTCGAAGCTCGTGGCATACTGCGACTCTCTATCGTCAAAGAGTACCTTCAAGGGCGGACAGCCTGCCGAGACGTCGCTCGTGAAGCTGGCGATGGAGCGCGGCGCGCGGATCGTGATGTAGTTCGTCACCTCGTCATGGCAAGGACCATTATCGATGCTCAGCACAATCGGGATCTGGAAGCCCTGTGTGCGGTCGCCCCACGTCTTGTAGAGGTGCGGAGCGGGATGCTGCTCTTGCGATACTGCGCCGTCGCCAAACGTCCAACGGTAGTTCCAAGTACCTGGGGCGGGACTCGTCTGATTGACAAGCGTAACGGCGACGTCGGGCGCTTGGAAGGTGGACGTGACGGGCGTGACCGAGAACGCGGCGTGCGGTTTAGCATGTACCGTGAGCGTGTGCGTATCTTCGCCCGTACAACCTGTCTGCGAGCGCGCTAAAAGCTTTATGGTAAACACCTTATCGACGTCACTGGTGTTGACGAACGTGTGCGAGGGGTTATCTTTCGTATCGCCCGACGTGTCGCCAAAGTCCCAAACGTAATAATCTGCGTTTGCGGAGAGGTTCTGCATCTGTACGTCAAGGGGGCTACAAGCGGAGGTGGCGTGCGAGAAGTCAAAAGCGGCGCGCACTTGCGGATAGATGGCTATCGGCAGCGTGGTCTGGTCTACACAACCATGCTCGGTGGTGACCGTTAGCGTGGCTTGGTAGTTGATCTCGGTGTTCTGCGTATTCTGGTAGGTGTGATCGATACCCGTAGTCTCCTCATTTTCAACTTCTTTACCATCCCCCAGATTGTAATGGTACTTCAGGTTCAGTCCTTCGGAGCGGGACACATCTAAATGGGTGGCATAGGGCGGACAGTGCAGATTGTCGCCCACGAAGGCGAAGTTGGCGAGCGGTTTCGGCCAAACGGTTACGGTGTGTTCGCGTTCGCCAAGGCAGCCATGCTCGGAGGTGGCAACTAGTTTTACCGTATAAACTTTGTCTGCCGTGTGCGACATGTTTTCGAGTACGGGATGCAATTCGGCGGTGTTGCCGATGGCTTGACCATCTACCAACCACTCATAACGCGCTGAGCCATAGACTTTAGACGTGCTGCGCAAGTCTACCGTGAGGGGGTGACAGCCTGACTCGGTAAAGTCAAAATCGGGGAAGACCTTGGGGAAGATCTTTAACGTCTGTGTACTGTGCAAGCTACATTCGGGATGTGCGCTCAATTTCACTTCGAGCGATACGTCGGTCGTGCGGATCGTCGTGGCATCGGGACTCGGGTTGTCGTACGTTTGACTGGGCGGGTGTGGTCCGTTAAAGTCTGTTCCGATGTGCCACGTATAATCGTAGGCGCTCGAGCTGGAGCTTTGCAGGAGGTTGTAGTTCACGGTCAGTGGGGCGCAGCCTTCCAAGGGGGAGGCGCTGAAGCTTGCGTCGAGCTTCGGCCAAACGGTGAGCGTGTGCTCTTTCGTGGCACTACAACCGTAAAGATTACTTACCGTGAGGCGGATCGGGACGGCACGATCGGTATCGTTCGAGGTGTTATGATACGTGCGATCCGTGGGCGTGGCGTCGTCGGTCGTGCCATAGTCTACCAAGTCCCACGTGTAGCGAAGACCTGTACCGCCGCGGCTCTGGTTCACAAAGCTGACGGTCACGGGGTTACAACCTTCGGTGCGTGACAGTTGGAACTCGGGGATTAAGCGTGGAGGTACTATCAGTGCCTTAGAGGTCTCGTCGGAGCAGATGCCTGACGTTACCTTCAAACGAAGTGTAAGGTTGCGCACTTCGTCGGTCTCATTCTCCAATGTGATTGGGGGGAGGTCGCGCTGATCACCAAAGGTCTGAGCGTCGCCATCTAGTACCCATTCGTAGTGGGCGCTCTGCGACGAGTTGTTCGTTACGCGGATCTCGTATGGGGTACACAAATTATCCCAGTTGACGGTAAAGGCGGCATGCGGACGGGGGTATACCCTGATTGTCTCAGTTTGGGTCACGACGCAACCGTGTTCGTTCTCTACGCGCAGTACGGCGGTGTAGTTTTTTACGGTCGCATCGGAGTTCGTGTAAACATGGGGTACGACGTTGCCGTTCATGGGAGCTACTGCGCCCATGCCGTTGCCGAAGTCCCAACGGGCTGTAAAGCTCTGACCGCCTGTGGCTGTGGCGCTAAAATTAACGGGGTCGCTTGCGGAACAGAGTTCTTTTGGACTGACCGTGATCTGTGCGGCGAGTTTCGGAAGAAGGTCTACCGTGGCGGTTGTGGTCGCGGTACACGTCTTGCCTGAGCTGCTGTGCGTCTGGCTCACCTTGAGTGTAACGGTCTTCGTCTCGACTTGGGTAGGATTGGCGCGGTCATATTGTTGGGTGAATGGAGTCTTGTCACTCACTTGTTTGCGATTCCCGTCGCCGAATTGCCAATCGTAAACCGTGGTTACGGCGGGGGGAACGTCTTGGCTATCAACGGTCTCGTTACGGAAGTCTACTAGCAGTGGGTCGGCGCACGGATCTTGCGCTTGCAAGCCGATCTTGGGAGTGATGCGGGGGTGAACCACAATCGGAATAAGGGAGGAGGTGACGCGACACCCGCCGTCGGAGACGTTGGGTTGACGGCTCACAACATACACGTTGTAGGTCACGTCTTGTTGCGTGGCGTTCACGAAGGTGTGCGACACCAAGTCGTTGTTCGTCGTAGTGAGTACTTCGGAGCCATCGCCAAAGTGCCACTCGTGAATCAGATCGGGAGCGCCGCCCGTCGTATTATTCTGGAACACGCGAGCCGCTTCGTCGCTACAAATTTGCGAGCCGTTCGTGACCAATATATTATGTTGGATCTGAGGGGGTACAACGATGGGGTTCAACGTCTTACGGGCTTCGCAGTGTGGACCGCCTAACCAGTTCCGAGAGGCGGTGAAGACTACGCTGTACGTGATGAGC
This sequence comes from uncultured Bacteroidia bacterium, assembly GCA_963543925.1. Lineage (GTDB taxonomy): Bacteria > Bacteroidota > Bacteroidia > Bacteroidales > CAJPTX01 > Bacteroides_D. Next base: position 2,084 of record CAUUCP010000063.1, on the reverse strand, counting down.
GAGTTCGTGGAGTGGTTCTCCAAAAAGTCCTGAAGAGTGCCCAACGTGGTGCTCGAGAGGTTCTTGGCGACGCCATTCTGCGTATCATCGGGGGTAAAAGTCCACGAGAAGGTGTTAGCATTCTCCGATGCGTTCGAGATCGTGATACTTGCATTGTGGCAAGGGGGCTGAATCAGCGCACTGACGTTCGATATGGGAAGTACTTCGGGGTAGACTTTTACCTTGACTTCGGTCGTGGCGGCGGGGGCGTTGTCACAGCCAGGGACATCGCCTGTTACGTGAAGTTTTATGGTGTATTCGATCGGGGCATTCGTGACGTTGTGGAATTCATGTGTGACGGTGGCGGCAGGACCTGCGGGGAGGACTGTACCGTCGCCAAAGTCCCAAGCATACGTGCGTGCGCCTGTGGAACGACTAGTAAACGTGACCGTGCCTGGGGCACAGAAGCTCTTCTCGGTGTTGCTCAACTCTTTAATCTCGGCGCGGAGGAGCGGGGGGACTTGCAATTCAAAGGGGGCGGCATCGGCATAACAGCCTTCGCTATTCGTCATGCGTAGTTCGATGCTGCGCGTACCTGCGTCGCTAAAGATGTACGTGCCTGGCGACATGGCGTCTTCCACGCCACCGATGGTCTTCCAGTCGGCGGTGAGACCCGAAGGGCTGCTCGTGTTGGTGACCTTGACCTTTACGGGGTTACACTTATCTAGTACTTCGGCGATGAACGAGGCGCGGATCTCGGGTAACAGGGTAAAGGTGCGAACATGGGGGACGCCGATGCAATACGCGTTGCGGGGACGAAGTGTCACGGTATAGGGTAGCGGAACGTCGCTCTTGTTGTCAAGACGTTTGGTCAGGTCAGCGCCTTCTAGTTGTGAGCCGTCGGTAAATGTCCATTCGAGGGTCGGAGCGCCGCTCGCCGTAAAATGGGCGTCGATGGGGGTGCAGAGGTTATCGCCGTTGGCTATGACTTGGGTCAGACCATCGCGCATGTAGCTGAACTCGGATACCGTGGCGAGGCGAGGATAAACGGTGACCTTTTGCTCTACAGATTTCTCGCAACCGCTGGCGGTCGTCACTTTGTACTTCACGATGTAATCTTTCACCAAGCTTAAATCGGTGTTTTCGAGCTCGTGGCTAAAGATGTTGGGGTTAGGGCCTGGCGCTACTTCGTTGCCATCCACGTACCAACGTTTATTTTCATCGGTGATAGAGGCGCCAAAGACGTTGGCGACTATCATGGGGGCAAATTTCCCTGAGCCGTCGGGGCAGCCTGAGTAGTCGCCTCCGAAGAAGCTGACCTCGAGGTTCGGCGGAACGGTAATGCGCTCTTCGCGTTCGACGCTACAGCCGTGCTCGGTTGTGAGTGTGAGGCGGATGTGACGATATTCGTCATACGTGCTGCTGTTCTCGATGGTGAAGGTGGGATTCAGTACCGTGGCTGTGCCTGCGAGTGTACCTGACCCCAGCGGGATGGCGGGGAAGGTTTGACCTGGACTATTGCGCAGTGTCCACTCGTAATGCGTGGCGTTGTTTACGCTACTGTTCAGCTGAACGGTGAAGGGGTAACAATTCGGCGCTTGTGCCACGATCTTATCAAAGCTAGCGATCACGGGTTGCGGATGAACGATAAACGTGGATTCGGTGGACTCGGAACAGTAGGCATTTTTGCCCTCGAGTTTCACTTTATACGTGCCTGCGGGAAGTCCCGTGGGGAGTACCAAGCGGGCGTTGTTGGTACTGTACTGCGTCAGGGGGACGGTGGGGGCGCTCATATTGTACAGTGTCCACGTGCGCTCGTCGTCGCCTTGGGTCGCGGAGTTGATCGAGATGTACTGACCTTCGCAGAATTCGGCGGGGTTCAGATCTATGTTCACGCTCAGGCGGGGGGCGACTTGGATCGGAAAGTCGGCGCTGTCTTTGCAGTTGCCGTCGGCGTCGCTCACATAAAGGCGTTGCACGAGGGTGGTCACACTGTTCGTATTATTTTGGAAGGTGCGAGGCGAGAAGGGGAACTGGTGACCTGCCGTGGGGATCTCTTCCGTACCGTCAAAGAAGCGCCAACGGAATTTTGTCGTGGCGGGGTA
>CAUUCP010000062.1:0-5866 GCA_963543925.1 uncultured Bacteroidia bacterium | reverse complement strand
TTTATATGTGACAAGCGTCTCCTTTTAATGTTGCATTTGTCTTTTGAATTTGGGTATGATTTGTTATATGCTAATGACGTTGTGTATATACAAAAGCCAATTCTTCCTGAAGGTTTTGAGATCGATGCGTTGAGCGTTAATGGTACGGCTGTGACATCTTTTCCTTATCGGCTTTGCTTACAAAAGAAGTTGGCATTAGAGCTTACTATAAAGCAGGTGCTGCATAGGGTCACATTGAGTACTGATGCAGAGAAGTATTTGAGGGTTGTGAGCGAGGAGGGCGTCGCTATAAGTAATGGGAGCGAAGTTCTAGATCGTACGAAGTGTCAGATAGATTATGTCGGGAAAGAAGCTGAGTATTTGAAGAAGCTTACTATCAACGGTGAGGTGTTTTTCTTGTCATCATTGCCTCTTGTCTTTTGTATAACTAAGGATTTGCAGATCGATGTAGAGGTGGAAGTGGTGCGTTACAAGCTGTCATTGGATTTTCCACCGACGTGTTCTGTTTTTATCGGGGAAGAAGAGGTAAAGTTTTCTCCATATGAGTATGTCGGGACGCGTGGTGAGGCATTAAATATTCGCGTACTGCCAGAGGAGAGATATTATGTTAAAGGATATAGTCTGAATGGAGAGCGTTTTTTAGGCAGTGAGCTAACTTTACCATTAAAGGTTGATACGAAACTCTCATTCGATGTCTTTCCTAAACGAGTTGCAATTGCTACTCATATAGAGGGGAATGGACGGCTTTTGGTAGAGACGTCTAATAATGGTGAGCATAAGGCTGGTTTATGCTTTGTGAATAGTGGAGATTCTGTAAGAATAACACCTATTCCAGCATCAGGGTATTTTTGTGAGCATGTGACGATTGATGGGCGATCACAGGAGCTGCAGGATGAGATTACTTTTATGCCGTTAACGGATTCTGAGATTCAGGCTGTATTTAAGGTTATCCCCTTAGTACATCATCAGGATGGGTATATTTTTTCTCCAGTTACGCATGAGGTGGTAGGAGGGAAGCGAGGGGTAACAGCTCTTACTATTAATGCTCCAGAGCCGCTAACTATTGCGCCTCAAGCTTTTAAGGGTAATGTGGAGTTAGAGACCCTTTGTATCGAGGAAGGGATTTCTAAGGTGGGAACTTCTGCATTTGAGAAAACAAATTTGCGTACGGTTTATCTTGGACGGTGTGTGGATAGTATTGGAGATAGAGCCTTTGCTTTGTGTAAGAAGCTTTCGTTGGTAGAGGTTGAACATCCTAATCCATCGGATTTGCATCTTGGAGTATCCTCCTTTCCGAAGCGATCTGCTCGGAAGCAGATTTTGTTGAGAGTTCCGAGAGGAAGTGGTAGCCTGTATAGCTCAGATCCACGTTTTAAGAATTTCTTGATTGTAGAGAATAAAGTCTCCTGTGTCTTTGGAGGTTCCGTATTCAATGAAGATCGAACGTTCGCCATTCAATCTGCAGAGCATGGGGAAGGGGAATGGAATACTAAGCAGTATAGAAAGGGAGAGGAATTACTTCCTGGAGGAGTAACACTTAATTTTACAAAGAAGGGGAATAAGGAGAATATTGAGCTCGTTATTAATGGGGTAGTGCAAGATTTACCGTGTACTTATAAGCTTTTGAGTCCATCTGTTATAAAGATAAATGTTTTTTCGAATAATGGTGATGACAATAATGGTAATAATGGAGGAAAGTCTCCCACTCCTGTAGGAATAGAAGAGTCTTACGCTCAGAGGAAGGAGATGTTTTCACCGAATCCCGCAAGTGAATATATCCGTGTGGGTTTTGCAGATGGAGAAGCGTTACCCTATCAGTTGATTTCTATGCAGGGAAAGATAGTTCAGGAAGGTATTTTGCCTGTGGATGGGATAATAGATATTAGGCATTTGTCGAGTGGTGTGTATATTGTTCACCTACTTAGAGATGGGCGGCAGTATAATGCGAAGCTGGTGAAGCTGTAATATCTCTTGTTAGAAGCTCTTATGAGCCCCCTTTCAAATTGGAAGGGGGCTATTTTTTTATAGGGAACATTGCAACTTCTAGAAAAGATAGTGTGTCGACTGCTACTGGGATTATTGCACGGTAGACACCATTTATATCAATGATTTTTAGTAACTTAGCGCTATAATTAAAGGCGCTAAGATGAAGGCAAAGTCAGCGAAAGAAATAGGATTTGTGGAAATATGCACACAAAAAAGACGAGAGAAACTCGCGCACCACTTCCTTTATAAAATAGACAAGAGCGTCGATTGGGATAAGCTCCGAAAAACGATCACCAAACGCTACAAAAAGAATAAAAACGCCATTGGGAATCCCGCCTACGACCCCATCTTGCTATTCAAGATTCTACTCTTGGAAGAGTGGTATCATCTGAGTGATTATCAAGCTGAAGAGCGCATCAACGACTCTTTCCTATTCAGTACTTTCATAGAGCTCGATTTAAGCGCTCCTGCTCCTGATCATAGCACCATTTGTCGTTTCCGAAACGAGCTCAGCCAGTTAAAGCTTTGGGACGAACTTCTCGATGCCTTAAATAGACAGCTCGCGGAGCACGGCATTTTGCAAATCAAAGCAGACGCATTAGTCGATGCGACGATTGTTAATTCACCTCGTAAACCCCATTGTCCCAAAGTTTTAGAAATAGCAGGAGATCGCGAAGATGAACGCTCGGAGGCGCAAAAGCAACAAGAGAGTGACTATTATCAACAGCTTCGTTACACCGATTCTGGAATCGATCATGAAGCACGCTTCGTGAAAAAGGGAAATAAGCATTATTTCGGTTATAAGCATCACGTGCTTACGGACAAACGAGGACTTGTGGTGGCTCTGAACACGACACCAGCCAATCAGAGTGATACCAAAGAATTCCCCAAATTGCTAGAAAAAGTCTCACTTCCCGCGGGGACACGCGTTCTGGCAGACAAGGGGTATGATAGTGCTTCTAATCGGAATTGTTTGAAAGAACATAAGTTACGAGATGGGATTATGCGTCGTAAGGTGAAAGGGAAGGAATTTTCTAAAAGGGAACGTGTTCGGAATCGCGCCATTAGTAAGCGTCGTTGATACTGTCCTAAAAAAGTGCCCCCTCCCCCTCAGCTCACAAACAAAACCGCCCCTCTGCCAAAGCGACAGAAGGGCGGATTTCTATTCGACAAAAGACTCGAGAGCTACTTAGATACCGCTATACTCTTTCTCGCGCCATTTTGCGCCTCTACACGCACAAAATAGATACCAGCGGGCAGTGCCTCTGTATTCACCACAACCTCTTTTTCAGAAAGCGTCCCCGAACGTACCACCATCCCAGAGGCATTGACCAGTTCGTAGCGTGCTGCGACGCTCTCGGGGTTCAGGATGCGCAACTGCGAGGCGAACGGGTTCGGCGCTACGGCGATGCCTGCCAACAGCGCATCCTCTACCGCGCCTCCTTGCTTGGACTCAAATACCGCCTTCACTTCCGTAGCCGCCTTCACGATGAACTTTTTGTTCGCGATAATATCCTCGTCGTTCGCTTTGAGCTCTTTGAGCTCGTACCCCTTGTTCTCGGTAACCGTTACGGTCAATTCCGTACCATATTCCACTGCCTTGAGGTTGGAAGCGCCCGTAAGCTCAATCTCGCCCCCCTTCTCATCATTGACGCTCGTTTTTACAACAAAGGTCCCTTTCTCAAACACCGCCTTCACTTCCGTAGCTGCCTTCACGGTGAACTGTTTCGTGTTCGTGATATCCTCGTCGCCAGCCTTGAGTTCCTTCAGTTTGTATCCCTCTTCGGGCGTCACCGTTACTGTCAATATCGTCCCCTGTGCTACGGTGATTGAGCTTTCCGTACCGTGCCCCTCGATAGCGATCTTACCGTGCTCGGCAGCTGCAAGTGTCACCTTGAAGGTCGGAAGAGGCTTCTTAAACACTGCCTTTACTTTGGTGGCTTCCTTGATAGTGAATTCCTTCGCCGCAAAGATATCCTTACCGTTAGCACTGAGTGATTTCAACTCCCAACCCTCTTTAGGTACAGATACTACCTTCACATTCGTCCCATAGGGCACAGCACCGAGGTCGGTGATTGTCGCATCCGTGGCAGCATTCTTGAACGTCAGGGAGCACCCCTCGCCCATAACATCTGGGGTAATCTGGAAGGTAAGGAGCTCGAACACCGCCTTTACTTCTGTATCTTTCGTTACAGTGAACTTTTTAGTCTCGGTGATATCCTCTTCGCCAGCCTTGAGACTCTTCAGCTTGTAGCCGTGTTCCGTGTCGGGAGTTACCGCTACCGTCAGTTCTGTATCTTCCGACACCTTTTTCAATGCCTCCGTTGTGTAGCCCAGGATGGCTATTGTCCCGCCCTCGGTTTGTGTTACAGTCACCCTGAAGGTGGATACAGTCTTGTCTTGGAAGACGGCATAAACCGTCACCTCGCTCTTGAGTACAAAGCTTTGGGTCGTCGTAATGTCTTCATCCCCTATCATAAGCGACACCAATTCCCACGGGATATTTTCCACAGGTACCACCTTTACCGTCGTACCGTAGGGCACGGCTGCGGGGTCTAGTGGCTGACCTAATCCGTCAGTAAAGTTCAGTGCGCCTGTCCCTACAATATTTTCGTGGAGCTTGAAGGTCTCTTTCTCGAACACCGCCTTTACTTCTGTATCTTTCGTTACAGTGAACTTTTTAGTCTCGGTGATATCCTCGTCGCCAGCCTTCAGACTCTTGAGTTTGTACCCTTCCTTCTCCGTAACCGCTACGGTAAGTTCTGTATCTTTCGATACCCATTCCAGTGCCTCTTTCGTGTGACCTGAGATGGCTATTGTCCCGCCCTCGGTTTGTGTTACAGTCACCCTGAAGGTGGGTACAGTCTTGTTTTGGAAGACGGCGTAAACCGTCACCTCGCTCTTAAGTACAAACATTTTGATGGCTGTGATGTCTTCATCCTCTACCATAAGCGACACCAATTCCCACGGGTCATTTTCCACAGGTACTACCCTTACTACTGTCCGGAAGGGCACAGCTCCAAGGTCGGTGATTGTCGCATCCGTGTCAGCATTCTTGAACGTCAAGGAGCACCCCTCGCCCGTAACCTTTGGGGTAATCTTAAAGGTCTCTCGCTCAAATACCGCCTTCACTTCCGTAGCCGCCTTCACAGTGAACTGTTTCGTGTTCGTGATATCCTCGTCGCCAGCCGTCAGACTCTTGAGCTTGTACCCCTTTTCGGGCGTCACCGTTACGGTCAACTCCGTACCATACGGTACTGCCTTGAGGTCGGATGCACCCGTAAGCTCAATCGAACTACACCCCTCGTTGTTTACATTGGTAGTTACAGCAAAGGTCTCTTTCTCAAACACCGCCTTCACTTCCGTAGCCGCCTTTACAATAAACTCTTTAGTCGCGGTGATATACTCGTCGCCAGCCTTCAGACTCTTGAGCTTGTACCCCTCTTCGGGCGTCACCGTTACGGTCACCTCCGTACCATACGGTACTGCCTTGAGGTCGGATGCACCCGTAAGCTCTATCGAACCCCACGCCTCGTTATTTACGCTGCTGGTTACAGCAAAGGTCTGTTTTTCGAAGACCGCCGTGACGGTAGTTGCTTTTGTTACGATAAAGGTTGTACCGTCGAGCTTTTTGCCATTCACCAGTATCTCCTTGAGTTTGCAACCTTCTTTCTCGGTAACCTTTACGGTGAGCTCCGTACCGTACGCAACTGCCTTGAGGTCGGATGCACCCGTAAGCTCTATCGCCCCCCACTTCTCGTTGTTTACATTGGTAGTTACAGCAAAGGTCTTTTTCTCAAATGCCGCTGTGACGGTAGTTGCCTCTGTTACGATAAAGGTTGTACCGTCGAGCTTTTTGCCATTCACCAGTATCTCCTTG
>CAUUCP010000061.1:0-5885 GCA_963543925.1 uncultured Bacteroidia bacterium | reverse complement strand
GGCTGCTCCAAATCCCTCGACCACGACGTGATGGTTCTTCCCAAACTCCCACGCCCCCAACTAGGATTTGTGACCGCGCCGAGCGCTCTGCCAGCCTGCTCGCCCCTGACGGTGCAGCTGACGCTCAAGAATATGAGCGAATATGCGACGATCACGAACCCGAAGTTCCGTTGGAAGTTCTCTGACGGCAACGAGGAGATCCCCACCCTTGCCAACCAAACGACACAACCCCACTCCTTCTATAATCATAGCAAGACGGACGTGGTCACACTCCAACAACGCCTCTACGTGAGCGACCAAGACAACAGCTGCAAGGATAGCGCGGACTTCCCGATCCAACTGGCTCCCTTCCTCAAGGCGCAGATCAACCTTTCTAATCCCGAGGTGTGCGAACGCACGCAGATCAATGTCGAGAGCGCAACGGAGGGTAATTCCAGCCTGAACTATAATTGGTCGGTGAAAAAACACGGCACGGGGATCGATGTGCCCATCGTTGGCGGCAACAATGGTACTGTGCTGAGCCAACCCAATGGCTTTGTGGCAGGACAGTACGACATTACGCTTACGGCGAGCAACGGTAGCTGCAGCAGCTCCGAGACGGTGCTCGTCACCTCGCACCCTCAGGCGGTGATCCGCGACTTCAGTGTCAAGGAGACGGACTTGTCCAAGGGCAAATGCTACCCTTTCGAAGTCAAGTTCGACGGTAATATCGATAACGCTAAGTACTACGAGTGGAAACTCGAACCGCTGGGTGTGACCACCCCATTCCTCCTAAAAGAAGGTCTTACCAATGGCTCTCCATATCAATTCACAGAGAAATTCACTTTGACCGACGACGGTCTCAGTCGTGCGATCCAATACATCACCCTGAGTGCTACCAACGATGCGGGCTGTAACGCCAGCGAACGTCGTCGATTTACCGTCCCCTCAGACTTGGAAGTGAACTTCGTTTCAGGCGAGTATGCGGGCTGCCCAGATGCCGACGGCGACTTTGTGCCGAACCTTCGGGTCGAGACCGCAGGCGCACGTGTACAAAAGACTCGTTGGTTCGTGGATGAGCAATCACTGGATATAGGTCTTTTACAGAACCCCTTGATTTACAATCTGAAGCTTCGCAACAACTCGACCACCGAGTCCAAGACCTTCACGATACGCTTCGAGGCAGAGACAGAGTTTGGTTGCAAACGCTCCGTGGAGGCGAAGGTCACAGTCTATCCCAAGCTTCAGACTAACTGGGATTTACGCTACACTCTCGGCGGTGGTGCACCCCGCACCTTGGGCGAGAACGACAATCTGTGTACCCCCGCCACGGCGGAGCTCAAGGCCACGGGCGCCACGACGTATCAATGGTACTTCTCCGACGGCTCTCAACTCGAGGGCGCTAGCATCACCAAGAAGCTTGAGAATGAGGGCGAGCTCCCCAAACCTTACTTCGTGAAACTTGTCGCGAGCAACAAACACTGCGCGGAGTCGGGAACTTTCGAACGCCACTTCACCCTCTTGCCGCGCATCCGTCCTTCGTTTATCGCGGAGGTGGTCGACAAGTGCAACCCCGTCCGCGTGCGCATAAAAAATACGAGCATCCCCGCAGGGTTGACTGAAGATTGGAATATCACTGGTGAACAGGCAGATCCACTGCATGACCCCCATCTCTACAGATTTGCACGCGAGGGTACGAATGTGATCGGTCTCACGGTTCGTAACACCTCGGGTTGTATCGGCGAAGCACCGAAGTACGAGTTCATTGTCCCCGAATTGCTCAAGGCAGAGATCAAGGACTTGACGCTCCCCGAGTCTAGCTTCTGTGCTCCTGGCGATGTGACTTTCCGCAGCCTCTCCCAAGGCGCTAAGAGCTACACTTGGGACTTCGGCGACGGTACGGTGTTGCCCGCAGGTCAGAACGCGACGCAATCTCACCGATTTGAGAACCAGACGGATGCGATGATCGAGCGTGAAGTGAAGCTCCACGTTACGGGCTCCGTCCCGGGTTGTGACGATGCGCCCGCTGCCACAGCCACGGTGAAGGTGAAGGTCTACCCCGAGGTGCTCCCCGTCTCGCACATCACCACGACGATAGTCCCCCCTTGCGATAAAGCGACGATTCGGATCGAGAACGCTTCGAAAAATGCGAAAGATTACAAGTGGGTCTTTACCCCCGACGATCTCCAGAACGGTACCGTGCTTAACGTCCCCTCCAGCAACCTTTTACCTTTGGAACGCTTTTTGGTGAACCATGCCGATAATAAACTGGTGAACTACCAAGTGGTCTTCACGGCTTCCAATCAGTGGTCAGGCGGTCCGAAGTGCGAGGCGAAATTGTCGAACCTCCCAGTGATCTCCGTCCCTCCTAAGATTACCCCTAAGGTGCTGGTAGCCAACGGTAGTAAGGTATGTAGCGACGACCCTATTGCACGTACATTTGCCAACAACACGACGGGCGGCACTCCCGATCTTATCCACGAGTGGCACTTTGGTGACGATTCGGATGTGGTGATTTCTCGGAACAACGATCCCGTATCGCACTCCTTCGTGAACCGCACGGATGCGGACAAGATCTATAATGTATACATCGTGAGCCGTCAGCCGAACGTCTCGGACGGCGGTTGTCGCGTACAATCCGACCCTGTAGAGGTGCTCGTGCACCCACGCGTGGAGGCGAAGATCGCGATGGATAAGGGGGATCTTTGTCGCAATCCACTCCAAGTGACGATGCAAAACCTCTCCTTGGGTAGTGCGTCCGCGACGGGTGTCACCAGCGAATATGACTGGCAGTTTGGCGACGGCAACCGCACCAAGCGTCACGACAAAGCGACTTTCACACAGGACTTTGTCAACGATCATGCGACGGATGCGCAGACCTACACGGTGAAGATGTCCGCTAAACAGAAACACGAGAACTCGGGGCTAACGTGCTCCAGCGAGACGAGTAGCCCGTTGGTCGTCCCCCCACTCTTGAAGGCAGACATCAAGGTCGCACCTTTGGAATTGTGCTCGGATGCCGAGCCCGTACAGTTCAGCGCGACTATGAGCGGCGGGAATAGCTTCAAGTCTTCTTGGGATTTTGGTGACGGCATGGGCGTCGAGCGCGCCACCACCTCGCACAGCTATACGAATACGATGGCCGCCCCCCGCGATTACACGGCGCGCTACCGAGTAGAAAATGAGTATGGTTGTGTAGTGACTAAGACGCAGAGTGTCAAGGTCTTCTCACGCCCCAAGGCGTCGTTCACGATGAACTGGACAGATCGTTGCACTCCTTACGAGGTTCGCGTCACGAACAACTCGTCGGTGGCAGCGCTTTACGAATGGACGCTCGACGGCGACACGCAGACACTCCCAGCGACGTACGACCTGCCTCCTATACAACTGGACAACCTGACGAACGAGACCAAGAACTTGACCTTAAGGTTGAAGGTGAAGGCGGGTATCTGTTCCGATGAAAAGGAGAGCCCCTTGGTCGTACCGCCACGCTTAATCTCTGACTTTCAATTGTCTAAAGATGCAGGCTGTAACCCCGTTACGGTAGGCTTTACGAACTTGAGCCGCGGTGGTGAGGGATTGAAATACTCTTGGGATCTTGCCGACTTTGGTACGACCGACGAGAGTCAGCCCGCCGACCGCACGTACGAGAACACAGACAAGGCACAGGATCGGGAGGTGACTATCCGCTTGACAGCGCGCAACCTCTTCGGCTGTACAGCGACTTCGGAGAAGACGCTCACGGTTTGGCCACGCTTGGATGCGAGCTTTAGTGCGACTCCGATCGAGGGTTGTGCTCCGCTGAATGTGAACTACGCGTTGCTAGAGTCCTCTACGTCACATGCTTACGATTATGTTTGGCATATCGGCACGGATTACCCCGGTCAGCATCCCCCGACACAGACTTACGACAACCCGAGCGAGGACGCGAGCCAGATCCTGCAGAAGGAGGTCTCGTTGGAAGTGCGTCTGACCAAACACCCCGAGTGTAAACAGAGTCACTCGCAGGGCTTGAAGATCTATCCACGTGTCTTCCCCGAGTTTACGTTTACCGAGAATGGCTGCCACCCCTTGACGGTAGAGCTCCGTAGTACGTCAAAGGTTTACGGCTCAGCACGTTATGAGTGGCTCGTGGACGGCGTCTCGGTGGGTACGGGTGCTGAGCTTGCCCCCCGCCTCGAAAATCCGTCGCATGTTGCAGAAAAGTCTTACGAGGTTAAGCTTCGCGCTATTTCGCAGCAAGGTTGCTCTGGGGAACAGGTACACTCCGTGGTAGTCTTTCCTAAACCGTTGGCGAACTTCGAGTTCCGAGGCGATGGCTTGCACTGCCCCCCGTATGAGGCGCAACTGGATGTCTCTCGGACAGAGGGCGTGAACCTCACCTACGCGTATGACTTTGGCGACGGCACGACGGCGACCAGCGAGTCGTTGACAGGTCTCACGCACCGCTACCAGAACGCACAGGATAGCTCGGTGACCTACCAGACGCAACTGGAGGTGACGACCCAGAACGGTTGTAAGGATGTAACCCGTTTGCCTTTAGTGATTTATCCGCAGGTACGTGCCGCGTTCGAATACTCTGGCGATGCAACGGCTTGTAGTCCGCACGTGGTCGAGTTCAAGAACACGTCGCACAATGCTATCTATTATAGTTGGGACTTTGGCGATGGCGCTGCCGACACGAATGAGTCTCCGCAACATACGTTCGTGAACGCTACGGATGTGGATCAGACATTTAATGTGAAACTTACGGCACGTGCGCAGACGGGTTGTGTGGGCGAAGAGTTGCATCCATTGGTGGTTCACGCGAAACCCCATGCGGCGTTCTCCGTGACTCCCGTGACGGCAACGTTCCAAGATCCCGAGGTGCCCGTGACGTTCGTGAACCAGACGCAACCCGCGCCTCCCTCTTGGCAGTATCGTTGGGACTTTGGTGATGGCTCAGTCTCTTCGTCTCAGAATCCTACGGCGCACCTCTACAAGCGTTGGGGAGATAAGGAACAGGGCTTCCAGATCCCGATCACGCTCACTGTGGACAATGGACCGTGTCGTGATGAGATTAAGAACTTTATAACGATCCGCGCGCCTCGCTCGGAGGCTTCCTTTACCTCGGACGTCACCGCGGGTTGTCCACCATTGAAGGTCTTGTTTGACGATCGCGAGTCGAAGTATGCAAGCAGCTACGAGTGGGATTTTGGTGATGGAAAGAGCAGTAGTACGCGTCGTCCAGAGCACGTTTTTGCAGAGCCTGGTAAGTACAATGTAGTGTTGACGACCAAGGGTGATGGTGGCGAGCATGCCACGCACCATCTAATTGAGGTGTATCGTCGTCCCGAGGTAGACTTTAAGTTTACGCCCGATGCTTTGCAGCTCCCTTATGCGACGGCTACGTTCTTGAACTTAAGTAGGTTAGGTTCTACGTACGAGTGGACTTTTGGTGACGGTACGACCTCCATAGAGGAGAACCCGGAGCATGCTTACGGTGATCCCGGAGTTTACGACGTGACGTTATTGGCACGTAGTGATCAGGGTTGTGAGGCAGTGTTGGAGAAGAAGGGTTTTGTTTACGTCTCTGGTTCAGGTTACTTAGAGTTCCCGAATGCCTTTTCACCTTCGCAGTCGGGTAGTACGGGTGGTTACTATCAACAGGAGGGAGAGCGCAATCAGATCTTCCATCCCTACAATGCCCGTGGTATTAAGGAGTATAAGTTGATGGTGTTCCACCGCACCGGCGAGCAGCTTTTTGAGTCCACCGACTTGTTGCAGGGTTGGGATGGTTACTTCAACGGCATGCTATGTCCTGACGGAGTATACACTTGGCGTGCCGTGGGCGTCTTTTACGATGGTACGCTCTTTGACCAAAAAGGCAACGTCACGTTGTTGAGTGGAAAGTAGGGGGAAGGAAA
>CAUUCP010000060.1:0-6056 GCA_963543925.1 uncultured Bacteroidia bacterium | reverse complement strand
GCACAGGGGTATACCCCCATTCCTGCAACCGACTTGGTAGTCACCACCGAGGAACAGAAGGTCGAGATTACCATGACGCCCACTGCCGTAGAAGACCCCGTTTGGGCTTCGGTAACAGTAGCGCCCAACCCATTTACTACGCATGTGCGTGTACTTCTCGCCGCAGAAATGGGGCTGTTGCACTACGAGTTGGTAACCTCAAGTGGAGTATCTCTCCTCGGGGGAGAATTAGATCCTAGCGGTCTCTTAGACCTCTCTCACCTCGGGGCTGGCATCTACTTCCTACGTTTGACTACCGAAGCGGGGGCGCAGCAAGTCTATCGCGTGGTAAAATACTAGCTCTCCATACCAGAGAGAAAGAAAAACGTAATGTAGAGCGTATCTCTTGATGCGCTTTACAATCCTAGCGCTGGAAGCGCAATACCTCGATGCACTTGTCGGGGATTGCACTTCCAGCGCATTTTTTATCGATAAAAGGTAGCTTAGTAAGACACTGTACTAAGAAAAAGGGTAGTGTCCGTAAATGGGTGTAATTTCCAATACTGTTCTGAAAAGGGGAGAGTCTGTAAAAGGGGGGATACTGTCGGGTGGTGGATACTGTCCTAAAAAAGTGTGTAAGCTTCACTGCAACGGGGGAGAAAAACGGGGGAGAAAAAATCAGGGAAATACCGCTTTATATTTTCATTAATTCCCCCTCCCCAAACAAGGCATGTTCGGAGTATACCAATGCTACACGTGCTCTACACGTGCTCTACACCGACTAAATTAGGTAAAATTACCTACTCCAAAATAGCCCATACTCTATACGTATTTCTTTATTCCAGCACGCTATTATTTAGTTTGTCGTATAAAAATAGCGCTTTAGGATTCCCTAAAGTCGCGATCGGCACTGTAGGTATAAAAAGCGGGCGTAGACCCGAAGATAGGTAGCTTCTTTACACACTTTTACGGACACTACACAGTATCTAGAAAATAGCTTACCATCCCCAAGACGCCCTCTCTTGGCAGGCTATCCAAAAAACTTACCTCCATCAAAATTACTTACCTTTGCTGGCTAGATATAAAGATGGTCACTGATGGAGAATTTCGGAGGACTCCCCAGCGAGTATTGTCAATACGACACGGCGCGCGTCGTCGTACAACCCATCCCCTTTGACGGGACAAGCACTTGGGGCAAGGGCGCTGACAAAGGCCCAGAGGCGCTCCTAGAAGCCTCGGCAAATATGGAGCTCTACGATATCGAGACCGATACCGAGCCCTATACCATCGGCATCGCTACGGCCGATCCACTTCCCTGCAATGGAACTGTTGCAGAAATGGTCGACCACAGCCGCGCCAGAGTACTGCAACACATTGAAAACGGAAAGTACGTCGTCTGCATCGGGGGGGAACACTCCGTGAGCATCGGTCCCATACAGGCGCATGCACAAAAGTATGAAAACCTGTCCGTACTCCAGCTCGATGCCCATACTGACTTACGACAAGAGTACGAGGGCTCTCCCTTCAATCACGCCTGCATCATGGCTCGTGCCAGAGAGTTATGCCCCATAGTACAGGTCGGGATTCGTAGTATGGATACTTCCGAGCTTGAAGGATTGCAACGAGAACGCATCTTTTGGGCACACGAGATCGTCGGACAAAGCGGTTGGGAGCAACGTGCGATCGACCTTCTAACCCCCAGAGTCTACCTCACGATTGACCTAGATGCCTTCGACCCTGCATACCTCGCCGCTACAGGGACGCCAGAGCCTGGTGGACTCGAGTGGCACCCGACACTCCGCTTCCTACGCCGCGTTTTTGAAACAAGAGAGGTCGTAGGATTCGATATCGTCGAGCTCTGTCCCACAGGGAATTACAAACCCTCTTCCTTCCTCGCAGCAAAGCTCCTCTATCGACTGCTGAGTTTCCGTTTCCAGTATCAACTTTCCCATTGCAATAGTAAATAGCATAAACGTAACGAAAGAGAATGAGCAAGAAAGAACTCTTGCGTGAGGAGATCCGTCACGTAGACATCAAACAGATTGATGCGCGTCCCATTATCGACGCCATGCGGGGAATGTCTTTCTCCTCGCGAGATACGGCCAATGCTGCCGATATCCTCAACCGTATGTTGGGAGACAAGGAGTGTTCCACAATCCTGACCCTCGCCGGAAGTACGAGCGCTGCGGGTTGTATGCAGGTCTATGTAGACATGGTGAAAAACAACATGGTCGACGCGATCGTCTCCACCGGAGCCTCCATTGTCGATATGGACTTCTTCGAAGCACTCGGCTTTAAGCACTATCGCGGTACTCCTTTCGTCGACGACTCTGCCCTCCGTGCACAGTACATCGATCGTATCTACGATACCTATATCGACGAGGAAGAGCTCCAGAACTGCGACGCTACGATTAAAAAGGTCGCCGATGGGCTAGAACCACGCCCCTACAGCTCGCGAGAGTTTATCAAGGAGATGGGACGCTACCTCACACAACATGCTGTGAAGAAAGAAAGCTTGATACAGACCTGCTACGAACACAATGTGCCAATCTTCTGCCCCGCCTTCAGCGACTCTAGTGCAGGGTTCGGTCTAGTGCTCCACCAAGTAGCAAACCCCGAGAAACACGTCTCTATAGATTCCGTAAAGGACTTCCTAGAGCTGACACAGATCAAAATCGCTGCCAAAACCACGGGACTCTTTATGGTGGGCGGCGGCGTACCCAAGAACTTTGCACAAGATACCGTCGTGTGTGCCGAGGTCTTAGGACACGAAGTCCCTATGCACAAATACGCTGTACAGATTACCGTAGCTGACGTACGCGATGGGGCTTGCTCCTCCTCTACATTGAAAGAAGCATCTTCTTGGGGAAAAGTCGATACGACCTTCGAACAAATGGTCTATGCCGAGGCTACCACCGTCGTACCCCTTATCGTGAGCAACGCCTACCACGTCGGTTTGTGGAAAGAACGTAAGAAGTACGAGTGGGCAAAACTCTTTGAAAAGTAAAAGCTTATTTCCAAAAAGGTGAATCCTGTGAGGGGAGTCAAAGCCCTCGGACAGGATTCACCTCGTTCTTCGTATCACCTTATCGTCAGTAGAGGCTAGTAGGTCTGCCCTCTGTGACCAGAAAACAGTTACAAGAACCTCAATATGCTCCCACGAATCATTTACATGGGTACCCCAGAGTTTGCGGTCGCCCCATTACGTGCGCTACACGAGGCAGGATTTCCCATCCCACTCGTTGTTACCGTACCAGATAAACCTGCAGGGCGCGGGCTGAAGCTACACACCTCGGCTGTCAAAGACTATGCCCTTGCTGCGGGGCTGCCACTCCTTCAACCCACCAATCTTAAGGAGGAAGGATTCCTACAAGCCGTCCGAGAGGCAAAGCCCGACATCGGGGTCGTCGTCGCCTTTCGCAAATTACCGCCCGAGGTCTATACCCTCCCAAAAATGGGTTTCTTCAATTTGCACGCCTCCCTATTGCCGCAGTACCGAGGCGCTGCCCCTATCAATTGGGCGGTCATCAACGGAGATGCCACATCGGGCGTCACGACCTTTCTCCTATCCGATGAGATCGATGCTGGGCATATCCTACTACAAGCTTCGTGTACCATTACACAAGATATGACGGCAGGGGAGTTACACGACGCACTCATGGCACTAGGCGCTCCACTCGTGGTGCAAACCGTAAAAGGACTCGCAGAGGGAACCCTTACCGCCCAGCAGCAACCCCACGAGGGGAAGTTACGTCCAGCACCCAAGATCTTCCGTCCAGACTGTCAGGTAGATTGGAAACGACCAGCACAACAGGTGCACAACTTCATCCGTGGTTTAGCACCTTACCCTGCAGCATGGGCTTGTCTGAAGCTGGGAGAGCACGAGATGGAGGCTAAACTCTTCGACTCCACCTTATCGGAAAAAACATTCTCCTTACAAGGCGTACAGCCAGGACACGTCTTGATAGCCGACGACCACCGTTCACTGATCATCGCTTGCGGCGATGGGCGAGGGGTGCATATCGCCGCGCTACAGCCCGCAGGACGCCGCAGGATGGCCGTCTACGACTATTTGCTCGGGTTACGAATCTAGCGGGGAAAGTGCGCCCTCCTATGGAAGATTTTGTCCCACAATACCACCTACGGGCGATACTGAAAAAATACTGGGGGTATGAGCATTTTCGCCCCCTCCAAGAGGAAATTATCGCCAGCGTTTATGAGGGGCACGATACCCTAGGACTCCTCCCCACCGGAGGGGGGAAGTCCATTACCTATCAGGTCGCAGGATTGGCAAGAGGGGGATTGACCCTCGTGATCACGCCCCTCATTGCGCTTATGGAAGATCAATTGGCGAACCTCAGAGCGCGCGACATCCGTGCCACAGCTATCCACTCTGGACTTTGGAACGTGGAGATCGCACGGCGTTTTGATGGGGTCGAGTGCGGTGCCTATTCCTTCCTCTATATTTCTCCAGAGCGTCTCGCGATGCCTTCCTTTCTCGACGCTGTCGCACATTGGGGGGTAAGACTCGTGGCGGTCGACGAGGCACACTGTATCTCGCAGTGGGGGCATGACTTCCGTCCTCAGTATCGCAACATTGCCAAGATACGAGAACTCCTCTACGACGTCCCCTTTCTCGCCGTCACGGCTACGGCGACCTCCCGAGTGCTCCAAGATATCGTCGAGAATCTCACTCTCCGTTCCCCAAGGAGATTCTGTGCCACATTCCAACGAGAGGGACTCCAATACGCAGTACGCGAGTCTGCAAACCAAGAAGAACGTCTACTGCGTACACTCTCTCTAACAGACGGCGCGGCGATTGTCTACGTACGACAACGTCAACGCACACAACAGATTGCTCATTTGCTGAATGAGAAAGGGATAAAAGCCACATTCTACCACGCAGCCCTCTCCCCCGAAGTGCGGAAAAAACGACAGGAGGCCTGGATGGCTGGCGAGCAGCGTGTCATGGTAGCAACCAATGCCTTCGGCATGGGGATCGACAAACCCGATGTGCGTCTTGTTTGTCACTTGGGACTCCCAACCTCACTCGAAGAGTATTACCAAGAGGCTGGAAGAGGAGGGCGTGACGGGAAAGGGGCGCTCGCCTTTCTCCTCTACGAGGCGGGAGAAATCGCAGTGAAAAAAAGGCAACTCGCCGAGCAGCGTATCACGCCACAGTACCTCAGAGCTTTCTATGCCGCGCTCAGACTCTATTGTGACGGGAAGGTACACCTCCCACCCAACAATGCCGTCTATTTCGACCTCGAGGATTTTCTTACTACCCAACACCCCTACCATCTACGCGCCATGGCATGGCTAAGGTTACTGGAAAATAGTGGGTATATCTATATCGCTCAACCCACACACCCCGTCTGGCTATTTAGACTCCGCGTACCACGCAGGGAGATAGAGGAGCTACGTGAACGCTCTGTCGCCGCCGATCATTTGTTTCAATTACTCCTTGGACAAGTCGCAGAGCAGGGCTATTACAGCCTCTCGGAGTCTCGTCTGGAAAGAGCGTTTTATAGACAAAAAATCGCCTGGCGAGACCTTGTGACTGAGCTCGCTAAGCGCGGTTATATCCATTACGTGGTTCTGAAACAGGGAGTAGGGACGCTCTCTTTCCTCTCGGAGGACGACGCGTTGGAAACATTCGATTTCTCCTACTGGAAAAAGATACAGCGTTGGACAGAAGAACGTTACGCGGCTATGGTGGACTATGCTACGCACCACTCGGGGTGTCGCGAGCTGCTGCTGCGTCGCTATTTTGGTGAAACGCTCCACCTCCACACCGATGCTTGTCACCGATGCGATCTCTGTCTCTTGAATGAGGAGAAAGAAGCCTAGAGGACGAAACCATCACCGCTGCGAGTATCCACTTTCGTATAAGCGTTTTTTGGGAGGAGGGATGCTGTGGGATGAATAAAAGGAAGGTAGGCTCGAGTCTGTAAAAGTGTGTAAGCGCTTTTCCAGTAGTGTCCGTAAAAGTGTGTAATAGGCTGCCTATTCCTCCTCCTACCGCCCGCTCTTTATACCTCCATTACACACTACCACTTTAGGAAATCCTAAACCAG
>CAUUCP010000059.1:0-6515 GCA_963543925.1 uncultured Bacteroidia bacterium | reverse complement strand
CCAACGCTACACGTACTCTACACGTACTCTACACCGACTGACAAAAGGATGACAAAAAGACACTCCCCCCCACTACACCTACTCTACGCCCACTCTC
The DNA here is from genome assembly GCA_963543925.1 of uncultured Bacteroidia bacterium. GTDB lineage: Bacteria > Bacteroidota > Bacteroidia > Bacteroidales > CAJPTX01 > Bacteroides_D. Next base: position 6,418 of record CAUUCP010000059.1, on the reverse strand, counting down.
CCCCTACTCCCCCCGCAAGCCGTATAGCTTATTTAGGAATACATAAAGCCCTCTTACCAACCCTCCTAGCAACAATGAGGAAGGTGTAGAAAATTTCTTACCTTTGTAAGACTAAACATGATAATGATGCAACGTAAGCTATTTCTCTTATCCACCCTTCTACTCTCTTTCCTTCTAGCACCACTTTTTTCCGTTGCAGCCTCGCGCGTAGAGGTTACGTTCGACTTTCATAAGAAGTTGAAAAAAGCTACCAACCAATATGTCGTGTGGGTTGAAAACAGTAAGGGCGAGTTGGTGCGTACGCTTTTCGTCACCTCGTTTACTACAGGCAATGGGTGGACAAAACGCCCATCAAGCCTCGCGACATGGCGTAAGTTCTTTACTGAACAACCCACCGACGGGATTAGTGGCGCAACACCTGCCTCTTCAGGTAAACAAACCTATACCTGGGATTTGAAAGATGCTGCAGGTAACCCCGTACCCAGTGGGCAGTATACCGTACACATCGAGGCCAATGCCGCAATGGAAACCTACGTCATAGGCTCTTGTACAGTCACCGTCTCGGGGGCAACTGTCACTACAGGGACCGCGCAGACGAAGATTACAGGTGCTGCTCCTCTCGAACAAGAGATGATCTCCAATTTTGCCGTAACGGCGAAATAGCATAAACGCACACCAATGAGGGTGTTGACTGTCGTCGGGGCGCGTCCGCAGTTTGTAAAGGCTGCCGTAGTGAGTCGCTCGCTGCGTAAGTTAGCCGAGGAACGTATCGTGCACACCGGGCAGCACTACGATCCCAACATGTCTAGCGTCTTCTTCGAGGAAATGTCAATCCCCCGCCCAGATTGGAATTTAGGTATAGCGGGAGGACAACAAGCCCTCACCACTGCCCGTATGCTAGAAGGGCTCTCCCATATACTCTCTGCCTACCATCCCGATTTCCTTCTGGTCTATGGTGACACCACCAGTACGCTCGCAGGAGCATTGGCGGGTGCTCAACATCATATCCCCGTAGTGCATGTCGAAGCGGGCATGCGCTCCGGAGATTTACACATGCCCGAGGAGGTTAATCGTGTCCTAACAGACCGTATCGCTTCTTTTCTCTTTTGCCCTACCGAGCACGCACTGCAAAATCTAAAAAACGAGGGATTTGATACCCGTCCACACCACCAAATCTCCGTGGTAGGAGACGTCATGTTTGACGCGACGCTCTTCTATCTCCCCTCTGCACGTCAACCCGCAACCTCCTTACCCCCAAAGTTTAATCTGTGTACGCTACACCGTGCTGCCTTATTGGCGGATTCCGAGGCGCTCCAGACTACACTCTCTGCATTGGAAACGATTGGAAAACGGTGTCCCGTCGTCTTACCCTTGCACCCTCATACTGCCAAAGTCTTGAAGGAGAATGGAATAGAACTAACCTCCTCCTCGCTCATTCCCTTGCCTCCAACCACCTATTTCGAGACTCTTTGGCTTTTGCAGCATGCCCATGTCGTGCTGACCGATAGCGGAGGATTGCAGCGAGAAGCTTACTTCTTAGGCAAGCCCTGCGTTACACTACGTAAAGAAACCGAGTGGGTTGAGCTCTTAGACTCCGGGCGTAATCTTCTCGGAGGAAATTCTTACGAGGGAATCCTCGCTGCTTACGAAAGGATGGAGGCGGTCGCAAGCTCCCCCTTAATGCCAGCAGAGGCTCTCTTCGGAGACGGGCACGCCGCAGAGCGTATTGTCATAGAGCTCGTGACAAAGAGTTAACCCCCCCCTTCTAATCTTATGCTTTATGGAAAACTTTGCTCTCGTGGGGCTGGCGGGCTACATTGCACCACGCCACCTTCGTGCGATTAAGGAAACGGGGAACAACCTCCTTGCTGCCTATGATCCCTTTGATTCTGTGGGAATTATGGATTCCTATTTTCCACAGGCGCGCTTCTTTACCCAACAAGAGCTCTTCGACCAGTTCAATCAGTCCCTACGGAACTCCTCCACACCGATTACCTATCTCACGGTCTGTACCCCCAACTATCTCCACACGGCGCACGCAGCCTATGGCTTGCGCTTGGGAGCGAATGTGGTGTGTGAAAAGCCTTTGGCTTTGAATCCTGAGGATATCGATGCCCTACAGACCTTGGAACAGCAAACAGGAAGGGCGGTTTACAGCATCTTACAGCTCCGTCTGCACCCCGCCATTATCGCGCTAAAAGAGAAGATTGCAGCCGCACCCCAGGACAAGGTCTACAATGTAGACCTCACCTACATCACCTCTCGGGGACTATGGTACTATACGTCGTGGAAAGGAGACGAGCGGAAGAGTGGAGGCATTGCCACAAACATTGGCGTGCACTTTTACGACATGCTGGCGTGGGTCTTCGGCGCATTGCAAAAGAACGTGGTGCACGTAGCAACCCATGATCGGTGTGCCGGATATCTTGAGTTCCAGCGTGCGCGGGTGCGATATTTCTTGTCAATTAACGGTGACCTCTTGCCACCCAATGCCGTACAGGGCGAAAAGCGTACCTATCGTACCCTAGAGATTGATGGCGAAGCGTTCGAGTTTAGCGAAGGGTTCACCGAACTACACAACGAGAGTTACCGTCATATCCTACAGGGCGAGGGTTTCTCCCTCGACGAGGTACGTCCTTGTATTGAGCTAGTCCACGCCATTCGCCATGCCACGCCAGTAGGATTGGTCGGGGACTATCATCCGCTCGCGACCTCCCCTCTTGCGCCACACCCATACGGTTGGAGGGGGTAATGCGTCACCGTCTGTTTACGTATCTCGTGTGCGGGCTTTTCTCTTTGCTGGCAGGAAGAGAGGGCGCCTTGCTCAAAGCACAGGAACGAGATTCGATACAGACACAACCCACCTTACTGGCTACGACGGGGGATAATCTTGCCCCGCAGCAGGACTCCGTTTCGCGTTTGCCATTGACCCTTTTTTCGCAAATGCCCCCCGTTGCGAGGCGGGAGTATGTCCACCGATGGAACTTGCAAACCGAGGCATGGCGTTACGTCCCACAACCCATAGATAGCGCATTTCAGACCTCGCATCTCTTTGACGATCGCCTCAACCCATATCTCCCGCGTCAGACCCTCGGCTTGCGCTACGCTCCGCTACAGTACGACGAGTTTTTAGCACGTCCCTGTGAAAGAGAGGGTACGAGCAAGGAGGGAAAAGAAACAGAATCCCTCCCCCCTTCTTTACATTCGATTGCCCTCCACCTTTTACCCCAACATGCAGCTTTTCAAGCACAAGGTCCTTATTCACACTTCAATGCTTCGAACCACTTTAGCTCTTCGGAGGGGGAGTTATACGCCCGTTGGTTCTATACCCAGAACTTTGCGCCAGGATTAAACTTCGCTTTTAATGTGATGCACGCCGAGGACAAGAGCCAGATGGTAAATCTTTCGGCACGTTACAACGTGGGGGAACTCTACGCCTCATGGGTCTATAGGCGATGGTATGTCTCGGCTTCGGCCATTGTACGACGTATGGAACACGCCTTGAATGGAGGGCTCGATTCTCCTCATTGGCAGCGAGATACCATCATGCCACAAGGGCAGATGCCCGTGCGACATGTCCAGAACAATACGCTGGCCGCGGCCAATCAGTTTACCTTCGAGGAAGGATTCAACCTATGGGAACATACCTTTGAACGACTAGATACCACAGCACACATCCGCTATCAGTATACAGCGCCCGTGCTCTCGGCATTTTTGATGCAGCGTTACCGCACCTTGTCACGTACCTACGTAGAGCCTAAACCACCCGAGGGGGAGAAATATCTTATTGCGGATAATTATACCCACGATTCCGTCGCGACGACTTCCATGGACTTCCGTATGGCGCTCGCATACCGTCAGAATCCGCACAGCAGGCTCTTTTTCCCCTCCTTGAGAGCATGGATGGGCGTGGAGTACAATACTTACCTCCAACCGCAGCCATTGCTCTATTTACGAGGTTATGCCACGACAGACGAATCTTCGGTATACATGGGGGCGTCGGCAGACTACGATTTACGTTACCTCTATCTCCAAGGTTATACCCGTCTTTATCTCTTAGGAGAGAAACGTGGCGACTTGGCGCTTCAAGGGGCGTTGCGTCTGATACCATTTCCAACACTCAAGGAGTTGAACCTCTTGTTTCACCTCGCAACGGTACGTAGGAGTGCAGAGCGACTCCTGAAACAACATTATTCCAATACCGCAGCTTGGAACGTAACCCTCGCCCCTACCACCTATTTACATACCGATGCTGAGCTTGCACTTCCGTGGGGGGATATCCGTCTAGGGGCAGCCAATCGCCTCTACCGACATTACACATATTTCAATACAGAAAGCTTACCCGTACAGACAGATTTCTTGAATATCCTCGCCGTTTACTATCAGCAACGTGCCTCGTGGCGAGGGTTTGACCTATCAGGACGTGTCGTATTTCAAAACTCCTCGCAAGCCAAGGTAGTAGCCTTACCACGGTTGACCTCCTCTGTCTCCTTGGGGTATGAACTCGAGCCTGTCCCAGGGGTATTGCGTCTTCGCTTAGCGCTTGATGCCACATATCGTACGGCATACTATGCCGATGCCTATAACGTCCCACTTGGGCTCTTTTATCGGCAGGAGGTCTACAAGCTCGGAGATTATCCTCTCCTCGATTTGGTCTTGAATCTCAAGTGGAAGACTGCCAATCTCTTCGTCATGGTCGGACATCTCAATGAGGAGTGGTTCGGGCGTAATGCCTTTGCTGGGGTATTGTACCCCGAGCGTGAGCGTAACTTCCGCTTCGGTTTTCAATGGTATTTCTACGCACCTCGGGAGGAAGAGAAAGCTTTTTAGGTGCTACTATTTAGGTGCTCTTATATAGCCCATTGCTACAAGTTCCCATTTTTCGTACAACCGTAGTTGCCTACGTTAGTTGCCTACGTTAGTTGCCTACGTACTCTGGGGGATTTTCACGGCGCTATTCTCCTAAAAAAGAGTGTATAAGCGCGGTAGTGTTCGTAGAAGGGTAGTGTCCCTAGAAGGGTAGGGTAGTGTCCGTAAGAGTACCTAGCATCACAAAGTCGGGTACCCGATCGCGAGCCTATAAAGCCTCGTATATCCCTAAAGGGGATTGTACAATAGTCCCATTTGGTGATGATTTCACAATGATGTCTCCATGGTACTTGAAAGAGTAAGTCTTCCAATTCTCCACCAGTCTGGTGGAGAATTGGATCTAACTGAGAATAAAATAGATACCATTTCTTTATGATGATTTTACGAGCCTATAAAGCCTCCTATATCCCCCCTAAAGGGACGAGATGAGTTCCCACCAGACAAAAGAAGCCGCCCTGCTATCATTTTGACAGAAAGGCGGCTTCTGATTCGACAAGAGGTGTAAGTGCTACTTAGATACCATTAAGCTTTTTTGCGCGCCATTCTGCGCCGCTAAACGCACGAAATAGACGCCTGCAGGGAGCGCTTCGGTATCCAAAATCACCTCTGTGCTAGAGAACGCCCCCGCACGAAGCACAACCCCAGCAGTATTGAATAGCTCGTAGGAGAGCACCTCCCCTTGCTCGTTTCTTATTCGCAAGTGTGCGCCAAAAGGATTAGGCACTACCGAGATCCCTACTAAGGTCTCCTCATCTACTGCCCCAGGATTCTCTTTGGTAAAGGTCGCCGTGACCTCAACATCACTCGTTACGATGAATTTCTTCGTATCAAGAATATTCTTTGTGCCAGCAGTAAGAGCCGTCAGCTTAAAGTCTGGGGCGGGCTCGGCAATTACGGTGAGCTCTGTCCCCTTCTTCACCGAGTCGAGTTGTGCGCCTGCGTAATCCTTGATAGCGATCGTCCCATTGCCAAAGAAAGAGAGCTTTATCTTAAATACGGGCAGTTCTTCTCCCTCTTTCTTTGTCACAGTGACCAGACAGGACGCCGTGAGGGTCGCATCCTTGGTGCTCGTAACAGTCACTTTCATGGGGGCGGTGGTCTCCTTCTTTCCCGAGATGACGAGTTGGTCATTCTCTACCTTGGCATCAAAATAGTCGTTGGTCGCAGGATCTACTGTGACACTCTTGTCCATATCGCTCGCACCACCAAAGATGAGGGCGATTTTCTTTTCCTCCCCTTCCGTTACACTCACCTTGTCTTTCTCTAGGGAGAGGGACGTAGGAATCTTGGAAGACTTGGTGAAGGTCGCCTTTACCGTTACATCCCCCTTTACTACAAACTTATTGTCCTGTTTCAGTAGATCTACGTCGCCCGCGGTGAGCGCCTTGAGCTCGTACCCCTTGGCTTCGTCAGGAGTTGCGGTTACCGTGAGCTCCGTCCCGTAGGGCACTGCTTTCAGATTGGTAGCCCCAGCAATGTCGAGCTTCCCCTCGCCCTCTTTCGTCTGTTCTACCTTAAAGGTCTTTAGAGTAAAGGTCGCCTTTACCGT
>CAUUCP010000058.1:0-6977 GCA_963543925.1 uncultured Bacteroidia bacterium | reverse complement strand
GCGAGGCGACCATCACCGTAACCACCAAGGACGGGAATAAGGAGGCAAAATGTAAGGTAACGGTCTCCCCCGTAAAGGTCACAACGGTAACCCTAGACAAAGAGAGCCTTGAATTCACTATAGGAGACCCTGCCAAGGAACTTACCGCAACCGTAAAGCCAGACAACGCCACAAACAAGACGGTGACATGGGCGAGTGACAATACAGACGTAGCTACTGTAGAAAATGGCACAGTAACTCCGAAAAGCATCGGCGAGGCGACCATCACCGTAACCACCAAGGACGGGAATAAGGAGGCAAAATGTAAAGTAACGGTAAAAGCCAAAACAGCAGATACTCCTGGCGCGGTAGAGGACGCCCTATTGGCAAGCATCGCCGTAGCACCGAACCCCTTCACCACGCAACTGCGCATCCTCAACCCAGAGGGCATCGCAGCGCGCTACGAACTCGTCAATGCCGCAGGGGTCGTCGTACGTTCTGGCGCTCTTTCTAGTACAGAAGAGATCCTAGATACGAGACTACTCCCTGCAGGAGTCTATTTCATACGCTTAGTGGTGCAAAATGACGCGCAAAAGACCATAAAGGTATCCAAGTAGCGCCCCAACAAGTTTGCTGCGAAAAAACCGCCTTTCTGTCACTTTGACGGAGAGGCGGCTTTGTTATGGAGAGTGACGAGAATGATATCACCCGTGCTGCCACTACCCATACTGTACCAGCAAGTAATTGCCAACAGTAATCTACCCGACAACTATCCAAGTCTCGCCCCCAAGATGACACAATAGATAGGACAATATCCCACATATATCCCCCCTAAATGCCTAACAAAGAACGCTATTCCGACCAATAGGCAAGAAGAATACCCAAAGCAGGAGACAATGGGACAGAATACATACCATCTGGAATGTAAATTCGTCAATCCTAGAGATAGCCCTCCCCTCCACTGTGAAACGAAACACATTCCTCACCTACAAAACACAACAAGAGTAATGTGAGGGCAACCCAATCAGCGCGTCTCCTCTACAACGGACATTTACTATACCAAAGACAAAAAAGAACCGCAACAGAAGCTGCGCCTCTGCTGCGGTTAAAAATAGAGTCCAAAGAATTACTGACGATCGACCTCGGCGGGTTCTCCCACTGCATCCATAGCGAGACGGAAACCAATATCGCAAGTGGAGGCATTTTCATCTAAGAAACGACGCGCACCAGGGCTAAGCCAATAAGCACGATCGCGCCATCCCCCTCCCTTATATACACGTACATGGTCACTAATCTGCGTGGTCATCCCCTCGTTCTTAATCCTCCCATTATCCTCCCCAGGGAAGTACATCTCACGGGAAGTTGCTGTATGCTGTACCGAAGCATCCTTATCATATTCGATAATAGACTCCCGGTCACCATCCTTGTAGTTGATGTAGTAAGCTCTATCGTAATTTCTCCGTCCCTCAAATGCAGTATCCCGGTGCGTTGGGATTCTCCCATACTGGTCTACCTTAACGATAGTGGGACGATTATTAGGTCCAGTTTCTGTATTATACGCCTGAAAATCATTTCCACGGAAGGGACGAAGATCATCCACATCCTCCGAGGAGAGAGGACGATAGACGTCCAGCACCCACTCATTGACATTCCCCGCCATACAATAGAGACCAAAGTCATTAGCCCAATAAGAATCGACAGGACGGGTAATATCTCCTCGGTCATTGAGATCACCTGCAGTACCCATGTAATCCCCCTTTCCACGAACGAAGTTGGCCTGCATTTGCCCAAGGATTCCCTCTTGGTAGTTCCCATTACGGACGTTATGCGTATCCCAAGGATATATCCGTCGCTCGTTCACATTCTCAGTAAGAGTATTCCCTTTCAATCCCAAAGCGGCATATTCCCACTCAGCCTCTGTAGGGAGACGATACTCAGAGAACATAATTCCATCCTCTATCGTGGCATTACGTTTGGTCTCTTCTGCCCCAGGCTTCTTGGAAGGCAAACCAATATGATTGGCTGGCACATGACGTCCCAGAAGATAAGCTTCAGTATCAAAGCTATTCTCCGCTTGTTGTCCATTGATATAGTCCGCATCGATGGTCAATACCCCACGACGATCGAGCATCCATTCGTTGACACGATTGGTACGCCAATGTGCATAGTCAACCACCTGTTTCCACGAGACACCCACTACGGGATGGTCATTGTAGGCAGGATGACGGAAATAGTTCTTGACAAAAGGCTCGTTAAAGGCCATCGGCGAGCGCCACACCAGGGTGTCTGGAAGCGCTTTATCATAGACCTCTATCAGTTTGTCGCCATAGACACGACGCAACCAGAAAAGATATTCTCGATACTCAACATTAGTAGCCTCCGTCTCATCAATGTAAAACGAGGAGACGGTCACACGACGGGGCGTATTATTCCAGTCGTACATCACGTCTTGCTCCGTACGCCCCATGATAAACGTTCCACCTTCGATAAACTTAAGCCCTGGTGCCGTTTCAGGCTTATACCCCTCTACCACCTCGAAACCTCCATAATTCTCGTCGTTGTATTTCCACCCCGTTGCTCGCGAAGCACCCGAGCGATGATTGCTACTACACGACGAAAGGACGAATGCACTGAGTAGCACGACACCCGCCAGTGTCAGACCTTTCATTTGCATATTCTGATAACCCATTGAAAAAGTGCTCTTTCTTGTGTTATAAAGATACGGAAAAGCGTCCAATTTGTTGTATTGTAAAGCGAAAGAGGTTACTTACGTCGCCTCGAATTACGCCGCATCCTTGCTCCAGTCTTCTTTCTGGAGTATTTTGTCATCATACGCCGCTTCTTATCAAACTGGCGTGCCAAGCGAGGACGGATCACGATGGGGAACTTTACACCGAGCGTAATCTCATGTTCCGAAGCATCAAGACCACGGAAACCGTTGTTCATAAACCCCATATTGTAACCATAGGAGATAGAGAAGCGATCACCCGTCCAACCGACGGTTGCACTCACCGCCTGCCGATCGTAGAGAATGGCATGTTGGTAGTACAACGCAGCGTGTACCCCGATATACTCAACGCGCAAACCCGCAGTCACGTTCAACCCTCTCGTACCAACATAGATTTTGGAGATATCGCGCGCCTGATAAGCAGCATGTACCGAGGGGACAAAATAGAGTGGCGTCTTGTAACGATACCGCTCAAAAAGATTAAAACGCATCACAGCGTAAGTGGAAAACTTACGTGGTAGATGAAGCTGGCGATCAATATTCCGAGTGCCAAAATACGGCTCTGTAAGCTGATGTACAGCAAGCCCAAAGTCCAGCATTTGATACTCCCCTGCAATACCGACTCCGAAATCGTAAGTAAAACGCTTCTTGTTGGAATAATTGAGCGACTCCCTTGCCCCCCCGTCCGTACTCAACATATCGGGGAAAATAAGCTTGTTATAATTCGTAGCTTTCATGATCGCCCCACCCTGCAACCCAAAACGGAGACGAAGGTCGTATGTAACATCTATCATGAAAGAATAATAGGCGTGCAACGCCGTATGTTGCAAAATATAATCCCCCTGCACATCATTTGAGAGGGAAAAACCTATCGCATGATTGTAGTACAACCCAAAAGGACGATCAAAAGAGAGCCCATAGGCACTATAGGGAGAACGTACGTTGAGCCACTGATTCCGATAGAACGTATTGAAACGAATCGCCGCATCATTCCCCACATTGGCAGGATTGACAAAAACAGGCAATTCGAGAGGCATGGAATAAGATAGAACCTGCCCCAGCGCCCCCTTGGTACAAAGCCAAATGGCGAGCAAAGAAATAAATACTCGTAGTATAGAGTGCACGCTACAACCGTTAAAAAGAACCTTGTGTTTCAACGCTCCGTAATGTTTTAACGTACGACTTTATAAAAAGTTATCACCTTGTTGCGATGGCTCAGCCTCTTCCACTTCCGACGACGCCTCCACAGGACGAGAAGGGTAGCGCCGTTCAAACCAGGCGTCAGCCAACAAACCTCCCACAACAAGCCCAAAGAGGGGCGGAAGAGACTTCTGTAACAAAGAGAGGGAGGCGAGACCATCATTGGCAAGACCATAGAGGACAGCAAGGAGTCCCCCCCCTATCAATCCTCCAATAATACGCGCAAGCCACCGTTTTTGCATCCCCTCTGTTTATTAGCAACCGAACAAAAGTAAGAAAACTCTATCGAAATAACGTAATGGGGTTGTACAAAATTGTACAGTCTGACTCTTAAAAAAGAGTGACCTTTGTGCTAAGAATAAGGGGTTAAAATCATGTATAAGGGGAAATTAAAGACAGCACTACTAGAACTGGTCATACTGACCCTATGTTTTGCTAAGGGGGCGAGTGGCACTTCGTTGCTGCCATCTCCGCGAAATATGGTCAATGACTCGGCACATCTCTACACTCCAGAAGAGACGGAGAGATTGGAGACGCTGCTGCGTAACTACCGCGACTCCACGGGGCGAGACATCCTGGTCGTAACCGTAAATGATTTTCAAGGACACGACGCCAACGACTTTGCCACCCGCCTAGGGAACGACTGGGGAGTAGGGCAAAAAAAGAAAGACAACGGCATCATCTTCCTCCTGCGCGCGAGCCAGATGCCCCCCTACACGATGCCCAATTCTGCAGACCAGGATATTTCCTCTTGGTTAGGGAAACCACAAGAAGGCTTAGAGCGCATCCGACATTTACCTGCATTTTTGGAGCGTCTACAAGAGACAACAGCAGACGATTGGAAAGCCTCACGCCCTGCAGGAGACTATGGCGAAGGATATATCGCCACAGGACGAGGGATGGAAGGAGCAATCCCCGACATACTAGCGACCCGTATCATGCGCAATATTGTAGCACCCTTTTGCATATCTCAACGCTATGCAGAAGGAACAGAGGTAGGGGTCTATGCACTCATCGCGGCCTTAGCAGGCGACGAGGCCTCGATCGCTAGCATAGAAGCAACAGACAAAGGGGGTACACCATTTTGGATAAAACTCGTTGGTTCGATCATACTACTCTTCCTCATACTGAAACTCAAAGGAGGAGGAACTATCGGTGGACGTTCCTCGAGCAGTGGACGTTCCTCATTTAGCGGCGGCTTCTCGCGAGGATCTTACTCGGGCGGTGGAGGCTCTTTTGGCGGCGGCGGAGGAGGAAGTCGATTCTAAATACCAGCTCTGTACTCATACAGCGTAAGACAAAAGCTTTTACTCATTCACAAAAGAATCTCCTGACAGGAGGGTCTTTTACCCTCAAAACCAAAAGACTATGCATCGCGAAAAAACACGACGCGTAAGCCTACTATTGACCATAGCCCTGCTGTTTTTCTACCAAGCGGTAAGCGCGACACCACTGCTCCCCTTGCCGCGCAACATGGTCAATGACTCGGCACACCTTTACAGCCCCGCAGAAACGAAACGGTTAGAAACGCTACTGCGTAACTATCGCGACTCCACGGGGCGAGACATCTTGGTCGTAACCGTCAATGATTTTCAAGGACACGACGCCAATGACTTTGCCACCCGACTAGGGAATGACTGGGGAGTAGGACAAAAAGAAAAAGACAACGGCATCATTTTCCTCCTCCGCGCCAGCCAGATGCCCCCCTACGAACTCCCCACAGAAGCACAAAGCGAGAGTTCGATATGGCAAGATAATAGCGACGGTAGCGAACGGATAAAAAATCTGCCTACGTTCTTGGAAAAGATACAGGAGGTAGCCAATACAGACTGGAAAGAGGCGCGCCCTGCAGGAGACTACGGCGAGGGGTATATCGCCACGGGGCGCGGTATGGAGGGTGCTCTGCCCGACATCCTCGCAATGCGGATTATGCGCGATATGGTCGCCCCCTACGCAGCAGCACATCGCTATGCCGAGGGAACGGAGGTCGGGATCTATACCCTTATCGCCATTCTGTCAGGAGATGAGGCTTCACTCTGTGTAGTAAAACCCCCGTCTGAAGATAACATGTTCTTGAAGTTAATGTCGTTGCTACTTTACGCGCTAATCTTTTTCGTTATTGCAGGTTACCTGATAGCGCTCCTTATTGTCGGTTTCCTATCGCTAGGTCATCTCTTCCACTACTGGAGAAATAAAGAGCTACAGCAACAATATCGTCTTCGACAGTATTGGGGGCAAGAGACAAAGAAAACCGCCAAGCGAATCTTGCGTCGCGTACCTTCAACCTTACGCTCAATACTGGTCTTCATTCTCAGTGCCGCGATTCAAAGCAGTGGAGAAAAGAGTAGCAGCGGACGCGGACGCTATTCGGGCGGAGGAGGGTCATTTGGAGGCGGCGGCGGAGGAAGTAAATTCTAAGGAGGGGAGTATCCGTAAAAACGTATTAACCTTGGATACTGTCCTACAATGTAGAATGCACTGTGGGGGTAAAGAGCGGGCGGTAAGAGGAGAAATAGGCAGAGAAATATGTAGCCTGTTACACACTTTTATGGATAGTATCATCATCCACCCCAGTAGTCAATACGCGTCTCACCCCCTAGTGGTTTTCCAAGAACACTCTTTCTCGTTTTAGCACCCTTTACAGCGCGATATGATACCCGTTGCAATCCTTCCCACTGCTACTTGTGAAACCGTCCGAAAATAGGCTCTTTGACGCAGAAAAAGGGTAATCGTTCCGATGGTCGTTCACACGGCCGTTGTAACAAAAAGGGTAACAAAAAAACTACCAAAAGAGAGTAACGGAATGGCGAAAAAAAGAGAAGCCAACGACCTCCCTACGAAACCCTCCATAGAACGTCAATAAATGACGAGATTAGACCTCGGAAGGTACACTAATAGCGATATCCAAAGGCGTGTCCGAAGTGATGATAGGAATATTCGCCAGCCCATCGATAGAAGACTCTGTAGAGATGGGCTCAATGGTGTCAAGCGCCTCTTCTCCAGCCTCGCAACGCCTAGCCTCATTGTATTCTAAACGTTCTTTAGGGAGGGCAGGCAAGGTAATAAAGCA
>CAUUCP010000057.1:0-7824 GCA_963543925.1 uncultured Bacteroidia bacterium | reverse complement strand
TTCAACACCAAGTTACTAAAAGTGGAGCTTACACACTTTTTTAGGACAGTATCAATAAGGGACTGCCTGTCGGGCGACCCACAGGGGGATAAAAGCATCAAACGCTACAGGGTCGTCTACACTCGTAGAAAGGTCTTTTTCATAGAACTCCCCCCATGATGGTGCGAACCGAAAGAGCTCAGGTAGATTAAATAACCACCCCAGTGGAGAGGACTCTAGCGATGGGGTAAAACGTGCAAAGTCTTCGTTACTGAACGAATTCGCAACAGGAATATAACGTTGTACTGCGGAGAGGGAAAGGTCAAAAAAATGATTATACATGTCGGTATTACTGGGTGTTAGTGGATGTCGGTGTTGTTCTCTTCTAGGTAGGTTTCTAGGAGACGAAAAGCATCTATAATATTCGTATGTCGAATATCCTTCAGCTTAGTAAAGTCCCCACCCGCTAGGTAGTACATCAGCCGAGAGGGGAGGATAGACGTCTTATCTAGAATCGCCTCTTCAACCTCCCCCTCAGGACTCTTGATAGTGAACAGTCGGGGGAACGTCTCAGCATACTGGCGAAGGTTACCCTCCCACCACCACCACCATACATCCGATGCATGTTGATAAGCGTTCGCATTGATAAGATTCTTTATCGCCCGTTCTATTTGTTTGAAGTCCCGCGCCTCAAAGGGAATACGCCGACGCTCAGTTTCACCCCGCCGCGGAGGATTGGTCGGTACGTAGACAATAGAGAGAAGTTGCGACAAAGGCGCGCCACTCAACCTGAGGTCTTCTATCAAGAGAAACTCCTCAAAGGTCAGCGCCTCAAACTCCGAGGGGATGGCCGTCATCCTATCTATTGCGATGTCTAAAGTGGAGGGGAGCACCGTCCGATGACTCTCTATGTGCGTCCCGTCCTTATCAAGTAACCATTTTACAGCATCTATGAACTTGTAGAGTTCGGGGAAGGTGACAACGTCGTGATAAACGTTCTCCTCCCCGTCATCAAGTGGAAAGACAAGATAGGTAGAACCACTATTGAACTGTGGCACTTGCCGTTTGGAGTGTTGTAACTCCCGAATCGTGATGTTGAATAGGATTTGCGCAGCGTTCAGTAGAAACAACTCCACTGAACTACTCCTCGTAGCACACTCCCACAAAGCCGTAAGCTGGGAAAAGGAGAGCGCATTCCACGTGGGCGGATATGGGTATAGGCGTCCGTGTAGCGATAGCTCTTTTTTGGCGCTCTGGGGGGTATTCTCCCCCGTTTCAGCGTCGTCGTTGAACTCCGTGTCGGGGATCGGGTGTTCGGGGTGTAGACAGGTGTGTAGCGGGCGTTTGCGGGCTATCTTGTGCCCTATCTTACGTTGGTAAGCGTATAGGTAGTTCAGAAAGATATAGCGGGATACCCCCAGCTGTTCGGCTATCCAATAAGAGGTATACCCCTCCTCTATGTGTTTTATAATCCACTTATGGTAAGGGCGTACGAACGCCTCGGTTGTCGAAGGTCGCATAGTGTGTGTGATTAAGGTTGTAGATTAGAAGGGGAGCAGGTCAATATCTATGGTATTCGTGTGGATAGGCTCGCCACACTCCTCCTGCTGCTGCTCCTCCTCCTCATAGGGCGTGTCGTCTACCTCTGTAGGAACACTACTACCGTTCCCGTGCATCCGAATAAATACTAACAAGTCATCTAACCAATGAGCGGTAAGCTCGTCATGCTTCTTCCCCTGACACAAAAGATGTTCTTTGAGGAAGAAAAGATGCACCCCATAATCCCCGACTAGGGACAAGAAAAGCATTGCAGTTTCCTTCTCTAGAAGCTCGCCATAGCTAGGTATTACAATGGTGATTTCCTCACCCTCGGACGACGCACGCATTACCTCCCGGTCTATGAAAAAGGGGAGCTCTTGGTTGCATGGGAACTCGGTACTGCAGAGAAAGATCCCAAACCACTCTACCATTAGGTGACGAATACAGAGGTGCAACGTGTCTTGAATGCGCTCCTGACGGAAACGCAGCGGGTTAATATCCTCCTCCTCTATGAAACCAAAGAAGTTACCTTCTTCATCAACACGACGTATTTCAACAGGTACACCCACGTTACGGGTTGCGGAAAATAGCAATAGATAATACTTCATCTTTGTGTGTGTAAAATGGTGATTAAAATGGAACCTCTACACTGTCGGGGTCATACTCCTCATTATGTTCCTCTATAGGAAGAGCAGTGGACTCAACAGTAGCATGTCTTTCTATTACAGGGTGAGGATTTACCTCCTCCTCTTCAGAAGGAGGCGCCGTGGGGAGGTGAAGGTGTATGCGTCCCGAGTGAGTCCCCAGCTCTGGGGGCTGCGTCGGGGGGATTTCCTCAGGGAACGTGTTCCAGTTAAACGCTATAGGTAAATCTATATCCGACAGCTTGAATACCCACGCTTTACCGATGACCGAGCTGCGGGACTTGTCCATCTTGACACCGTTACGATTGGGCATGTCCCATCGGCAGCTCCGCTTGGACTTGATAAAGCCCTCCCCGCTCTTTAGGTATTTCTGTATTGTGGTGCGGGTGAATAAGTGCCCACCCTGATCGCGTAGACTACGCAAATACTGCGGGTACACCGTCGTCATATTCAGGTAGAGTAACTCCGTACCCTCATCTATCGGGAGTGGGTCGCCCCTGTCGTTCGTCATATCCCCCGTCGCACGGACTACCTTGTAATCGGCATCTTGGAGGATATCCCCCCGCTGTACCAAGTTGGCAAACGTACTCCAGAACGTAGATAGTTCGTTGCTGTCTTGCAGGTCAGTGATTTGTGTGCCGATCTGCTCTACAGCGATAGCTAAGATATCCTTTATCGTAAAAGCAAACCCGAGCACGTCGGAGAGGATGCGATACATGGTTATGAGGATTGACCATGTGGAAATGATCCGCTCCTCGGACTTCAACCCCAGTTCATTAATATGCTTACGCACCTGCCTGCGCGTATGCATATACGTTTCACTGAAGTTATCCTCTACCAGTTTGCGATGGCTAAGGAAGGTGTGGATAATCCCCGAAAGCCCCTCCTGTTCCATACCTAGGAGCGTCTCTAGATTATCCTGCTCCTCGTCGGTATACTGACTCTTTTTGAACTCTAGCGAGAGGATACGCGTCAAAAGCGCCGAGTCCGCATCAGGGATCTGTTGCCCTGCAATACAGACACTAGCCGCAATCTCGCTCTGACTATTATACCGAACCCCATCTACATCCGAAGCAATGGTCTTAACACGCCCCCCTCCGTCAAAAAGGCTCTTGATAAACTCTACCTTTTCCCGAGTAATGTTTACACTGTACTCATCAAAGGCGATCGGCACGTTGCGATATTCGTGTACCGCATTGTCTAGACTCGGCAGGGTGCTATTGGCAAGGTTCGTCAGGACGGGACTCTTGAAAAACATACGCGTCAGGCTTCGCAACATCACGCTCTTCCCCGTACCGCACTTCCCGAATGCGTTCAGAATAGGAACCATCCCAGCATGGTCCTGTACTATATCCCTGAATAAGGAAACAAGTAGGAAGAGCAACCCTATCTTCCCATTGTTCCCATAAACGCGTAAGAACTGCGTCTGCCAGTCGTCAAAGCTGTAGTTACTGAAGCGCGCCACGAACTTCAGCCGATTGCGATTCCCGAGCGCATGCGCGTTGATTCTGTTGGCTGCCGCGCAGTAGTAATGTGTTCCGTGGATCGTGACCGTCCCGTATTCACTGAACTCCTGAAAACCCTCCCCAGGTACAAACACCCCGTTTGCCCATACCCAGAACCCCGCATCCTGCCATCCGAGTTGCGAGATCCCTATACAATGCACACATTCGGAAAGCAAACAACGCCATAGCCCGATCGTGTCCTTTTTCTCTCCAAAGAATTCGTAGTTACCAAAACGCCCAAAGAAAAGGCGAGCGTCAGCCTCGGTCTTGAAACACTTATCCGTACCCTGTATTTCGATATACTGACGCTCGCCCGCTATGTTCTTGATTTCTATAAGCCGATGCGTTACCCCGTCCGTCGCTACGAAAAACAACCCCCGAGCCGTAAAATTGGAAAGAAGCTCCAGCCGCGTCGTGCCCTCCCGCCACATCACCCCCTCGGCACGCGCTATACCGAACTCCTGTAACGAAGCCCGTAACGCCGGATCTTCCTTCCAATTGGGCACTTCTAGCTCTCGCCCACCAATCACAACAGTAGGCTCCCCTTCCTGTTCCTGCTGTTTGGTGATCCCCGCTGCCTCCTTAGCTAGTTGTGCCCATGTAGCTTTCGGTTTGAACTCTCGCCCTAAAAGGTTGACATAATAACCCACCGTCAACTTATCCATCTTCTGAAAAAGACGCAACAGCTGGTCGTGGATTTTACGAAGCGTCAACAAAGAAGCTTGTTCGTAAGATACTCCTCCGAGCAACGAACGTACCACGTACACAAGCCCATCCACGGGCGGCGTGGCCGCTAAATAATCAGGGAAAGTCATCTACCTATAGTAAATATACCACCAAGGGGGAGAAACGAAGAAAAAACGGGGTGTACGCGCCTTTTATAGGTGCTCTACGCGGTCGCATTGCATAGATTATACTTGTCGTACTACGTACACCCCCCATTGCTGTGATTTTAAGACTCTAGCTTGACAATGGATATTTGCGACAAGCGGGCGCGGGTCTCAAGATAGAAAGCTGCAAGCTCCTCCATCAAACGAAAGACAATAAAATCACCGTACCCGATGCGGTCCTGAAGAAGCTGCGTCTGAAAGAAGAGTTCAAACAGAACCTTACGTTGCGCCCGAACATCATACTCCCCATCCACTATCAACACCAAGTCTATCGGCGAGGGAGAGCATGCGACTATGTCGCAAAACTGCCGCAGTGCTGTAGAGTCTTTTCTGAATTGCAGTATCTCGCAAGGGCGATACACATGCACCATCCCGTGCTGTGTCTTCAGAAGGTGACGCCCCTCCAGTTCTACCTTTACTGGGTCAGCGTTAAAAACAATTGTGTAAGTACTCATCGCTATACAATGGGTTATTCTTGTGAATGACTAAGCTTGTGAAAGAAAGAGTCGGGGTCATCCCCCTCCTCCCCGTAGGAGGCAACCTCCACTGCAAACCCCTCAAATATGAGCGCAAGGGTGTTCTTCAGCGCCGACGCACGTCCCGGCTCATCGCAGTCAGGGAGTATCACCACGCGCTCCACACCCACGCGCTTCAGGGTTTCAAAATGCGGCGTGGTAAGCGACGTCCCTTGTAACGCTATCGGGCTCTTACACCCAGCGGCTGCGAGTGTCATGACGTCGGCATAACCCTCTACAAGAAAGACAGTGTGCGAGCGGCGGATCTCAGGAAGCGCCCTATCCAATCCGAATAGGATATCCCCCTTTTTGAAGAAAGGGTGTGCCTTGGAAGCTAGGTATTTCGCAGTATTAGGTGTACCCTCTACCTCTCGCCCTGAAAAGCCCACCGTATGCCCCTGCGCGTCGTGCAAGGGGATGATAATGCGATTCTGTAACGAAGAGTGGAGCTGCCCCGTGGTAGGAAGATAACGAAACATCAGCGAGGTCAACACTTCCCGTTCGACAAGAGTCCAACCCTTCAGTGTTTGCAAGTGTACGAGCAACGGGTGCGGTTGATATACCCCATCGGGGGTTACAGGATTCGGAAGCAATACCCCGAGCTGCCACACTGCACTCTTGCTCTGCGGGTCACTCGGCGCACCGAAGCGTTTGATACCATAACTGACGCATGCGTGCCCGAGCTCCTTCTTCTCGCTCTCCAAAAAGGTTTTATAAAGGAATACCTCGGCAGCATGCATAATGTCGTAATAGTACCCCTTCTTCTCCTCTTCTGAACGCTGTTCGGGAGTTTGGTTCGCATCCCCACGCAACGGGATATTAAAGGCCTCTCCTAGGCTTTTGCACGCATCCATAAACGTCACCCCCCGAGCCTCCATCACAAAGCTGATCGTATCCCCGAACCGTCCGCACCCGAAACACTTGTAGGTATTACTCTCCTTGTAAAGGTGAAAGGACGGCGTATTATCCCCCTCATGTAGTGGGCAACGCAGGTTACCATTAGCCGTGGTATCCACGTCACTATAATGTTGTACAACGTCCGCTATCGGGATATTTTTCAGCGCGTCTATTGTCCCCTGTGTCAGCATTCTTCAGTGTATTATGTCCTTAGTAACCTCGTCTTGAAAAGTTGTATTTTTGCGACCTGTTTAACTCAATGCGTGAAAAGAATGGAGCTAAAAGAAATCCTATCTATCGTAGGACGACCAGGGCTGTACCGATTCGTCGCCCAAAGCCGTCACGGTTTGATAGTCGAGCCTCTGGGCGGCGGAGCGCGTTTCGCTGTCCCCATAGTCGGTAAGGTCAGTGCCCTCTCCGACATTTCCATGTATATGGAGGACGGCGATCTCCCCCTCTCAGAAATCTTCTCTACCATGCTAGCCGCGGAGGAGCGTATCACCGCCTGTGACCTCTCTTCCCCCGACGCAGCACGAGCCCTTTACGGAGAGCTATTCCCCAAATACGACCCCCACAGGGTGCGGGATAAGCACATCCTAAAAGCCTTCCACTGGTTTACCCTCTTGCGCAGCAACGGTATGGAATCCTTCACCACACCCTCCTCCTCTTCTGAATCTTAACCGTTAATACACACACATTTCCATGGAAACCATACCAGAGGTATCCGTCTTCTTACTCATCCCCTTCGTCCTGATGCTACTCTCCATAGCACTAGGACCCGTGGTTGCCGAACACTGGTGGGAGAAGAATGTCAACAAGCTCATCGTAGCACTCGTACTAGGGATTCCCACGGCAGGAATCCTGTTCGCAAAAGGGTTAGGGCATGCCCTAGAACACCAGATCGTCTTTGACTACATCCCCTTCGTCATCCTCCTCGGCGGCTTATTCACCGTTACAGGAGGTATCCGCCTAAGTGGTGACATCCGTGCTACCCCTCGGGTAAACACCCTGTTCCTAGCCATCGGTGCAATCCTTGCTTCCCTAATGGGTACCACAGGCGCAGCCATGCTCTTGATACGTCCGTTGTTAGAGACGAATAAGCAGCGTAAACACACCGTCTACACCGTGCTATTTTTCATCGCCATTGTAGCGAATGCAGGGGGGTTGTTGACACCCCTAGGCGATCCGCCCCTCTTCCTTCTCTACCTACGCGGTGCACCCTTCACATGGTTTCTACACCTAGCCCCCGAAAGCCTGATCATAGACGTCGTCCTCCTAGCAACCTACTACTTCTTCGACAGGTACAACTACGCCCGGGAGCGCCCGCAAGACATCGCACGTGACAACGTACAAGTCGAGCCCCTTCGTTTGGAGGGCACTCTCAACTTCCTTTGGCTGTTAGGCATTATCGCCTCGGTAGCCTTCTTGAACGAACAATACATCCCCCTCATGAAAGAGAGTGACTATTGGAAGTTCCTACGAGAGGGGATGATTGTCCTCATGATGCTCCTCTCTCTTGCCACAACCCGTAAGAAGATCCGACAGGCAAACCACTTCACCTGGGAGCCCATCTTAGAAGTAGCCTTCCTATTCGTCGGTATTTTCATCACCATGACCCCCGCCCTACTTTACCTGAAAGCCAACGCGTCAAGCTTACCGTTAGGTTCACCCCTGAGCTTCTTCTTTGCCACGGGAGCTCTATCAGGGTTCTTAGACAATGCACCGACGGCGCTCGCCTTCCACTCAGTAGCTCAAGGCTTACCTCTTGCGGAGGTGCCCTACGTAGCGGGGATTCAGGAAGTCCTCCTCAAGGCGATATCCATGGGTGCGGTCCTATTTGGTTCTATGACGTATA
>CAUUCP010000056.1:0-8790 GCA_963543925.1 uncultured Bacteroidia bacterium | reverse complement strand
ACCCCGATCTTGATATCCCTATCCAAATCGGGCACAAAGATGTTAGTGCGTCTCAAATAGTTAACTAGATAAGATGGGGTTGCTGTTTCAAACCAATAGTAGTTGTAGGTGCTATCGACCAAGACGTTCAATAGGCTAAAAGGGTTATAGACATTCTCGCCATTGCGAGAGAAGCGATACCCGTCGTATTTCTTTTTGAGCGTCGCCTGTGTCTTTGCTACCGTACTCTTCTGCGCCTCGGCTAATTTCTCTATTTCGGGCATAAAGTAGTCGGTAAGTTCTTGCTCAGTAAAACCGCAGATAGCTGCATAATTGTCCAACAACGAAATATCTTTCAGATTGTTAGCTCCGCTAAAGAGGTTGGTCTTACTGAACTTGGTAATGCCCGTCAGGAAGGCAAAACAGATGTAGCGGTCGCAGTGCTTGAGTACCTCGTAGAAGGCTTGGAGGAGTAAGCGGTTGGCTTCGTTGAGCTCTGGGTCTTGGAGGGTGAATAGGAGGGGCTTATCGTACTCGTCGATGAGGATAACGACCTTTTTCCCCGTCTTTTCGTAGACACTTTTTATCAGATAGATAAAACGATCGTCTGGGTCATCGTCCTCTTTTGTTATTTCGTAGTGTTTTTCGAGCTCTCGCAATTGCGCATTCATTCGTTTCTTCAATGTGTCGTGGCTTTCATAGTCTTTTGCATTAAAGTCAAAATAAAGCACGGGGGACGCCTCCCATGGTGTGCGATTCCAATTGCGCGCAATCTCCTCCTCGTGGTCTGCGATATAGAGTCCATCGAAGAGCTCCTTTTTTCCTTCAAAGTAAGCCTGTAGTGTCGAGAGGAAGAGGCTCTTTCCAAAACGGTGTGGGCGACTGAGGAAGACCGACTTAAATCCGACACTCATACATTTCACTATGTAGTGCGTCTTGTCTACATAGATCATCCCATTCCTTCGGATCTCTTCAAAGGTTTGAACCCCCACGGGCAGTAGTCGCTGTTCGCTCATCTTTCCTTGTCGTTGGTTTATACAAAGATAAGGCTATTGTCCTAAGAAGTGTACAAAATCACCCACTCTACCCTATCCCACCCCGTAGGGCGCCTAGTATATTTAGAAATACATAAAGCGTCACTAGCCCCCCGCTCGCCTACCAACTCCAGTGATATTGATACCCTCTTCTCGGATAGTAGCCTACTCGCACGAGATACTGTCACAAAAAAAACAGTGTCCCAGCATCACAGCAACGGGAGAAACACGGGGGAGAAAAAATCAGGGAAATACCGCTTTATATTTTCATTAATTCTCCATCCCAAAACAAGCCATGTTCGGAGTACACCAATACTACACGTATGCTACACGCACTAAATTAGGTAAAATTACCTACTCCAAAACACCCCATATTCTATACATGTTCCTTTATTCCGTTACGCTATTATTTAGTTTATTATATAGAAATAGCGCTTTAGGATTCCCTAAAGTCGCGATCGGCACTGTAGCGATAAAAAACAGAAAGTCGGCGGCGAAATAGGCGATGTGCTTACTCACTACCTATTGCACTGTTTTTCCTTGCTTACTTCCCTATACAGAACTTTCCAAAGATGGTGTGCAGCACCTCGGTCGGGGGGATCGCACCTGTGATACTGCCCAGATGGGCGTTGATCTGTCGCAGATGATGCGCCAATAGGTCCGGCGTGAGTGCCTGCTCAATGCCCTCGGCTAGCAGTATGGTCTCCTCCTCTGCAGCGCGGAGGGCACGGTAGTGGCGCTCCGCGGTAATGACAAACCCTGTGGTCGTGGGTAAATATTGGGCGACGCAATCCTCTAGCCAGGCACGAACCTCAGGTTCTCCAAGTCCAGAGTGCGCATCCCACAGGACAACGGAGTGTTTTGGATAGGCGCTCGCAACCCCCGATAGGAGCGCTTGGCGCTTCTGTTCGGGCAAGCGCTCGGCTTTGGTCAGAAGAAGGAGGGCTGTCGTTTCGGGTCGGATATGCGCCAGCAAGTGGTCTATTCCTTCGAAGATCCCCTCTCTGGATGGAATGGTGCTGTCAACCAACAGAAGTGCGAATTTACCCCTCTCTAGACGCCCTATGGTGCGTTGAATACCAAGACGCTCGACAGGGTCCGTGGTCTCGCGAAGCCCTGCAGTATCCGTGAAGCGAACGGTGATCCCTCTGACTTGTATCTCGCCCTCTATCGTATCGCGTGTGGTACCAGGAATGTCTGAGACGATAGCGCGTTCCTCTTGTAAAAAACGGTTGAGTAGGGTACTCTTTCCTGCATTGGGAGCTCCCGCGATGGTGACGGGCAATCCCTGTCGGATCGCATTCCCTTGCTGGAAAGTAGCGCTAAGGGTTGCGATCTCTGTGCGAAGCCCTTGTGCGAGGAGGGCGAGCTGGGGGCGAGGCACAAACTCTACGTCTTGGTCTGAAAAATCAATTTCAAGTTCAACCAGAGCCGTGAGTTCGAGGAGTTGCGCACGAAGCCCCGCTATTTGGGTAGAAAGTGCCCCCGAAAGCTGTTGCAGTGCTGTACGGTGCTGTGCTGCCGATCGCGAAGCGATGAGCTCGTTGACTGCCTCCGCCTGCGAGAGATCGAGCTTCCCATTGAGGTATGCGCGGTACGTAAACTCCCCTGGTTGGGCGGGCTGCGCCCCCCCCTCCACCAGGGCATGCACTAGCGTTTGTACGATGTAGGGAGAACCGTGACAAGCGATCTCTGCCATATCTTCCCCCGTGTAGGAGTGGGGCGCGCCAAACAGGGTTACGAGGACTTGGTCAAGGACCTCGCCCTGATACCGCCACTCTCCGAAAAGAGCATGACGGAGTGGGATTTTTTCAAAAGAGCTTTTAGTATGAAAGAACTGATACACAAGCTCGTGAGACTCCTGACCAGAGAGCCGTATGACGGCGATTGCGGCTAGGTTCTCTCCAGTGGCAAGGGCTACTATAGTGGGCATCGCATTGCGGGTTTCCATGGGAAGCAGTGCTGTATAGGCTGTTGGTTATTTTTATTTGCGCGTCTTTACTATAGAAAAAAAAGTAAATTTGCGTGCAAATCGCCACCGTATCAGGCGGCGCAAACTTTAACGCAAAGGTAAGGAAATGAAGGCGGCAATATTGGCAGTACTCTCTATCACGGCAGCGATACTTTTGTATTTTCTCATAACGAGCATTATGGAGCCTATCAACTTCCAGCATGACAAGGAGGTTCGTTATAACGCCACGATTGCACGGTTGAAGGATATCCGTACCGCACAGGTCGCCTATCGTTCCGAGCATCACCGATATACGTCCAGCTTCGATACCTTGATCGACTTCCTCAAAAACGACTCGTTCCGCGTCGTGCGTCAGATTGGTTCGTTGGATGACTCCGCAGCCGTTGCCGAGGGGCGCGTGTTCCGTGACACCATCTCGGTCTGTGTCCGCGACTCCTTGTTCAAGAAACCTGGTTTTATCATAGACTCGCTTTGCATTGTACCCTATACGGGCGGCGCAAAGTTTGAAATGGCAGCTGGCGAACTGCAGACGGGCTCGAAGGTCATTGTACAAGTCTTCGAAGCAAGCGTGCTGAACAAGGTTCTCTTGAACGGTCTTGATCGTCAGGAGATTATCAACCTAGACGACGTTGCGAAGCAGCTCAACCGTTTCCCTGGGCTAAAGGTCGGCTCGCTTACCGAGGCTACGAACAACGCAGGGAACTGGGAATAGTTGTCACTCGGCTCTCCCCCCTCTTTTCTCTTTGCTCATTCTACAGAAGATTGGCTGCTCGTGATGCGTCACGCCTCCCTTTTCGACGAGACGTTTTCTCCTGGGCAGGCTAGTTCTTACGATCTGCTTCTAGCGCCCCACCGCCACGGTATCGACGTAGCTGTGCATGACGGGGTGCGCAAGCAGTTCATTGTGTACCACGAACATCGCTATCCAGTAGCCGACGACAATGATTGGCGAGAGGCTTTCCGTTCCCTACTCGAGTCACAACCTTGGTTGGTCGCTCGCTTTCGCTCGGTACGGGTCGGGTGGCATGGGCGTTGTTATACCCTATTGCCCAAAGCCTTTTTCGTACCCAAGGAGGCGAAGCTCCTATTGAATCGGGTGTCTCGTGTAGGGGAGTACGACACGCTCTACTACAACCGAGTGACCGAGGAGATCTTGCTCCTATTCGCGATTCCCAGCGAGCTGATCAATACCCTCATCCAGACCTTTTCCCATTTCACAGTACTGCACCAAGAGACGACGCTCTTGCGTCTCGGCCTGCAGCAGTTGCGACGTGTGAGCTGTGTGGTGACCCACCTCTCGCAAGAGTTTGCCACGGCCTCTCTTTTTCAATCAGGGCGCTTACTCAAGCACACTGCCTTTGACGCACTCATGCCAGCGGATGTACTCTACTATGTGGCCGCCTTCTTGAATCCGTTACAGGAGTTAGAATCTATGGGGCATAAGAGCAGACGGAACAAAAAAGGAGGAAATGGGGCTACGTACAAATTGGTAGGGCACGGGCTCTGGCTCGATTCTCTCCCAGGAGCTAAGGATGAACATTGGCTTCTGAGTTCAGCCGTATCCCCCCTGCTCGAGGAGTATTATCCGCGTTACGAGCACGCCCTTCTCCCCTCGGGGCACAGTTTTGCTTATAGTTTAGAAGCGCACCGCGAGTCGGCCGTGGGCTTGTTCAGTCTGGTCGTCGGCGAGTAGTACCCACTATGGGCTCTCTCTCCGTTTGTCGCAAGAGAGAGGCGCGCGACGGTAGGCAGAGAATCTGCGCGGCGACCTGCTCCCTTTTGCATTCCCTCCGTACGAACCTCCTCTTACCCTTTCCTGAGGGAAGATATAGCGGTCGTTTACCCAACCCCACGCACTAGTAGCGCAAGAACGAGATTGTACGACTTGAGGGGTATAAGGTGGCAAGATGTAGCATAAGCTGGCATAAGGTGGCAAGAGGTAGCAAAAGCTGCAAGAAAACAGCGAGTCGACACACACGGGGGGGGGAGAAGATTGCGCAGGCAGCAAATCGCAACGGGATGGATCACGGGCAAGCAACACGCGTTCGACAACATTTTCGGGTGCTCCTACTGGTGCTTCTCCTTCTAAACCCTTGCTCTCTCCTAGCACAAGGGGATACTCTCATCTCCATCCCTTCGGTAGCGGTCTATGGTCTACGCGCGCAAGGGGATAGTCGTCATCTCGACTTGAACACACTGCGTTCCTTCTCTTCTGACAATGTGGCGGAGGCGCTACGTTTTCTTGCAGGGGTACAGGTCAAGGACTACGGGGGCGTCGGGGGACTCAGGACCGTAAACGTACGTTCTCTGGGGAGTGCGCACCTTGGTGTGAGCTACGATGGGGCTCCGATCCTTGAGACGCAGAACGGCGTTGTTGACTTAGGGGGCTTCTCGCTGCACCTCGTCGATCACATCTCGTTGAGTACGGGGACTCCCACGTCACGTTTTAGCTCCGCGCGCGAGTCGAGTCTCGGGGCACAGGTCTCCTTACAAGCCGCCTTTTTGTCCGATAAAGCGCATCGTCGACACCTCGTCCGTCTCGGTGGAACCTTCGGAGAATTTGGACTCCTCTCGCCGCAAATTTACTACCAAGGTAGGTGTGGACAGCGTGTCCAATTCTCTCTGAATGCCTCTCTGACGAAAACCCACGGACGATACCCGTTTCGGTATGTGGGGTACAATTCGGCTGGGAAAAAGGTCTACGACACGACGGCGATCCGACAAAACGGAGATCTACATCGCTGGCAGATAGAGAACGGATGGTACGGTCGCATGGCGCGTGGCGCGTGGCGTTTACGACTCTATACCTACTCTGCGGAACAGGGGCTGCCCGGTGCGATAGTCAGTAATGTTTGGAGGAGAGGGGAGCGTCTTGCGACACTGAATACTTTCTTACAAGGGAGTATTCGGCAGGAGCTGACCCCCCACTACGCGTCCCGTCTTGTGGGGAAGCTCTCTTATTCGAAGACGCATTACCACCAGCTCGACCCGCACGCGCTCTACGAAGCTCTTCTTTACCAAGGGTATACTGGCTATCTGTCTTGGCAACATCACTATCAGGTACGGGAGGGGCTTACGGGCGCCTTAGCCTACGACGTCCAGTGGGAAGCCCTTCGTGCCAAAGACGCCGTGCGTGGTGGCTCGCCGCTTACCCCCCCCCAGCCTTCGCGAACGCTCCACTACCTAGCGGGGCGGTTGGGGTGGCATCCCCGTCTCTTTTCTTTCCAAGCGAGTCTGACGGGAGTGCGAACCCCCCGTGGTGGATGGCATCTCTTACCAAGCCTCTGGGCGCAGTATGCACCTACTACCTCTTTCGCACTACATAGTTACGCC
The DNA here is from genome assembly GCA_963543925.1 of uncultured Bacteroidia bacterium. GTDB lineage: Bacteria > Bacteroidota > Bacteroidia > Bacteroidales > CAJPTX01 > Bacteroides_D. Next base: position 2,472 of record CAUUCP010000056.1, on the reverse strand, counting down.
CGTCAGTCGTTGCGCGCCCCCTCGTTTAATGAGCTCTATTACACCGGATGGGGGAGTGCCACCCTAGCACCCGAGCGCGCGACACAGTATGCCCTCGGCTTCAATAGCCAAGGGGGCGGTATGACGTTGCGAAGTGAGCTTTACTATGCCGAGGTCAAAAACAAGATTATCGTCCTCCCTGCCAATAGTCAGTTCCACTGGCGCACATTCAATTTGGGTAAAAGTCGGCTTTGGGGAATCGAGAGTGCCTGGCAGGGACGCTATCCTATTGGGGGGCTGGGGGAGGTCTCGCTGCGGTTGCAGTATACCTATTCTCGCGCCATTGATCTATCGAACCCACGCGCCAGTTACTACCGTCATCAACTCCCCTATACCCCGTGGCATAGTGGATCCCTGACCCTGAGTTATGCGTGGCGAGGTTTTAGCCTTCACAGCAACACCCTGTACACGGGCGAGCGCTATCACCAGTCAGAGAACTCGGTCTACAACTACGAACCCGCGTGGTACACCACTGACCTACGACTCTGTTACAAATGGGTTATTTTTGCAAGCGAGATAGAGCTTGGGCTGGACATCAACAACCTCCTAGATCAGCCCTATGCCGTCGTACTGAACTATCCCATGCCAGGACGTCACCTGAGGGGCAATATCTCAATAACATTCTAATAATGAGACATCTTTACCTACTTTTCTTTACGCTTGCCGGGGCGCTTTTATTGGGCAGTTGTCGGAAAGAACCCCATGACACGCCATCGCCCCAGCAGGGGAGCAAGGACTTCGGAGAGCAAAGTTTCTATCTTCTTAACCAAGGGGTTTGGGGGACAAACAAGGCTTCGCTAGACTACTACGACGCTACTACGGGGGCGTACGTGCGCGATATCTATACGACGCGTAATCCCGACAAGGTCAAGTCGCTGGGCGATGTAGGGAACGACCTCCAGATTTACGGCGGAAAGCTCTACGCAGTCCTCAATGGCTCGAATAAGGTGGAGGTGATCGACCTCGCCACGACCCGTAGCTTGGGGAAGGTCGACGTGAATAGTCCTCGCAACATCCGTTTCGCAGATGGAAAGGGCTACATCACGAGTTATCTTGCTGTGGGGGGAAAGACCGGAGAGGTGGTTGCCATCGACACGACTTCCTTTGCACCTGTCTGGCGCGTACCTGTCGGGCGCGAACCAGAGGAGCTCCTCATAGACCGTGCGCGCATCTATGTAGCAAACTCTGGGGGATTTAAGATTCCCGACTATGAGCGTACACTCTCAGTGATCCCACTCGCTACCCAGAAGGTCGAGGAGACCATAGACGTGGGAATCAACCTAGAGCTCATACGACGCGACGACCTCGGGCAGCTCTGGGTGACCGGACGTGGAAATTACGCCGATATCCCTGCGACCCTTTACTGTCTGCGACCCAATGCCTCCTCTGGGAAGTTTGACGTCGAGGATCTCAACCTCCCCTGTACGCGTTTTGATATTCGTGGCGACTCGTTGATCTATTACTACACCGCATACGATGCGCAAGGCAAGTCTACGAGTCGTTTCGGTATGGTAAACATCAGAACTCGCAAGGCCTTGGCAAGTCAATTCATTACCGATGGCTCCGAGGCGGAGATTGTGACACCCTTTAACATCCTATTTCATCCGAAGGGGGGGAATATCTATCTTTTGGATGCCAAGGATTCCAAATCGAGTGGGGAGCTCTTCATCTACAGTTACGACGGTAAACTACGCCAACGCTTCACCACAGGAGATATGCCTGCACAGCTAGCCTTCTGTAAGTAGTGCCAGGGTCTCGCTTTCCTAAATTCCTTATGTAGGAAAGTTGCCTCGTGGTGGATAACTGGGGCGCTCGCCGCCCCCCCTTACCTCCTGAATAGGTACACAAAACACCCCTTTGATGCACACGTTTCTCGAATATATACGCAAAACACCCTTTTTATGTACATATCGCGTCACGTATCCCCCCTTGCGTCAAGTAGACGCTCAGGGTAAAGCCCCTTATCTGTCGTTATCTGCTTGCGCTGGGGCGGTAACGAATAGCTTACACAAAGCATCATTGATATAGTAATTCTCACGCCCGATTTTCACCTTAGTGAGCAATCCTAAATCCACAATCTTGTCTAGGTATTTGGTTACCGTACGTCGATCAAGCATCAAATCTCGCTGCATGAACTCGATTTTAGTATAAGGGTGGGAGAATAGATTGTTGAGCAACTCGCGCCTGTAGTTCTTGCCAAATAAAGGACGAAGAAGCTGCTTATACTCCTGCATGAGCTTAGCAATACCTTGTACCAAGCGAATGGTCTCACGAGCCGTCTGTTCCACTCCCTGGAGTATGAAAAGTATCCAGCGCTCCCATTCCTGCAAGTTATCCTCGCCCTTATCCCGAATTGCCTGAATGAGCGAGTAGTATTGCGATTTATTCTGAGTAATGTACCTGCTCAAATAAAGGATTGGCAAGTCTAGCAAG
>CAUUCP010000055.1:0-10930 GCA_963543925.1 uncultured Bacteroidia bacterium | reverse complement strand
TCAACACCAAGTTACTAAAAGTGGAGCTTACACACTTTTTTAGGACAGTATCAAACAAATTGTGCGTTGTGGAGATATTGTATATTTGCAACCACCTTTCCCTTTACAGAAAAACGTTCTACTGTATTTTTTGTTACTTACTTATAAAATAAAGCGTCCTCTGTGCGATGCGTCTCGCTATTTTTATCAACTGTTTGTGCTCTTCTTTCTTGTTGTTTGTTTTTGCGATGCCAGCCCAGGCGCAACGCAAGTGTACTGTTCGTGGCTTTGTCCGTGAAACTGCTTCGCAGGAGACCCTCCCTGGTGCACAAGTCGTGCGCGTGGGGACGACCCAAGGGACGGCGACGAATAACTATGGTTACTATTCGCTTATTCTTCCCAGTGGCGAGGTGACACTTAAGTATTCTTATGTCGGGTATCAGAGTCGGGAGCTTGTGCTACGTTTGGAGCGAGATACGGTCTTGGATGTGACCCTAGACCCCGAGGAAATTGAGCAGGTGGTCATTGAAGGTAAATCGCTCAATGAGTCGAGCCGGAGCTCTCGGATGGGGGCGTTGCAGATCTCCAAGAGAGCATTGGTCGAGGTGCCCATGCTCTTGGGCGAGAGAGACGTGATGCGCGTAATCCAGCTTCTCCCCGGGGTGAACAAGGGGCGTGAGGGAACGAGTGGACTCTATGTGCGTGGAGGGGGGATTGATCAGAATCTCATCCTCCTCGACGATGCTCCTGTTTACAATGCGCACCACCTGATGGGGATGTTTTTGCTCTTCTCGGGGAACGCGGTGAAGAACATAGAACTCGTCAAGGGGGGCTTTCCTGCACGCTACGGTGGGCGACTGGCATCGGTACTCGACATCGTCATGGAAGATGGAAATATGCAGCGTTACAAGGGAACGGTGAGTGTGGGGATGATATCCTCACAGGCGTCCGTACAAGGACCGATTGTTAAAAACAAGGCTTCTTTTCTCGTCACCGGGCGTCGTACCTATGCCGACCTCCTATTGAAACCTTTTACTCGCAATCTGGAGGTAGCACCAGTCTTTTATTTCTATGACCTTACGGCAAAGGTCAATGTACAGCTGACGCCGCGAGATCGCTTGTTTGCTAGTGGATATTTTGGCTCGGATCGGTTTGGGATTGAGAGTCTGAATATGCGCTCCCTCAAGATGGACATGGGCATCTCGTGGGGGAATAGGACGGGGTCGTTGCGTTGGAATCACCTCTGGCATGCCAATGCGTTTAGTAATCTGACCCTCATTTATAGTTCCTATGACTTGTTGACCTATATGACCATGAAGTATCTTCGGAACGAGTTTTCCCAAACGTTTTCCTCTGGGATTCAGAACGTCGGGCTCAAGTACGATGTCAATTGGACGCAATGGGATAACCATGCGATTCGTTTCGGGGGGCAATCCATAGCTTACCGTTTTGTGCCGATGGCCTCCACGCTCAAATTCTCTGAGCGTAAGATTAACGAGAGTACAGTGACCTCGCTTCATTCGTTGGAGGCTGCTGTGTACGCCGAGGATGATATGCGAATTGGCGACCTCGGGCGTGTTAATCTCGGGCTGCGGGCGGCCTATTATGGCATTACACAAGCGCATCATCTCTTTCTAGAGCCGCGCGCTTCGGGGGCGTTGTACTTGAGTGATAAGTTCTCCTTGAAAGCAGGGTATGCACTCATGAACCAGAACCTTCACTTGCTTTCCTCTACCGGGATTGGGTTGCCAACCGATCTTTGGATACCTGCGACGAAGGACTTGCCCCCGCAGCGGGCATGGATCGCCTCCCTTGGGGCTGTTTATGACTTGGATCCCATCCAGAGCTCATTCAGTGTCGAAGGTTATTACCGAGAAAGTAAGGGGAATATTACCTATCGAGAGGGCTCTTCGTATATGAGTACCGACGATCTCGAGGGGCGTACAGGGCGTTATTGGGAGCAAAAGGTGACACGTGGTACGAGCTGGTCTACGGGGGTTGAGTTCCTCCTGCAACGGAAGGTGGGAAACCTCACCGGGTGGTTGGGCTATACGCTTTCTTGGACACGGGTACAATTTCCTGAGATGAATCTCGGTCGCTCCTATTGGGCTACTTATGACAGGAGGCATGATATCTCGGTGGTGGCTATGTACCGATTCAACGATAATTGGCGTATGGCGATGACGTGGGTTTACGGTACGGGGAATGCCTTCACACTCCCAAGAGCATTGCTCGCTGCGCCGAGTCATCCTGAGATGCCGAGCAAGCTCCTCGCCGCGGATTATATAGACTACGGAGAGCTCAATGGAGCGAGGATGGGCGCAAATCACCGTCTAGATGTCGGGATTCAGTGGGTGAAAAAACTCAAGTACGCTGAGCGGATCGTATCCCTGGATATCTACAACGCTTACAATCGGAAGAATCCCTTCTTCTACATCACTGAGCCTGAGGGGGAACAGCTCTTTTTCCCATCGTACGATGGGATCTCGCGTACCCAGTATGTTTTGAAGAAGTTTTCCCTCTTTCCACTGATCCCTTCCCTTTCCATTACCTATAATTTCTAGGAATGATGAAATGTACCGCATTTTGCCTGACTCGTCTGTTCATTATCCTTCTTTTCGCAACCACGTTTCTTTCTTGTGATCCTATCTCGATAGCCGACGATGTCGATGTCCCAGAGGTTGCACCTAAGTTGGTATTGCATGCCCTTTTGTGTCCACAGGCTTCTTTTCAACGGATTTATGTGCAAACTACCCTTCCTGTGAATGCTGAGCTTGATGAGTATTATCGTTCCCTAAAGGGAGAGAGCGATGCGACAGACTTGGCTAGGATGGGGATAATCACCAAGGCGCAGGTTCGCATTATCAACCTTTCGACACAAACGGAAATCATTCCTACATACCTTCCCAAGGAGTATTCCTATGTGTTTGACACCAAGGATTTCCCGCTGACCGAGGGGAGTAGGTATCGTGTGGAGGTCTCCTTTGGTTCGTACCCTGCACTCGCAGAAGAAACGGAGATAGCGGTGCATAATCCGATGCCTGTTATTGATTTTGATAGCGATCACTTCTCCGCTTTTATTCGCCTGCATGTAGATAGGACTCCAAATCGTTATTTCTGTCTGTATGCTTACAGTCATAGTGAGTACGACCCGACGACGCCCTTGCAGAAGTGGTATTACCTCTCCTCGGAGACGAGTCTCGACGGTGTGGTCACCGTGCGCCAACGTCTTAATCGTAACAATCCATTTGGGGGGGAGTCGCGACTACCACAGTTGGATTCGGTGACTTTGTATGAAATTGATGAGCCTACTTATCGCTTTTTCCAAGCGTTGGAAAAGAATGAAGAGGTGCGGGATAATCCATTCTCTTCTCCGTCAATTCTGGCGAATTATGTACGTGGCGGTTTCGGTTTGGTGACCTTCTTGTGGTATCATGGTTCGGTACATTAGGGGGGATAGGGGGCGCTTTTATCACAAATGCGGTTTTGTGCAGACGTGCTAGTTATAAACTTCGTTATACCTTTGTACGTGTCGATTCTTTAATCAACTAGGATAGGATGTTTGGCTTTCTCCTCTTACAAATACAGGTTGCAGACGCAGCGGCGGCTGCTGCACCAGAGCAGCTTGAGCTGAGTCTTTGGGAAATGGCCCTAAAGGGTGGGTGGATAATGATCCCTCTTGCGGTGCTCTGGTGTTTGGGACTTTACATCTTCTTCGAACGTTTTTGGTCGATAGAAAAAGCCTCACGCATTGATGCGAATTTTATGAACCAGATAAAGGAGTTCATTATAGACGACAAGCTCGATGCTGCACGCAGTCTCTGCGCAGCCAAGCAGACGCCTGTAGCGAATATGATCTCAAAGGGGATTGACCGTATGGGGCGTCCTATGCAAGATCTTGCGACAGCCGTGGAGAATGTCGGTAACCTTGAGGTGGCAAAGCTGGAGAAGGGACTCCCCATGTTGGCTACCATCGCGGGGGGGGCGCCGATGATCGGTTTCTTGGGAACGGTGATTGGGATGATTCAAGCCTTTTATGACATGTCTATGGCGGGAAATAACATTGACGTAGGACTCCTCTCGGGTGGAATTTACACGGCGATGGTCACTACCGTAGCGGGGCTCGTGGTTGGGATTATGGCTTATTTCGGATATAACTATCTCGTAGCGCGTGTCGAAAAGGTGGTCTTCCATATTGAGGCTAACGCTATGGAGTTTATGGATTTGCTCAACGAGCCTGTCTCTAAGTAATCTACTGGAGGGCGACCGATGAAACTCAAGCGACACTCCAAGGTAGAGAGCACGTTCCAGATGTCTTCGATGACGGATATCGTTTTTCTGCTCTTGATATTCTTCATGGTGACGTCCACGCTTGTGAGCCCCAATGCGCTCAAGCTTCTTTTACCCCGTAGTAATAGCCAGACAGCTGCCAAGCCGATTACCACAATTAGTATTACCCAGAACCTAGAGTACTACGTAGAGCAGACACCTGTTCCCTTCTCCACACTAGAACTCTACTTGCAGAAGCGTCTGGCTGGAGAGGAAGATCCCACCATCTCGCTCCATGCCGACAAGAGTGTGCCCATAGAGGAGGTGGTGAAGGTCATGAACATTGCCAAGGATAATCGCTTCAAGCTTATTTTGGCAACGTCTCCTCTTCAAAAATAGGCGCGTGGGCTTATAGAATTTACTTTTGCACGCAGCATGCAACAGCAGTTTCCCCGTCGTTTTACGACTTATGATTGGTCGTCGTATGACCCGCGTATCCGTCGTCGCGCGTGGGCTGCTATGGGGATTATTCAAGTCTTGTTGCTTATAGTGCTATTGGTCTTCGGTTTCGTAACGCCACTCCCTTTACCAGGCGAGGAGGGGATTGCGGTGAGTTTTGGTACGGAGCGTGGTGGACAAAACCAAGTCTGGCAGGAAGTACCAGACGTGCCCGTGCGTCAGTACACTCCGCCACCAGCCCCACCAGTTGAGGAGACGCCCATGACCCAAGACTACGAAGATGCCCCTGAGGTGCGTGCTCCTGAGAAACCGAAAGAGCCTGAGAAACCGAAGGAGAAACCTACGCCTACGCCTCCTAAACCGCAACCCAAGCCTGTAGAGTCTACACCTACACCTAAACCACAAGAACCTACGCCTGAGCCTCCTAAGCCTGTGGTGAATCAGCAAGCCTTGTTCCCAGGACAGGCGGCAACCGCTACCCAAGGGGGAGCTGGAACTGGCGGTGAGGCCGGAAATCAAGGAACTGCAGAAGGGAAAAGTACGACACCCAATCTGGGGATAGGTAATGGCACGGGGACGCAGGGCGCTGGAAACGGTGCTGGAGGATCTGGAGGAGGAATTGGCTATAACGTCGGAAACCGAAAGGCGCTCAAACTCCCACCGCCTGAATATCCGAGCCAAAAGAATGGCAAGGTGATAGTCAAGGTGTGGGTGAATAAGCAAGGACAAGTGATCAAGGCCGAGGCGGGAGAGAAAGGGAGTACGCTCTTTGATAAGGCTTTCCTTGCCGTATCCGAGCAGGCTGCACTCCAAGCACATTTTGATGTGGCGAGTGATGCTCCAGAAACGCAGATTGGGACTATAACCTACATCTTCCGTCTCAAGCAATAACCCCCCTCTTCATGCCAAGGAAGTTTTATGTCGTATGGAAAGGATACAAACGTGGGATCTTTACCTCGTGGGAGGAGTGTAAGAAACAAATCGATGGGTTTCAAGGGGCACAGTACTGCAGCTATCCCTCCAGAGAGTTGGCGGAAGTAGCCTTTCAGCGGGGATATATTTACCGTAACGAGCAGCTCGGTGACGTCGCTGCGGATGTCCTGAAGGGGGAAGGTCCCATTTACCCATCTTGGAGTGTCGATGCGGCTTGTAATATGCGTACTGGCGTTATGGAGTATCGAGGTGTGGATACCAGCACCAAGCAGGTCATCTTTGCACAGGGACCTTTTTACGATACTACGAACAACGTCGGGGAGTTCCTCGCTATCGTCCATGCTCTCGCCTTGCTCAAGAGAAAGGGAACGCCACAAGCCCTCGCGCTCCCCGTTTATACCGATAGCACGACTGCCATGGCATGGGTTCGTAAACAGCTAGCTAATACAAAGATGCAACCTACTGCCGCGAATGCACCTCTGCGAGAGATGATCGCACGAGCCGAGAATTGGTTGCGTACCAATGCATGGGACAATCCTCTATTGAAATGGGAAACTAATCTCTGGGGAGAAATTCCTGCCGATTATGGACGTAAGTAGCCAGCAGGAGCGACGCTACTGGTGGAGGCTGTCCTTCTTCCTGCAACATATCTCCCGCTCTTCGTCGCACCATGCTACTGGGCGCGGACTTTGGGCACACCCCTACATGCGTATTGCAGTGATTGCCGTGGCTATAAGTCTTGCGGCTATGGAGGTGAGCATCTCCGTTTCCCGAGGGTTTCAACAAGAGATAACACAGCGCGTAGTCGGATTCCTAGGGCATTTGCAATTGGTAAGCCTTGATAGGAATACTTCCTACGAGCAAGCCCCCGTCGACACAATCGCTAACCTCGCCCTCGAATTGAGAGACCTAGCCCCCATCACACGTGTCTCTCCTTTTGCGCAGAAACCAGGCATCGTCAAGACGGTAGACAATATGCAGGGGTGTGTGCTCAAAGGCTATGCCGAGACCGAGGATTTGGCTTATTTTAGAAACCACCTCCTGTGGGGACGTCTCCCCAGATTGAAGCCCGAACAACGAGAGGTAGATGACCTCTCCGAAGTGCTTATCTCGCGGTTCTTTTGTCGCTCTTTGGGGCTGGATACAGGGCAGCGTATGACGGTTTACTTTGTCGAGCAGCCGCCTCGCGTACGACAGTTCCGTATCGTAGGGGTCTACGAAACCCAGTTCGAGAACTTTGACAAAACGTACCTCTTTACCGATCTCCCCGCACTACAATCGCTTAATGCATGGAACGAGGCGCAGGTCGGTGGTTACGAGATCCGTCTTCGCTCGCTCACCGAACTAGATGCTGTACGCAATGAGGTCGAGGAACGAGAACTGGGACGTATCCAGCGCGATGGCTCGATGTTGCGAGTCGTGGATGTCAGAGAATCGCACGCAGCTCTTTTTGATTGGCTCGCCCTCCAAGACATTAACGTCGTTATATTATTTATCTTGATGTTATTGGTGGCGGGCGTGAATATGATCTCCGTGCTCTTGATCCTCGTCTTGGATCGCACGCATATGATTGGTCTTCTTAAGGCCTTCGGTGCACAGGCGCGTCAACTTTCCTTGCTATTTTTACTCTATGCCGCGCGTATTCTCGCCTACGGGCTACTGTTAGGAAATGTCGTCGGGCTCTCGCTCTGTTATTCCGAGTGGCGTTGGCACTGGATTTCGCTTTCGCCTGCCGAGTACTATGTAGACTACGTTCCTGTCGAGTTCAATCTATGCGTCTTTCTCGCAGTCAATGGTATTACCATACTCGTCACGCTTCTTTTACTCCTTGGTACTACTCAGGTGATTGGGCGTATTGCACCAAGCGAGGTGTTAAGCCGCCAGACGGGACGCCCCTCCCACTAAATGGCGCGCTGTGGTACTAGGATTTGACTATTGAGCTTGAGAAGTGACATGACCGAAAACCGAGACTTCGCTAAAGGAAAAGGCTATCATCTCCTTGTGGCAGATGATGATGACGGTGTGCGTGCGGCGCTCACCCTTTTATTACAACGCTTCGGTTACCAAGTCGATGTCGCGGAAAACGCCGAGCAGGTTATCCAACGTGTGCGGGAGAAAAAGTATACCCTCCTGCTCTTGGATATGAATTATACCGCCAATACCACGGGAGAAGAGGGGCTTGACCTCCTTCGTAAGGTTAAGGTCTTTTTACCCACAACTCCAGTGATCCTTTTTACTGGATGGGGAACGATTCAACTGGCGGTGGAGGGGATGCGTCTCGGTGCATTTGATTTTATCACGAAACCGTGGGATAATCGACTTCTTCTCGAACGAATTGAAACGGCTATTACACTCAATACGACAGAACTACAGGCGGTTCAGCCTCCCCATCCTGACGGGATTGTCGGCGAGTCAGAGGCATTGCAAAAAGTTCTAGCGCTTGCCGAGAGGGTCGCCCCTACTCAGGCGTCCGTCCTAATCCTCGGTGAGAGTGGAACAGGGAAGGAGCTTATCGCGAAACTTATTCACGAGCATAGCCGAAGAGCAAGCGCGCCGTTTGTGAAAGTCAACCTCGGGGGAATGTCGCCCCTCCTGTTTGAGAGCGAAATGTTTGGGCATAAGCGTGGCGCTTTCACAGATGCCTACTCCGATCGAGAAGGACGTATTGCATTAGCCGACAAAGGAACAATCTTCCTAGATGAGATCGGCGACCTCGATCTCGCTTGCCAAGTCAAGCTCTTGCGAGTCTTGCAGGATCAACTATACGAGGTCTTGGGAGAGAGTAAGTCCAGAAAGGCTGACGTACGCGTTATCTCTGCTACCAATGCCAATCTGAGGGAGCGGGTGGCAGAACACCGTTTCCGAGAAGACTTGTTGTACCGTATCAATCTCATTACGCTCACCCTCCCTTCTTTACGTGAACGCCCCGAGGATATTGAACCACTAGCCATTTACTTTGCACAGCAATATGCGTGCGAAAACGGATTGGAGATACCCCATTTTACCGCAAGTGGGCTTGCTGCACTCCGCGCTTACCATTGGCCTGGAAATGTACGGGAACTCAAAAACTGTATAGAGCGTGCTGTCTTGCTTTGCGATCAAGAACGTTTGGATGGGCAGTGGATAAACCTTGCACTGAGTCAGAGTCAACCGCCCGCCTTGGCACAAGAAGTAGCCACGTCACATCCCGCTGGGACGCTAGACGGTCTGGAGCTCGAGGCCATCCGTGCTAGTTTGGCTCGTCACCAAGGAAACCTTTCGCGAGTGGCTGAGGAGTTAGGGCTCAGTCGCGCTGCCCTCTATCGTCGTCTGGAAAAATACGGACTTAAAAGAAGCGAAGAATGAGGCTCTCCCTGCGCTTTGCGCTCAGCCTCTCCTACGCTCTTGTGCTGCTGACCTTTGCGCTTTGTCGCGACTATTTTCTCCTCCCCCCATGGACGCGCTATCTTTTCTGGGGGCTTTTGGCGTTGGGGGGCTTCTCCTATCCACTGCTTTTGTGGCATGAGTATCGTTTTCTGGCACGGATGGATCTCGGGATCTCTTTGCTGCGTGCCCAAGACTATACCAGTCGGTTGGCCCGTACGGGCAACAAACGTCTCGATCGTGTGGTGGAGCTCTTTAACACCCTCTTCCTACGTCTGAAGGAGGAACGTCTACGTTTTAACGAGCAAGCATTACTTCTAGGCGAGTTGATAGAGGTCTCCCCCATGGGGATACTCCTTTTCGACTACAATGGGAACATCGCCCGTTTGAATCCTGCTGCCTACGCCCTGCTGGGAATCCCACAAGAGGAGTCCCTCCTCGGAAAGTCGTTGACCCAAGCTGCCTCAATGTTCTCTTTTCCAATACGCGATCTCCAGGTGGGAGAGACCCAGGAGATCCGAGATGCAAGCGCTAACCTTTACCGGATCTCTTGCGAGTCTTTTTTCGATCGGGGCTTCCCGCGCCGCTATTGGATTATCGAAACGCTTACAGATTCCCTGCGAGCACACGAGCGAGCTACTTATACCAAGCTTATTCGAATGTGTGCGCATGAGGTGAATAATATGGCTGGGAGTCTCGCTTCGATTCTGGATACCTGTGTCTCCTACTTGGGGGAGAATCCCGAGGGTATCCTCTATTCCGAAGCACTCACTTCCGGAGAGAAGCGCCTACAAGAATTGGTGTCTTTCATCGGACGGATTGCAGAACTAGCAAAATTGCCAACACCAGAAAAAACTTGGTTCTCTGTTGATGACTTCTTATCAGAGGTCGTGGCGCGCTTTCGACTTCAGTTCCAAGAACAAGGGATCTCGCTCCTGTATACACCCCTTCCTAGCACTGTCGAGCTCTATGCCGATCGAGCCTTACTCGGACATGTCTTGGAGAATATTCTTAAGAATGCCTCCGAGAGTATCGAACTACCACTAGGAGGGAAGATCGCTATTGCGATAGAGAGGGGCGCACAAACCCTCGAATGGGTGATTGCTGACAATGGAACGCCTATTCTCCCCGAACGGCAGGCGCAGCTTTTCATGCCCTTTTTTACCACCAAGCAAGGGGGACAAGGATTGGGGCTTTTGCTTTGCCGAGAGATCCTCGAGGCACATCATTTCTCTTTCTCCTTGCGTACCGACCCCGATGGCTGGACGCGTTTTCGGATAGGAAAGATCCCCCTACGCGAGAAATCGTAGAAGCCCCCCCCTATGTGAATCAAAAGCCTATTCTACGCTAGAATAATCCCTCCTCGACTGTTGCATGGGGAAGCGTGCGTGCGATACTCCCCTAGGAAAAAGTGTGTAAACAACCTCCCCATCTTTACCCCTACCTCCCGTTCCTTATTCACACAGTGCCTACTACTACTTTAGGAAATTCAGGTAGTGTCCGTAAAAGTGTGTCGCAACAGTATCGTCGCATAACAAAACCGCCTCTCTGCCAAAACGACAGAAAGGCGGCAATTTATTCGATAAAAGAAGCAGATGCTACTTAGATACTACCACACTCTTTCTCGCGCCATTTTGCGCCTCTAAACGCACGAAATAGACCCCTGCGGACAGTGCCTCTGTATCCACCACAAGCTCTTTTTCAGAAATAGCCCCCGAACGTACGACTACCCCTGCGGCATTCACCACCTCATAGCGCACTGCGACGCCCTCGGGGTTCAGGATGCGTAGCTGCGCGCTGAACGGGTTCGGCGCCACGGCGATGCTGGCCAATAGGGCGTCCTCTACTGCGCCCCCTTGCTTGGACTCAAACACCGCCTTCACTTCCGTCGCTGCCTTGACGGTGAACTTCTTGGTCTCGGTGATAT
>CAUUCP010000054.1:0-10990 GCA_963543925.1 uncultured Bacteroidia bacterium | reverse complement strand
CGTTGTTTCCGCCTCCATTGTTTCCGCCTCCATTGTTTCCGCCTCCATTGTTTCCACCGCCATTATTTCCCCCACCGTTGTTTCCGCCTCCATTGTTTCCACCGCCATTATTTCCTCCACCGTTGTTTCCACCGCCGTTGTTGTCTTCCTTTTTACCCTTTTGGGTTACGCGAATAGTGATGCTCTTATTTGATCCTGTTAGTTTGTAGGTTACTGTCCCACTACGAGATTCTGTACTTTCATTGGCTTCTACTTGAATACCTGCAATTTTACCTTGTAATGAAGGATCGAAGAACTCATCAGGTACGGGGATAATCCATTTGTCAGAGACACTCGTAGTAAACTCGCCAGAAAAAAAGATGGAGAAAGATTGACCACTTTTCTTTGCTTCGAATTCAAGAGAGGTAATATTTTTGTTTTGTAGATCCTGTATTTGTAGGTTGTCTTCTAAATTGCGTTCTATGGTTATCCTAGTTGCTTTTGAGCCTGCAGCATCTACTACAGCGTGTTTTTCTCCATTAAATTTACCGTTATAAGGAGAAGTTATTTTACTACGTACAATGGTGAGTCCACTAAAATTAGTCATAGCCCCTTTGTCGCCCTGTAATTCAAGCGCAGCATTATTGATGGTTAAAGATTCCATATGTTTTCCATCAACGCCTGCGAGAGCTTCCTTACCATTCGCTACGATTTTACAATCATTGATTGTTAACCCCTTCTCAAAATAGATAGCTGTGTTTTGAGAACACTTCACTGTAAGCATTCCTCCTCCTTGGATAATGGTGCTTGAGGTGAAACCCATAGCAGCACTACCAGATCCGCCACCAGTTATGTAATTCTCACCTTTCAAGACTATCGTAAAGTCATTGACTCCGATATTCCAAAGACCTTCAGTGCTTTCTAATGTAACCCATTTCATTGTGAGGGTTTTGTTACTTGCATTGTAACTAAACTCTCCTCCTGGGGCGATTCGCACTCCTGGAAGATTACTCAAATCTCCATTTGGTATGTATTCTCCTGAAATTGAGATTCCGTCTGCTTGTACAGTAGAGCTTCCTCCTATCAAAAATAGTAAGCTCATTGCAACGCCATAACAACACCTAGATATCACTTTCATCTGAACAATATGTTTTAATACAGGGAACAAAATTAGAAACAATAACTGGGAGAGTATATATTTACCCTCCCCCTCCGCTACTTCCTCCCAAGTAGCACTTTTTCGCGACGCGCATAGGTGTCCGACGACACCCAGACATTCAAGCGATCTCCGGGATGGATCTGAAGGCTTTCCCCTCCATTCCACGCTTCGAGATCAGAAACAGTGCATTCGTAAAGGAGGGCTATCTTGTGAAGATATTCCCCACGCGCTACTTCGTGCTGGAGGTGAATCCGCTTCCCTTTGTCCAATGGAAAAGGATTCTGAGACACCTTGTAGCTCTGGGCATGGATGCGGTCGGCATTCTCCAGAAAACGAGCGATCTTGTCGCGTGGGAGAAGGAGATCCACCGTCCCCCCTTTCGCTGGCTTGGGGACATAACCCTGTCGGTAACGAGGATTTAGAAAATGAAGGAGCTCAAGGGGGATCTCCGTCCACTCTGCCAACGAGCCGAAAGAGAGCGCATCGCAGATGTGGACAGTGTCTACATCACGATAGGTTATCGGCGCTGGGAGCGTCTCTATATGATGCTCTTCGTGATACGAAAATATGTAAGAGGCCGCTATAAAGGCGGGGACGTAGTTCTGTGCAGCCTCCGGAAGATAGGGGAGTAGTCGCCAAAAATCGGTCTCTCCACCCGCCCGTTGTATCGCCCGTTGCACTGTGCCTGGTCCTGCATTGTAGGCTGCAAGCGCAAGCGCCCAGTTACCAAAGACCTTGTAGAGATAGTCGAGATAGAGGCAGGCCGCCTCGGTAGAACGGACGGGATCCATCCGCTCATCCTCAAAGCTATCTACGTGAAGGTCAAACATCTCCGCCGTGTTGAGCTTGAACTGCCACAACCCCACGGCTCCACTCTTCGATACTGCCAGCGGGTTCAGCGCAGACTCGACTACCGAAAGGTAAACTAGCTCGAGTGGGAGCTGATACTTGTCCAACTGCTCGCGAAAGATCGGAAAGTAGAGCTGGGAAAGACCCAGCATCTGACTTACTTGGGTACGTCGCTCCTCGGCATAGATGCGTATGTACTTCAGTACCAGGGGATGGTAGCGGTAAGGGAAGGGAGAGCGTCGATTGAGCTCTGCTATCCGATACTCATAGACGAGCTCGGGCTGCAAACCATACGTCGAGTCACTAGAGACCGTCCCCACGAAAGACCCTTCCCACAACTTTGCTATTGTCGCCAGTCCCGCAAAGCTCGGCTCTAGCACACTGTATGCGACATCCCCGTGAGGGGTTGCCACACCCCTTATTATAGCAGCTGGCGGCCGACAAAGAGCCGAAAGGGGAAATAAAAGGCTTCCTATTAGTACAAAAAGGGAACGAAAAAGCTTGTAATGAGTTAATCTTACGACCTCTCTCACCAACATCCCTTACTCCTCTCTTTAGAATAGGAGGCGGACAACGTCATTTACGTTTGCAAAGATCAATAGGGCAAATAACAACACCATCCCTATGACCTGTAAAGTGATCAGAACTCGCGTCCCAAGACGTCGCCCCGTCAAGATCTCGATAAGCAAAAGAATCGCATGTCCACCATCCAAGGCTGGGATCGGCAACAGGTTCATCACAGCCAGCATCAGCGAAAGAAAGGCTGTTAAACTCCAGAACGCATGCCAATTCCACTGACTGGGAAAAATCTTCCCGATAGAGATAAAGCCGCCGATCGACTGGTGAGCCTTAGCCTCGGGTACGAAAAGCAGTTTCAACGAACGTGTATATTGAGTCACTGTATTCCCAACACGATGCACCCCACCGCCCAACGAGCCTATAAAGGAATAGTGACTCGAGGCGATATCAAAATAGCGCTGCAAGCGCATGTCAGGCACAACACCCACGATCGCCGAGTCTGGCACGAAAACGGGGATCGTACGCTCCACACCCCCACGTATCACCCCTACCTGTATCGTGTCTTCACTGTGGGAGCGTACGCAGTCATAAAATTCGTCAAAGTACGAAGCCTTCACGCCATTGAGCGCTACCAGGGAATCCCCCTCCTGCAGTCCAGCGTTCGCTGCTGACGAATGGGGCATTACACGAGCTATCGTGAGTGGAATACGTATCTCAAAAAGAGGATTCCGCTTCATCAGTTCTGGCAAGTAAACCTTCGGCAAGCGAACATCCACCGTGTCCTCACCACGCTGCACCGTGATTATCGCATCGGGAGATAATAGCGCCGCTACCGAAAAATCGGCATAATCCTCATACTCCTTGCTATTTACGTAAAGGAGGCGATCGCCATCACGAAAGCCAATCTCCGCCATCAGAGTGTCAGCGACGATTCCATAGCGGACTTCGCGGGTCGGAAGATAACTCGTCCCCTCAGACCACAAAAGACAGGAGTAAATCACCCACGCTGTGATGAGATTCATTATGATACCACCAAGCATGATAATCAGACGTTTCCATGCTGCCTTTGAACGAAATTCATACGGCGCTGGCGGAGACTCAAGCCCCTTCGTGTCCAACGATTCGTCTACCATGCCATGTATTTTGGCATACCCACCAAGAGGAAGCCAACCTATCCCAAACTCCGTATCTCCTATCTTCTTCTTGAAGAGCGAAAAGCCTATATCAAAGAAAAGATAAAACTTATCTACCCGAACTCCGAACGCGCGAGCCGCAATGTAATGACCAAACTCATGCAAGAGTATCAGAATCGAGAGACTCGTCAGCAACTGTGCTGCTTTTACTAAAACATACATTTGTAGGGAAGAAGGTTACTTCTGATTCAGTTTAGCGATGATCCACGTAGCAAACTCCCGTGCCAGACGATCGGTTTCTATATAATCCTCCAACGTAGGCGCTGCGATAAAATCTAGCAATTCCAAGGCTCGCTCTACCACGTTCGCTATCTGTAAGAAACGAATACGCCCCGATAAGAATGCATACACCGCCTCCTCGTTTACAGCATTCAGAATACAAGGAGCATTCCCCCCAGTTTTCCCCGCCTCCAGAGCCAGCGCAAAGGCTGGGAAACGTTCCAAATCGGGAATATCAAAGGTCAACGCCTCATTGGCACTAAAGGAATATTGCGCAGCTGGAGAGGAGATACGGTAAGGATAAGTCAACGCATATTGGATCGGAAGACGCATATCGGGGACTCCGATCTGAGCCTTGATCGCTCCGTCATGAAACTGAACCATCGAGTGGATTACCGACTGAGGATGAATCAATACCTCTATCCGATGATAGGGAATATCAAAGAGCCAACGCGCCTCTATGACCTCAAAACCCTTATTCATCATGGTCGCCGAGTCTACCGAGATCTTCGCACCCATACTCCATCTCGGATGGGCTATCGCCTCGGCTGGTGTCACACCCTCCAATTGCTCTGGAGAATAGGACCGAAAAGGCCCTCCCGAAGCGGTAAGAATCAACTTCTCTGGCTCGACCAACTCGCCTGCTAAACATTGAAAAATCGCTGAGTGCTCCGAATCCATCGGCAGTAAGACCGCATTATAACGAGCAACTAGCGACGTGACAAGCTCCCCCGCGACGACCAACGACTCCTTGTTGGCAAGTGCTATACGCTTCCCTGCTTCTATCGCGCGGATCGTAGGCAATAACCCCGCATAACCCACAATAGCGACCACCACCGTATCTATCTCCGGCAACTGGACCAATTGGGCTATGGAGTCGCCACCCGCATAAACCTCGATCCCCGTACCAGCAAGTGCCTCGGAAAGATTGGTATAGTAACCCTTTTCTCCAATCACCACATACTTCGGACGGAAACGCAAGGCCTGCTCCGCAAGTTGCTGCCATTGACGACGCGCTGTCAACAAGACAACATTGAAAAGATCAGGATGAGACTCTACTACCTCCAGACTCTGATGCCCAATAGAGCCCGTCGCACCTAGGATTGCAAGGTTATTCTTCCGCACCATCAACCGCTAAAATGCTATGTAATCCTCTGCATTGAGCACGCGCCCATTGTGCCACAGTTCGAAATGAAGATGAGGACCAGAAGACAACTCCCCAGAATTCCCAATTATCGCCACCGCATCGCCACGACGTACCGTTTCCCCCACGCGTTTCAGCAAACGACTGTTGTGCTTAAACAACGACAATAACCCCAGCGCATGTTGCACTCCCAGCACATACCCCTCCTGCGGATTCCACGAAGCCATCACCACTGTACCGTCTGCGATCGCTGAGATCGGGGCATCGGGTTTCGACACGATATCCGTACCATAGTGACCACTCAATTGATCCACACTGTGGGTCACCTGACCTCGCACTGGTGGATACAGCGTGCGCAACAGTGCCGATAAATCATCCGATCCCTTACTAGGCGTTAGACTCAGTTTTAGATCCTGCTCCATATGGGCGCGAAGCGCAGAATCCTCTGCAGAGGGAGAAAGACGTTGCTCCTCCTTAGAAACCGAAATACTATCCACAACCGAGGTATAACTCTCCGGAGCACCCCCTTTGAGTATCGTGCGAAGGTTAGAAAGATAATTGGACCATAATGCTACCTCCCGATGCAACGAGTCCGTACGAACTGCATTCGATACCACCAGCTGGGTAATCTCTGCCTTGCTGACCCCAGACAGGTACTCGCGAATCGGAGTAAAGGCGATCACTACCCAACTCAGCGAAAGGATTAAAAGAAAAAAGCCGCCAAGAGCGACCAAAATGTTTAGACGCGTGAGACGAATCCCCCATTTCTCCTGAAAGGTATCCGCATTCGAGATCGCCAAGCGATACTCACTGCGCATCCGTTCCATGAATTTCCCACCTTTACCTCCTTGATTGGTATTCATCTCTTTCTTCTTTCTCCTCAAACTAACGTCGCACTGTAAATCCAGGCAAGAGACCATCCCCTGTTGCTGGGGGAATCAAGCTGTCGGGGGACGATAGAGGGGGAAATAGCGTCTCCGATAGAAGCTGAGATTCCAGAGGTACCAACAAACTACTACGCAACGCGGAAAACTCATAACCCTGAGCCGAAAATGACTTCAAACAACGAGGAAGCGCCTCGCGCAAATTCCGCTCCGCCTTGTAGGAGTCATGAAAAACAATCACATCGCCGCCACGACTATTATTCAGCACGATATTCGCACAACGCTCCCCATGCATCCACTTGCTATAATCCATACTGAGCACCGACCAAAGCACTATATTGAAATGCGGACGCAACGCCCGCATCTGTGCTGGCGTAAAGCGTGCATACGGAGGACGAAAAAGCGAACTATGCAAAATATCATTCGCGATACGTACATCCCACACATAATCGCGAACCGAGACATTGTAACCTCGAAGATGACTATAAGTGTGATTCCCCACGGTATGCCCCTCCCGACGTATCCGATCCAAAAGCGAAGGGTAACGCTCCGCATTCCGACCAAGGCAAAAGAACGTCGCCTTGGCATCGTATTCCGCCAACGTATCTAACACCCAATCCGTAACCCCTGGGACAGGACCGTCATCGAATGTCAGATAAAGGGTACGTGGTTCGTGCTTGACAAACCACGTGACTCCCGTAAAGAAGCGAGCTAATGCCCGCGGAGGACTCAGATTGATCATCTACTCTAGCCCTTGATCTCACCACTGATCACACCACCCAGCTCCGACTCCAGCGACCGACGAAGCGATGGACTACCCAAACGCTGAGCTACTCGGATGAGTTCCTGTAATATCGCCGAGCTCATCGATACCTCGCTCTCGCTCTCGCGATAAGGCGTTGGAGACAAGCGCTGTACGTAGCGCAATACAGAAAGACACTGCTGCGCATACTCCAGAAGTTTCGCATCCCCCTTCTCTACTGCACCCGCATGGTAGTAAGCCTCTATGAGCGGTATCCACTTGTACGACCACCCTACGCGATGCGTGGGGAGTACCTCAAAGCAACGATCAATCACAGCCTCCGCACGCAGAGAATCTCCCAAATCATTGAAAGCATCCGCCGCAGATACAAACGCATCGACATAGTACTCGATCATCCGCTTACAAGTCTCATCTAGATAAACACGCTCGTCTGCGATACTGCGGAAATTGTATTCGTTCATCAAATAACGGTACATCTTCGCCGTATCCACCATCTCGCGCATCGTCGTATCCCGACGGATGGGTTCTACCCCAGAGACCAAACCCTCCTTCACAAAGTAACGGTTCAAGCCCCAGTACATCTCCTTCGGGAGCATCGGAGAATAGTAAAGACCACGCTTCCAATGGTTATTAGCTAAGAGGGAATAAACGGCAAAACCATTCTTGTAAATCAACGAACTCCCTGGTTCGAGATACACAGTATCATAGAGATAAGGTAAGAAGTGACCGCTCACATGAGTTGCAAGTGCCGCAGAATCCGAAAGAAGCCACAACTTCGACGACGGGAAAAAGGCCAAGCGATCCACACCCGCATATGGCGACTGTATCTTCGTACGTGGGTCGGTACTCAGCACAAAACGCAACCCTTCATCAAGATTCAGGGGCGTTGCTAGACGATCCTGAACCAATACCACGTCATTATTCCCCTCAAGATACTCCTCGCGCTTCAGACCAAATGGCAACGCATCACCATCGTAAGCCTTCCGCCCCATCTCGTCAATATACCAGTCCCCACTCAGATAGGTCAAGTTACATACCCGTGCATCCGAGCGGAAACCCTCCACCTCCTGTGCGTACCAGAGTGGAAAAGTATCATTGTCCGCATAGGTGAAAAGTATCCCATTCGGAGATACTGAGCGAAGAAGGTTACGACCAAACTCCAGAGACACGTAACGGTGCGAACGGTCATGATCATCCCAGTTCTGAATACCCATCAGCAAGGGTACCCCAGCGAAAGAGAGCACGATAGCCAAGCTCGTACCGATACGCTCCTTCAAGAAACTCCCCAGTACGCGAGACAGCGGCACCACTCCCAGACCTACCCAAATCGCAAAAGCATAGAAACTCGCCGCAAAAGAGTAGTCTCGCTCCCGAGGTTCGTAAGGCTTCTGGTTCAAATAGACCACTATCGCTATCCCTGTCAGTACAAAAAGAGTAAGCACGATACCCCAGTTCTTCGTATCCTTACGAAACTGAGATAGAAGACCGAATACCCCCAAAAAGAGCGGAAGCAAAAAGTAACGGTTGTGAGCCCAGTTGTCTTTGTAAGGAGAAGGGAGTTGATCCTGTGGCCCAAGACGGGCATCGTCTAGGAAGGGAATCCCCGTGATCCAGTTCCCACGAAATACATCATGACCATAACCCTGAAAGTCATTCTGACGTCCACTGAAGTTCCACATAAAGTAACGCCAGTACATATGACCCAACTGGTAACGGAAGAAAAAGAGAAGGTTCTCGCCAAAAGTGGGCTTCATGATCACCTGCTCCTTACCCTGCCTATCCCGAGTGGTGATCGGAGACCCCGTGATGTTTACCCAACTCTTGTACCCACGAACATGTATCGGGTCATGACTCCAGATCCGTGGAAAGAAGGTCTCGAAACGACGGTCATAGACTGGCTCTGTACGACGTGTGACTACCTCGTAGCGATCGCCACGAGGCGCGTACACCGCATTCCCATCCACATAATCTTCCACTGGAGCGTTGTAATAAGCCCCCGTGATCAGCGGACGATCCCCATACTGCTCGCGATTGAGATAAGCCTTCAGTGCAAACATATTGTCCACACCATTCTGGTCAAGGGTCGGATCTGCCAAAGAACGGATCACGATGATCGTGTAACTGGAATACCCCAACAAAATCATCGCAAAGCAAACCAAGAGAAGGTGCAAACCATACGCCCTGCGCTTGTGAGAAAACCAGACTCCAAAAACAAGTAAACCCGCCAATAAAAGGAAGAAGAAGATCGCCCCCGACATAAAGGGCAAGCCGAATCCGTTCACAAAAAGAAGCTCAAACGACGAGGCGATGACGATCAACCCCTGTATCACACCATAGAGCACGGCGAGTAACAACACCGCACTCAGTACCAGACACTTCACCAGCCCCCACCAAGAGAATTTATACTTCCTAAAGTAGTAGACGAGACAAATGGCCGGGATCGCCAAAAGGTTCAGTAAGTGTACGCCGATGGAAAGACCCATCAGGTAGGCGATCAGTACTATCCAGCGGTCAGCACGTGGTGCAAAAGCCTCCTTCTCCCACTTGAGGATTGCCCAAAAAACAACAGCCGTAAAAAGGGAAGAAAGCGCATACACCTCGCCCTCGACCGCTGAGAACCAGAAAGTGTCTGTAAACGTATAGCAGAGAGAACCGATGAGCGAGGCGCCCACTATGGCGACCTTCTCCCACGTCGACAGCTCGCGCTCCTCTTTTTGTAGCGTAAGCTTACGGGCAAAGTGCGCTATCGTCCAGTAAAGGAACATGATCGTCGCCCCACTCGCAAAAGCCGACATCGCATTCGCCAAAAGTCCAACGTGTTCGACATCGGGGGCAAAGAGCGAGAATAAACGTACCAACAAAAGGAAAAAAGGTGCTCCCGGAGGATGCCCCACAACAAGCTTGTAGCCACAAGCTATAAACTCCCCACAGTCCCAGAAACTGGCCGTGGGCTCGAGTGTCAAAAGGTAGACCAACGTCGCTACCAAAAAAACACCCCAACCGACAATACGGTCAATAGTACGATAACTCAGTTTATTCATTCAAATCCTCCAATAGAGGCTTCCAATTCTTGGTTATCTGCCCCACGGCATCCCCTACGATCCCTATCTTCGCCGTACAAAAACGGAGCAAAAGATCACTCTCCAATACCTTAGACTCCAGCTGCTCTAGAGAGATCTTTCCCGTCGCAAGCTCCCTACCAATCTCGTTCAACTTCTCCACGGCCTGACTATAAGTCAAACCACTGGCTAGCAACTCTGCCACTCGCTGCGAAATATCCCGCTCACTAGTAGAGGTCTGGCTATTTGGACTATCCATTTCTATGCACATTACCACGGGCAAAGATAAGTAAAATCCACAAGGTCTGAATGCTTGAAAAACAAATGAAGAGGTGAAACAAACGCTTTACAATACACTGCTAAAGTCGCAGTAGGTATGCTTGTGGATAGGGATCGGCGGAAAAAGAGCCCCCCCCTCTATACATAAGAAAACCGCCCCTCTGTCAAAACGACAGAAAGGCGGCAATTTATTCGATAAAAGAAGCGAATGTTACTTAGATACCGCTATACTCTTTCTCGCGCCATTTTGCGCCTCTAAACGCACAAAATAGATACCTGCGGGGAGAGTCTCTGTATCTACGATCGCCTCGCTACCAGAAAGCGCCCCAGAACGTACGACTACCCCTGCAGCATTCACTACCTCGTAACGTCCTGCGACGCCCTCGGGGTTCAGGATGCGCAGCTGCGCGGAGAACGGATTCGGTGCTACGACGATACCAGCCAACAGGGCGTCCTCTACCGCACCCCCTTGCTTGGACTCAAATACCGCCTTTACTTCCGTCGCAGCCTTTACAGTGAACTTCTTAGTCGTGGTGATATCATCTTCTCCAGCCGTTAGACTCTTCAGCTTGTACCCTGCCTTCTCTGTAACCGTCACGGTCAGCTCTGTACCATACGGTACTGCTGTCAGGTCAGCTGCACCCGCAAGCGCTATCGAGCCCCACGCCTCGTTATTGACGCTGGTGGTTACGGCAAAGGTCTCTTTTTCAAATACCGCCTTCACTTCCGTAGCCGCTGTTACAGTGAACTGTTTCGTGTTCGTGATATCCTCATCACCAGCCGTCAGCGTCTTGAGCTTGTACCCATCGTTGGGCGTCGCTATTACGGTTAGCTCGGTGTCTTTAGCGACACTCTTTAGAGTCTCTGTGGTATAACCCTTTATGGCGAGCGTACCGTTCTCGGTCGGCGCGAGCGTTACGACAAAGGTCTCGGGTTGTGGAGG
>CAUUCP010000053.1:0-11975 GCA_963543925.1 uncultured Bacteroidia bacterium | reverse complement strand
AGTCCTTGAACCAATCCCCTGCGATACAGTTCTTCAATTCCTCCTCTGCGATGCCTGTGTAGCCCATTCCTTTGTCGGGTATTGTTTATACTGTCCAAAGGTAGGTAATCCTTCTATCTCGCCGTCTATTTTCCACTCCTTCTCCCCCTCCATTACCTCCCCCTACTTTACGAATTCCTAAAGCACCGTTTCTATACAACTAACTAAATAATACAGCACAGAAATAATAATATACAACAATATTATCGCCTATTTTTCCACCGCATTTGCAGGGTGTTTTAAGACGCTAACAGGACGCTAACAGGACGCTAACAAGACGGGAACAAAGGCTCTACATCCACTCCACCCCGTAGGTCGCCTAGCATATTTAGGAATACAGAAAGCAGCATAAGCCCCCCCCGACTGCCTACCAGATCCCGTGCCGCTTACACACTCTTTGCGGAGAGTATTTGCTATCGATGTATAACCTCCTCTTCCCACTCCCCGATATTCCGCGTCTTTTCGTCAAAGCTCACCCCTACCAAGTGGACAGGACGTTTCCCAGCACGAATCGAACGAAGATAACCCAGCTCCTTAATCTGGTTAATAGCGTCCTGTGCCGATCCCTGCGTATTGACCTTAAATTCAAAGATGTAGACATGTTTACGGGTAGTCACCACCATGTCAATACGTCCCGAGGCGCAGGTCACCTCCGCTCGCGCATAAATGCCTAGAAGGAGAAAGACGGTATGAAGGACAGTCTGGTAGTACTGTTCTCGTAGGGGACGTCCCGCCTCGCCGCTAGGAATGTTGCCGTAGAGTATCCCTCCGAGGATGACCTCGATCTCCTTCATCGCATCTGCCAGATTGCCGCTATTAAAAGCTTGGTAGAGATTGGAGATGGTATTCGCAATGTTCGAACGTTGGAGACTCGAATAGAGGGGGAGGAGTTCATATAGGAAACCAAAACGCACCTCTTCATTAGGATAGCCGAGATGAAAAAGCCGACTTCGCGGGTCGTACTTTTTGATCGTAAGGTAACCCGACTGAAAGAGAAGAGGAACGATATCGTCGTCCTCGTAACGAAAGTCCTGTAGTGCATTTATCCCGACGCGGAGCGCCTTGTCCAAGTTCGGCATAAAAACCTGCGTATGCCTTATATAGTTGACTAAATAGGAGGGGGTCGCATCCCCGAACCAATAGTAGTCATACGTACTCGTAACCAAGACTTTGAGTAAGCTGAAAGGATTGTAAACCTTCTCGTCTTTCTCTCCTTTGCGCGAGAAACAGTAACCGTCGTACTCTTTCTTCAGTCGCTGGCGTGTCGCTTCTACCGAGGTGTTTTCCGCTTGGGCGAGTCGTTCTATCTCGGGCATAAAGTAGTCCGCGAGCTCCTGCTCCGTAAAGCCGCAGATGGCGGTGTATTTGTCCAATAACGAGATGTCCATCAGGTTATTCGCGCCGCTAAAGAGGTTCGTCTTGCTAAACTTGGTGATGCCTGTCAGGAAGGCGAAGCGAATGTAGCGGTCGCAGTGCTTTAGTACCTCGAAGAAGGCGCAGAGCAGGTTGCGGTTGGCTTTGTTCAACTCTGGGTCTTCTAGGGTAAGTAAGAGCGGCTTGTCGTACTCGTCTATGAGGATAACGACCTGTTTACCTGTCTTTTCGTAGATGGTTTGTATCAGATAGATAAGACGATCGTCTGGGTCGTCGTCTTCTTTTGTTATTTCGTAGTGTTTTTCTAGCTCTCGTAATTGCGCATTTATTCGTTTCTTCAATGTGTCGCGGTTTTCATAGTCTTTTGCATTGAAGTCGAAGTAAAGCACGGGACTCGCCTCCCACGGCTCGCGTCGTTGACGGCGGGCGATCTCCTCCTCGTGGTCTGCGATATAGAGCCCATCGAAGAGCTCCTTTTTTCCTTCAAAGTAAGCCTGTAGTGTCGAGAGGAAGAGGCTCTTTCCAAAACGGTGTGGACGGCTGAGGAAGATGAATTCCCCAAGCGACAAGAGCTTTTCTATATACTGCGTCTTGTCTACGTAAACGTGCCCCTTGTGGCGAATCTTTTCAAATGTCTGTCCCGTAATGGGTAAGCTACGCTGTTCGCTCATCTCCTCCTTGTCGTTGGTTTATACAAAGATAACGTTTATATACCCAGATACTCCCCCTGCACCCTACCCGCCTACGAATCCTAGGGTAGAATGTCGTATCCCCCTACTTACATCCTTCGACGAATACTCTCTTTTTCTTTACCTTTACCGAAGTAATCAGGTCAGATACGCGTATGTCTACTCTTCGTTTCCTTGCCCGCGAGGGGGGGATGCTAACCCTCCTCCTCGTGATGTTCGTGGCAATGGTGCTTTTTCACCAACCAGAGTTCTTGTTTCCCGAACTGGCAGCGCTCGCCTTGGGGTCACTCGTACTGGTCAAGCGGGTGTGGGCGGTCTCCAAGTGGCGATTGGTGGTGCTCTTGGGCGCGGCGGCTGTGCTGGGGACGATACTACAGCTTTACTCGCCCTTGCCATTTGTGTTGAATATAGCGATCGGGTTCGTGGGGGTCGGAACGTTACTTATCCTGTTGCGGTCGTCCCTCTATCCCGCCTTGTCGGCATGTCTGTTACCTTTGGTGTTGGAGGAGACGAGTTGGCTCTATCCCTTGATCGTCCTCGGCTTGTCGCTTCTTTTGGTGGCGGCACAGTGGGGGATGGAGAGACTCCATTGGCGCGTAGCGCTCCCTTTTCAACCGATAGTGAAGCCCCGACTACAGCGCTTCTATCGCTTGGTACTACTCGCGGGGGTCGTGGTATTGTGGGCGGCTGGGGCGCACTATTTCGGGCATCGGTATTTTGTCTTACCCCCGCTTATCGTCCTCTTTGTCGAGATGGCGCGCCCAGGAACAGGATTGCGCAAGGCGCCGTTCCGAATCCTGGGGCTTATTGCCACGGCAGCGCTGTTGGGGAACTTCGCGATCTTCGTCTTTATACATACCCCGCTCCTGAGTGTCGTACTCAGCCCCTGGTGGCCCGTGGCAAGGGTGGGCGCGATGATGATAGCCCTGAGTCTCTTGCTCGGAGTATTTACCCTCTCGCGTCGCTATTTTGCGCCCGCCATGGCAATAGCCCTCCTACCACAACTTGTCGATCCCGATACGTGGTGGCAATTCCCGCTGGAGGTCACCCTCTCGGCTGCGCTCCTGATCGGGGCGGCGTATCTTTTACCCAACAAGGGGAACTAAACGGTTACCTACTCGGTAGATACCATTCCCCTATAACACTATCCGCTCTATGTCTTCTAAACAATATGCCCCCTTTGAGGGTTATTAAGACGTTCGCTTAGAAACGATAACATTAGGAGATTTACACAATGAGTAAGACGGGCATTTTTTACGCATCCAAAGGGGGTGTGACCGAGACTTTTGCTAAGCAACTCGCCGAGCTGTTAGGTGCCGACCTTCACAATATGAAAGATACCAACGTCGACGCGATAGCCCCCTACGACAACGTGATCCTCATGGCCTCGAGCTACTTCTTTGGCGCGTTGCACGAGGACTGGGGTACGAAGGTCAAGCTCCTTCATACGGTAAACTTTGTCGGAAAGAAGGTCGCTATCGTAGGGGTAGGCTCGCAGGAGCGTCACCCCGACAGCTTCTGCTCTGGGACGGCAGACTTCTTTGACAAACTGCGCTTTAGTGGCGCACTCTTCGTCGGCGACGTCCCGACCTCGGGTTATAACTTCTCCTTCTCGCGGATGCAACAAGGACAGCGACTCCTAGGGCTTTGTCTTGACAAGGCTGACCCAAAGGTACAAGACAAGATCGACGAGTGGGTCAGGGGCGTAAAACCTCTTTTTGCATAAGGACGTAGCTTCTTGAATAAAGAGAAAGGCCGCTCTCCTATCTATGGGGGGCGGTCTTTTTTATTCTCTCCAGTACAGAAAGATGTGCGGCGCTTTTAGGACAGTATCTAGCAGCTTCGCGGTAGAATCTCTAGGGCTTTAGCGTTAAGGATTTACGATATAGAAAAGAAGGCACTTGCCGCATTCAGAGCTTTTGCCTGTCCATTGAGCTCCTCGGCAGAGGACGCCATCTCTTCACTCGCCGAAGCGTTGTTTTGAATTACTTCCGAGAGCTCTTGGATCGCCGAGTTGATCTGGTCTACGCCCTGCCGCTGTTCCCGACTCGCGGTTGCGATCTCTTGGACGAGTTGCGCGGTATGTTTTACCTCAGGAAGAACGTCGTCAAGACCGTGAGCCGCTTCATTGGTATCATCGAGTGACTGGGTAGAGTAGATGGCGATCTCCGTGGCAGCCTCGCGACTGCGCTCGGCGAGTTTACGAATCTCTGTCGCCACTACCGAGAATCCACGACCATGCTCTCCGGCCCGTGCGGCTTCTACTGCGGCGTTCAGGGCTAGGATGTTCGTCTGGTTCGCTATTTCGGTGATGATAGAGATCTTCTGGGTTATCGCCTCTACAGAGCCCTGAGACTTGTGCGAGAGTTCATTCACCCGTAAGATTTTTTCCTCCATCGCGAGCGCTATGGCTTGCGTCTGGGTCGCATTCTCTGCATTTTGGTCGATGTTGGCCGCCATCTCTTCCATGGCGCTACTTACCTGCTCGGCACTCGAGGCTTGCGAGTTCGTGCCCTCCGAGATCCGTTGCGACAAACCATTGAGCTGCGTGCTAGCCTCCGACACGTTCAGGGCGCCACTCTTCACGTCGCCGATCGCGTTGCGAACCTCTTGGGTCATCCTATCAATGGCGCGGGAAAGATCGCCAAACTCGTCGCTCCGCCCAAGAAACTGTTCCGATATGCGGTTGTTGAAATTCCCCGAAGCACAGAGCTCCATCTGCTCTACCGCCTGACGGAGAGACGTGATGACAAGACGAGAGGTGTAGGCTGACACGATCCCCGAGAATAGGATGATAACCACCAGCACTATCGACGTGTAGGTAAGTACACTCCGGTAATCCTCGTGATACTCTGCGTTGAAGAAGGAGGTTGCCTTGTCAAGTTGTTGCGAAAGAAGATCGGAGTGGCGTTCCAGCGACTGCTTTACCTCTACCATGGTTACCGCATGGTCGTAAAGCTCTTTCTCTGCCCGCGACAGTACATCGAGCGCTAGCCCAAGCTCCTTATTCACTGCTTGGGACGAGAGGGCTTGATGCCCTTCGTAAGCCTGCTTGAGTGCGGCCAGGTCGTCAAGTGCCGTGTATTGTTGAAAAAGATCGTTGCTCCGAGACATCCCTACAACTACGCCAGCTGCCACGCGTTCCAGACGCCCTATCGTGTCGAGTAGTCCAGAAAATACGCGGTCTCTATTCGAAAGTAACCGACTATCTTCCGAGATCAGTTGCTTCAACTGTTGCTCGTCTTTACGCAGCGTGGCTAACGTCTCATTGATGGTGTGCATGTGCTGCTCGCCCTCTAGATGTCCCACCTCTCTACAGCTTTGGATACAGACGTCTATACTCCGTTGGGTACTATCGAGCATCAGGGTGAAGGTCTGCAAATCCTCTGGTTTATTGTAACGGGCATAGTTGGTGAGTGCGATAATCGATCCCTGTTCTGCATAGTTCGCCGTATTGGACTCGTAGATGAGGGTGACCATCTTCCTAGAGTTCCGAGTCGTGTGGATAATGAATAGTCCAAAGGAGAGGATTAAGAAGACGATGATTCCAAAAATGAGGTTGAGGCGTACTCGAGTTGTAATCTTTATCATGTCCTAGGTCTTTAAGTTGCTCAATTGTCAAAAGCTAGTCCTACTCCCTTGTCCTATTGGTTTTGTGCTGTTTAGCGGAGATATAGGTCTCGTTAGGGTTATATGCTACAAATTTCGTTCTACTCTAAACGTATTGTACGGCAATGTTAAGTAAAAGGCTATTTTGTACAGATTCTATGAAGGGATAAGGTGGCTAATTGTACTCCTATAAGGAGGTTATCTGCTTGGGGGGGGGCTAATGGAGTTCTATTCTATTTTCTACATTTGTGCGAGCAAAAGATCGAGTAAAAGATTGAGCAAAAGATTAAGGAGCAGAAAAGAAATGTCGTCTACCACACAGAGCCCTTTGGTGTCGATTTACATGGGGAGTACCTCGGACATGCCCATCATGCGCAAGGCCGCCGAGTTCTTCAATACCCAAGAAATCCCATTTGAGATTCATGCCCTCTCTGCACATCGCACCCCACACCTCGTTGCAGAATACGCCGAAAACGCGCAGAAACGGGGCGTAAAGGTGATTATCGCAGGCGCTGGGGGTGCAGCTCATCTACCAGGAGTTATCGCAGCATATACCCCCTTGCCTGTGATTGGCGTGCCGATCAAATCTTCGAACTCTATCGACGGGTGGGATTCTATTCTTTCCATCCTTCAGATGCCATCGGGCATTCCCGTGGCTACCGTGGCGATCGACGGTGCACAGAATGCCGCAATCCTCGCGATGCAGATCCTCGCACTAACCGATCCCGCAATTGCTGCGCGTCTACAAGCCTTCAAAACACAGCTAGCACAAAAGGTCGTTAAGGCTGACCAAGAGCTTGCAAAGGAGGAGTTCGCCTTTCGGGTGAAGTAGTGAAAGGCAAGGGCTATGGTAGAGGATGTGGTAGCCCCCCTTGCCATAGCCCTCAAAAAAAAGTGCGGGACGTATGCATTCTAATACACAAAAGGTCGCCCCTAAGAAGCGAATGGGGCAGCATTTCTTGATTGATAAAGAGGCTGTTGCCCGTATTGTAGAAGCTGTACATCCCCCCAATCCCACCGCGCTGGTCGTAGAAATAGGCCCTGGCATGGGGGCTATCACTGGGGGATTGCTCAATCGCTTTCACGAGCGGTTGCATTGTCTAGAGGTCGATCGTGAGGCCATTGCCTACCTCTCCGAGCACCTCCCACCACTTGTCCCCAATCTGCACGCCACCGATTGCTTGCGATTTGACTATGATTCCCTCCCCGTTCACGAATTCCTCCTCGTGGGGAATTTGCCCTACAACATCTCCTCCCAGATTCTTTTCCAAGTAAGGGCGTTGCGAGACCGTATCCCCTCGGCGGTCTTTATGTTGCAACGAGAGGTCGCACACCGACTAGCTGCCCGCCCAAAAACAAAGGAGAACGGAATACTTTCCATTCTCCTTCAGAGCTACTTCGACGTGGAACTACTCTTCGACCTCCCACCTGCCTCTTTCGATCCCCCCCCCAAGGTCTACTCTAGCGTGGTACGGCTCTCACGTAACCAGCGTGATACGCTCCCGTGCGACGAGCTCCTATTCGAACAAATCGTAAAAGGGGCGTTTCATCAGCGACGTAAGATGCTGCGCAACAGTCTAGAAGCTGCGCTGGGGATCGACGTCGCACACCTCCCACAGGCAACCCTCAGACCCGAGCAGCTCGGGGTAGAGGAGTTTATAACCCTAACTCGCGATCTGCAGGATCGTAGCAATGGCTAGGGCGTAGCAAGTCGTTGACTTCCTTTACTGGAGTGAACGTCGACGCAGGAACCTCTACAAAGAGGGTCAGCCAGTGCGCCATCGCGCCATTCCATAACCCTGGAGGTTCGAGTCCCGTGAGAGGTGTCCCATTATAGCTCTTGTGTACCAAGATCCCCATCTCGGGGTTGATGAACTCTTGGAGGGCAAAACGTTCCCCCCTGTAGTTGCGTATTGAGCAGACAATGTCCACAGGATTGAAATAACGAGACCGTGACATGATGTCTTGCGTCTTGCTGTCGGAACCGTCTAGTTGCGCGATCTCCACAATCTGTAAGCTCTCACTACCGTCGGGCTCAGCTACCCAGAACGGACCACCACCAGGTTCCCCCTCGTTGGGCACCATCCCACACACGCGGATCGGGCGGTTGAGGTGCTGCGTGAGATAGGTGATCAACCGTTCCCGCTCCGTCCTAACCTCCAGCGGGAGCTTCATCCCAAGCTCTTTCGTGCAATAGGACGTGATCGCCTCCAAAGATTCTTCCGAGAGCGAACGCGTCTCAAGTTCATGGAGTATCTCAAACACCCGTTCCCGTACCTCAAGTAGCACCCCTGCCAACATCTCCTTGTAGACCGAGGTGTCTCGTAGATGAGACTGTTTTGACACATTGTCGATATTCTTGATGAAGATCAGATCCTCGCTCATCTCACCTAGGTTGTGCAAGAGTGCACCGTGTCCCCCAGGACGGAAAAGAATACCTCCTGTGGGGGTGCGAAAAAGCTCGCCTTGCGGATTGAGGGCGATCGTGTCCGTGCATGGCGCTTGAATGCTCTGCGAAAGGAGAAGCTTCACCCCATACTCCTTTTCATAGAACGGACGACACGCCTCGAAATACGCGCGGATAGCATCTTGGTGCTCTTCCGATACCGTAAAATGTATCCGTACCTCCCCGTCACGGTTCTGCGCATAGAGAATCCCCTCCATAATGTGCTCATCTATGGGCGTGCACAGATGAGCGCCATAGCGATGAAAGGGAACCAGTGCCTTCGGGAGGTGGGCATACTCTGCAAGTACCGCGTCGATAAAAAGGGTATCGCGTTGCTCCTCCTCCAAACTATCTAGATTGCTCTTCACCTTATCTACAATGCACCCTTTTACGTGCTCGTAGAAAGCAAAGTGTACTGGCGAAGTAGTATAGGGTCTCGCTCCCAGCTTGCCATTCTGAAATGCAAAGAACTTACTGAACATCCGAGAGGCTGCTCCCGAGGCCGGGACAAACTTTGCACGTACGCCCTCGTAGTCGCGGTAACGTTCGATGTAGTGCGCTTGTGCCTCTTCCGAGAGCTTCCAAAGCCCATTCCCCTCTGAGACTGGGGAGGTGATGGGCGTCGAGGGATACCCTACCCTCAAGCGATCGAACTGCGACGCGATCGCCTCTCTCGTAAGCCCGTGAGCCTCGATCTCTTGCACGTCGGCGGAACTTAGCGTTAAGGTTGCCATTTTCTATATCTCCTTACTTAATGTTGTTAACAAAGATAAGCAATTCTGTAATATACACAAAAGGAAGATTGCTCTATGCGGAAAGTTCGTCTGTCACTACCGTGGTAATATTCCTTAACAAAAAAAAACATTTCAATGCGTAAAACGTATACAAAAACGAATTTGGTGGGGTGTCTATGGTATAGTTGTTGTTTTGTTTCAAAGTGTTAACGATTTGCACTCAGTAAAGAGTTCTCGTAGGGAAATATTAACAGTTAAAGTGGATGACTGATGAAAACGTTTTCCGTTCGTACCCGATTGAATCTCATCTTTGGGATTATAATAGTGTTCGTGCTGCTCTTCGGTCTATTTATCATAGCCAGAAATATCCAGCAGCGTGCCTTTGTGCGGAATGTCTACCTCGCTGAGGAGGCAAATTACAGGATAAGTGAGGCGACACGCCACATTTCCCTTTACCTAGAATTGCGGCAGCAAGAGAATTTCGAGAGCTTCGGAACGCTATTAGAGGAAACGAAAGAATTCTTAGAAGAGTCAATGGAGTGTTCCCGTAAGGTAGGGGATGACCAAGGACTCCGACTCACTGAGAAGATACAGGAAGCCCTCATCGATTCTCGTACGCTCAAAGACGGGATTGCACAGCATTCAAAACAGGAGGAGAAGAATGAAGAAGAGGTGCTGAAAAAATTCGCGGACGTACTAGAGGCTGTGAAAAAGGTTTCGCAGATACCATCGAGTCTCTTGGTAGGGATCGCTACGGCGACCAATTACTACCAAGAGTATCAGGGTAGTAACAATATTCAGGATCTGGAAAAAGCCTATAAACTGTACGCAGAGTTAGGCGATATCCCTACTACCCCAGAAATCCAGAGCGCCCTAAAGGCGCTCTCCGAAGGGGAGCAACAGTTGTGCAGCCTCGCCACAGAGATCGTCATGCTGAAAAAGGATGTCGCAAAGCGGAGTACTGAGATCTCGGCTGCACTGGACAAGCTGACGGAACATTTCGTAGGTACCTATCGAGACAAGTACAGTCAGGTCATGTTCTGGACCATCTTCGTCCTCTCCCTCGTGATTATCTTCTCGGTGATTATCTCCCAGTATATCGCTCACAGCATTACCTCTGCACTGCGACAAGGGGTGGAACAGATGGAGCTCAACGCTGCAGGTAACTTCAATGCAAAGCTCTCCCAGTCGGTATTGAACCGATCCGACGAGTTCGGAACACTCGCCCGTTCTATCGATGCGATGACACAACGCGTGCGCGCTGCTGTCTCCGAAGTCAAGATGGGATCTATGAGTGTGGCGGAGGCGAGTACGCGACTCAGTGAGATCTCACAACGAATCTCCCAAGGGACGAGCACACAAGCCGCCAGTGCCGAGCAGGTGAGTAGCGCCATGGAGCAGATGGCTGCCAACATCGATCAGAATGCCGACAATGCCACGCAGACCCGTTCCTTGGCGCAAGCCATGGAATCCAACCTCTTGCGTGTGAATGAGATGTCGCAACTCTCCCTAAATTCTGTGCTCTCCATTACGGAAAAGATCGGTATTATCACCGAGATTGCTAATCAAACCAATATCCTTGCGCTCAATGCTGCGGTAGAGGCAGCGCGTGCCGGAGAGCATGGGCGAGGATTCTCCGTGGTGGCGGCCGAGATCCGAAAGTTAGCAGAGCGTAGTCGCGACGCTGCCGATGAGATCAGTAAGTTCTCCCAAAACTCCCTCTCCGATACGCGCTCCGCTGCCGAGGGACTCAATGCTGTACTCCCTGACGTGAAACGAACCGCATCGCTCGTCAGCGAAATCGCCTCTGCAAGTCAAGAGCAGCGCACGGGCGTGGATCAGATCAACGCTGCAATACAGCAGCTATCGAGTGTGGTGCAGGAAAATGCCTCATCCAGTGAACAAATGGCCTCCAATGCGCAAGAGTTGAATGGACAAGCCGACTCCTTGAACTCGGCTACCTCATTCTTTATTGTCTAACCCAGTTTGCTTCTCTAGTTAGTTTCGTTGGAAGTCCTCCATCCTACGGGATGGGGGGCTTTTTAGTTTGCGTAGCTAAGGCTATTCCTCCCCCCCCTATTCTATCAAAAACCCGTACTCGTATACTTTGGGCACGATCCGCTGCCGCAACTGCTCCATAGCCTCTTTCAGCACACCCCACAAGCGCATATATTCCAGATCCTCACTCTTGGCATTCATCTTACCTTTCTCATTGCGTCCTTGGAAATGGGCACGGATGTCGTAGTACGAGGCATTGGGGTTAGCATGAGGTTGTGTATGATAATAGCGCCAGAGGGCGCGCCCCGCGTCGAAGACTGCCGTAGCCTCGGGAGAAAAGACCAGCGGCGAGGACGGGACGAACGACTGGGCTTGAAATAAACTCCCGTTGCTTTCTTTCTCATTGCTGGCAAGCCTGCCAGCAATGAATTGCGTCATAAAGTGGCTCGCAAAACGGTCACGAGCATCCACCTCTGCCTCGGTAAAGGGTATCCAGTGGTTGATGCCCTCGGTCGCTTTGATGCGGTTCTGTCCGTGGAAGAGAGTAAAGACTAGGCAGTTGTTTTGAAACTCGGTGTCGGTCTGCCATCCGTCGCGTGGGGCGAGGAACTGGTCGCGGTCGTTGAGCCAGGTGGGAGTAATAGCGTGACGGACAGAAAGAAATAAAGAAGCTATAATAAGAGTGGTTGGGGAGACGTAGATAATTTTGGCATGTGAACGAGCTACGGTAATGTTATTGGCGATTCGGATGAGATGGTTATGTTGAAAATCATTACGCCCAGAGTCCATACTACCGATAGAAAAAGAAGTTGTTCTGGGCATCTTATTAAGCCATGCTGTAATAAGGTCTTGAGAAGATGGGGTATAAAATTGTTTATGTCCAATGAAACCTAGTTTAGTCTCATAGATGTCTGCCAATATGCGATTGTTTAGGTCAATGACTTGCGTATTCCATACCTTAAACCCAATCGGGAATGCCCCCTTCACATTATCAAACGTGCTTGCTGGAACCACAAAAATTTTCTCGAGCTTCGCTCGAAAGAAGCGCCGGAAATCAACGAAGTTGCTGGATTGGAGAATTTTCAA
>CAUUCP010000052.1:0-13329 GCA_963543925.1 uncultured Bacteroidia bacterium | reverse complement strand
CAACACCAAGTTACTAAAAGTGGAGCTTACACACTTTTTTAGGACAGTATCGTCCTGTTCCCGCTTCTTGATTGCGAGCTTAGCACTCAGGATCTTCTCCTGCAATGCGATGGTATTATTCCCGTACTGCTCTTCCAGCCCCTTCAGTGCCTCAAGGTGTTGAAGATTCACCTCCTCTAGTGCGGCTGCCGCCTCCTCGGCGCTCATTTGGTCCTCTAACTGGTGCTCCTGTATGGAGAGCACACGTTCGGCGCGTTCGTTTTCCAGCTCCGTTTTTCGTGCTTCATAATCCTGTTGTCGAGCGGCCGCCTCGGCTTTACTCCGTTCTTCGTTAATCGCCTGAACCTGCTCCGCTATTTGAGTCTCTAGGGCAGTGGTATCCTCCCCCGCGCGTACCGCCATCGCATGACGTTGCATGAGGAAGGTCATCTCTATTTCGGAAAGACGCTCCTTATACTGCGTTTCGTCTATAATATCCTCCGCGCGCAGGCGTTTCAACTCAGCAATTTCCTGCGCTTTCCACGACTCGGCTACCGATCCGCTGGGGCGTCCTCCTCCTCCTCTAGCTGCGGGCGTTGCAACCGCATTCCCCATGTCGGGGGACGTCACTGTAGACGTTCCCCCTGAAGGAGTGTCGTGATTGTATTCCTGTGGCTTTTTCTCCAACATCCCAGCAAACGCCTCCCGCACTTCAGAGAGTTCCGTCTCTGCCGTCTGTCGAAACTCTCGGATCTGGCGTACATAGTCCGAAAGCCCATCACCGAAAAAACGCGGGTCTTTAATTTGCCACTTCTCCTTAAACGCCTCTATTTTGGCATCCCCCTCAGGGTCATCCAGCAACGCTTCCAACTCCTTACGCGCCTGACTTGCCAGCGATCCCGTTTGTTCTTTCAGAAGACGATTCAACTTCTCCCGAACACTGATCTCATTCTCCGTAGCATCCTTCTGTATCGCACTCAGGCGCTCCTCCTGCGACTTCAAAGCAATGTTATACCGCAACGCCTCGTTCGCTAAACGTTGTGCATTCTCAATTTCCTCGAGCGAGCTTTTCTCTGTCAAGAGTGCGGGTAAATACTTCCCATACTCTTTGTTAAGGGCGTTGATAGCGTCCGTACGCGCTTGCGACCCCTCAGCCGAGCGTTTTGCCACAGAGGCGAGCATATTCAGATGCGCCTCCTCCTTTGCTAACTCCCGATTATACTCTCGGGTAACGTCGCCCGCATTCCCTATCCACTGCGAAAAACTACGGAGTAAATCCACGCCTTTACTCAGGGGAAGCACTATTGCCGAGAGGGCTTTTCCTAAGAAAGCGAATACGGGCTCCCCGATTTCGTAGATTCGGTGTATCGCTTTACCGACACTCCCGATGAGCGATAAAAAGCTTGAGAAAGCAACCTTTACGCGTTCAAAGAACGGAGCGAGCCATTCCCCCATGGGTTCTAGCTTATGCCAAAAAGCTGCTACACCCTCATAGAATGCCGCTACAATCGGCGTGAGCTTCTCCCCGAGCGCTATCTTGACGTTCTGTATGGTATTCTCCGCAATCTTCTGTTTTGTGGCAAGAGTGTCGCTATTGGTAGCCGCCTGTTCAAAGGCGGTGCTCGTCCCCGACACCGCGTCCGTCAACTCTTGAAAGCGCTTCCTATTCTCTATCAAGATTTGTCCCGCTACAACATTCCCCTGTCCAAAGATACCGACCATGTCAGCTGTCGAGAGGTTCGCAGCCGCTAGGTTGTCTAACGCCTGTTCCATACCGACAATCTTAGGGTTAAACTGGTCAACACCCGTCTGTAACTTCAGAAGTGCTCCGTTGAGGGCCGTCCCCGCAACCTCGCCCTTTATCCCCTTGTCGGCTAACGTTTCTATCAACCCGACTGACTCCTCTACTGAAAGATTCGCAGCCGATGCCGTCGCCCCGAACTTGACAATGCTTTTAGATATATCCTCCACGGCCGCCGATCCCGCTTGCGAGCCTGCCGCTAAAGCATTGATATAACGGTTTGCCTCCGACGCGGGAGCACTGAACTGGTTCATTGTAGCAGCAAGGGACTCTACTGAACTCTTAGCATCCATCTTGGCTGCCGCCGCTAGGGTAAGTGCCGCTTCCGTAGTCTCCGCTAATGCCTCTTTGTCTTTCAGGAGCTCAGGCTTTGCCGAGCCCATGAGCGTAAAGGCATCCAACACCTCCTCCGCAGTGTCCGTAGCCGTTGCCGCTAAATCCCGCGCTTTCTGTTCCAAAAATGCAATGTCATCACCCCCGAGCCCCGTAAGTGCCGAGAGGTTTTTACTCTTGTCCTCAAAGGATTTATAGGCTTCGACACTGTCCCCCATAAAGTCCTTTATCTTTCCTAACCCTTGTGCGACAGCATCCCCGACGCTTGTCGGGATTTGTACCAGCTGTCCTGAGAAATCCTGTACTCCACTGACGATCTGGGAAGCTAGACTATTCCCCTCGCCAAAATGCTTGATTTCCTCCGACACCGCTGCTATTTGCCCCTGTACCTCCTTCAGTGCTGCATTCGCCTCTATAAACTCCTCGCTCCCCCGAGTGGCTTTCCCAATTTCCTCGGTCAGTTCCTTCTCCAGCTGTTTCAGAGTATCTAAGGGGAGGTTATCCAAATCCTCCCCCTTGTCAATCATCTGCGCAATCGCCTGAGTACCCTTTAGCGTCTGTTCAGGTACTCCTGCCATTTCTGTTGCGACCTCGGCGATCTGGCTACGTACCTCCGAAAGCGCACTATTAGCTTGTACAAACTCCTCGCTCCCCCGAGCGGCATGTGCGATTTCCTCGGTCAGTTCCTTTTCTAACTGTTTGAGATCTGCGAGCGGTATTTCGGAAAGGCTTTTTCCTCCAGCCGCCATTTGCGCCATCGCCTGGGTTCCCCTGAGTGCCTCCTCTGGCACTCCCGCCATTTCCGTGGCAACCGCGGCGATCTGGCTACGTACCTCTTTAAGGGCATTATTTGCCGCAATAAACTCTTCAGAACCCCGAGTAGCTTTCCCGATCTCATCCGTCAGTTCCTTTTCCAATTGTTTCAGTTTGTCTAGGGGGAGCTCCTCCAGCGTCTTTCCCTCGGCATGCATTTGCGAGAGTGCTTCCGTGCCCCGAGCCGTGGTATCTCGCAAGGTATTCATCTCAGCACGAACCCCTGCGATTTCTGTTTTCACAGCCTGAAGCGCCGTCATCTTCTGTTTGTACTCCTCTGAAGAGCGGTCGAGCTTCTTCATAGAATACTCCAGATCGCGCTGCGCTTTGATGAGTTCACTGAACGACAACTTCCCCAACTGACCTGCGGCAACGGCCGTCGAGCGGAGATCACTCTGGTAAGCCATCAGGGCACGCTTCGCATCCTCAAACGCTTTCTTAGCGCTTTCCTTGTCAGCTTTATTACCCGATGCCTTGGCGTCCTCAAAAGCCTTTGCAGTTATCTTGACAGCCTCCGAAAGCTGTTCCAATTTCTTGGTAGCATCCCCCGTCTCTATCTTCACTGAAAACGTCTTAGGCGTCCCCCCGCTTGCCATCCTCTATCCTCCTCCTATAGGCTAGCTTACACTATCTACTGCCTTCTCTACCATTTGCGCGGGGCACTCTAGCGCCTGTTCAAAACGTATCCCCCGAAGACGCACCACCATCCCCTGAACACCCATTTCAGAAGCCATGCGCATAAGCTCCCAACGCAGCCGATCAGCTTCAGAATGGAAATGGGTAAGGAAAGGGCGAGCCTTAGTCAGGTGATACCCCGTTGCTCCTCCCTTTGCACTGGTTCGGTTCACATGTCCGTAACTCAGGGGAATCGCATATTCCGTAGTGTCTACTGAAAGCTGTACCACCTCCCCGCTCTGAAGAAGATACGGACGTATACTGTCTAGCAGTCGCCCCGTGCGGCGGAGTCCCTTCTGTTGTGCCCGTTGTTTCCACTTGGCTGCCACCATTTGCAACCAAGTAGTCGCCCGATCAGACAATTGTTTATCCAACATCTTTACATACCCTCCTCCTCAGGTCCTAAATAATCATCAATCACATCCCAGAGCGCACCACGTTCGTCCATCAACCTAGACAACATACCGACTAGGTTCGCACGACGACGCTTCAGCTGATCGAACTTCTTTGGAGAGTCCTCCCGTGCAGCTACGACCAACTCCAAATGCACGCGTGACGCCTCTGGGATGATCTGTCGCAACCTCCGTCGCGCATCTTTCACCGCAGGCGGCGCACTATCCAACCGCGGGTCTTGAAGTCGGGGTATCCTCCTCCCGCCGCCGCTCTGGGTATCCTCTCCCCCATTTGCGCCTCTACTTTGCTCCGTAGATGGGTTCAGTAGAGTGACTTTCCTGTTCCCCCGATTCGTCCGTTCCGTGTCCTCCTGCTGTTCCTCGGCAATGGCTTTGGAGAGCGATTCATTCGACAGAAGTCGCATGAACGCCTGCTGTAAAAAGCAACGTTGCGCGCCCATTTCCCCCGACAAACTGAAGAGTGGAGGTAATGTACCAACATACCGCTGGTAGAGCGTTTTTCCCGCATCTAAATCGCCATTTGAGGCAAGCCACACACGTACCTCCTTATTCGTCATAAGCACTCGGTTTTATGGTCGGGCATAACACCTCGGAGATCGCCGTCACCTCCACCTTTACATAAGTCTTATGAATATCAGGTTGTACGTTTTTGCTGGTAATCGCCACACGGTGCCAGTGGGACATACTTTCCTCTATAGCCGTATGCCCAGGAGGAGCAAAATAAACAACATAGGAGCGTAACAACTCATTGAAATACTGAAATAAGACCCCCGGTGTTTTATCCTTTATGTCAACAGATAAACTCCGTTGTAGGCTCTCCATCGGGATACCCAGTTCCCAGACCACTTCTTGCGTGTCGATGTTCTCTATTTCTAAGAGTTCGGGGCGACGTCCACTCTTCTTGTCCCTGAACTTTTTCGCTATACAGAAGACAGGAAAGAACTCAAAAGCACCGTAGGGATTGGTGTAGTATAGATAACCGAAATATTTATGGAACTCACGTGGTACAGTCGTAATACCATGAAATTGGTCAAAACTTCTTGTATAATTATATATGTAATTACACAATATTCCAATACCATATTCTAATTCACGTGTATAATAGTTACTTCCATCAAATTTCCTCACATTATCACTACTAGTATTGCCATGATATAGATCATGTTTACAGAATATTGTTGTTACAGCAGCAGGGGCAACTACAGAATATATTCTTTTTTTTGCAGGACGCATCCAATATTCACTATTGTCAAAAGAATATAGTCCGACGGGGAGACTCCCTATAAGAACACTCGTAATTCTGTAATAATCTTTAGCATTCCAGTAATTAAAAACGGGAATACTTGGATTGAACCAAGTCTTTTGATAGGAATAAAAACGCTGCAAGACATCCCTAACAGAATAAACATTGTGTTCTATTACCCCACGAAAAAAAATGAGGCTTATATCCGTATCATAGATCCTATGATCTAGATTTGATGGATTTACGACCAATACATTATTCATGAGACTATGTATATTTTACAATATCATCATAATGAATATATTTTACTACACTCATTTCCTTACTCATCTGAACTCCTTTATAGGTATGAATATACAACTGCTCATTTGTTTTTTTATAAAACTCTACACTTTTAGAGATATACGCTCCGTGATTTCCCCATATAAAAGCATAAAAAGATGCATAGTCTTTATATTTTTCTCTAGGTAAAAAAGTTAGAATTCCGTCGGATTCTGATATATGTTCTTTAGGCGTAACTATTTGAACTTCGAACTTATACCCGTCATACCATTCAGGTCCTGCTTTTGTCACATTGACAGATACACTCCTAACATAATAGTAAACACTAATATATTTCGTATGAATATCTGTACCCAACCTACAGAAAGATTCCGTTGAATCAGGACCAACAATATAACCATCACAAAAACCCACGATCGGCAACCACATCAGCTATACCTCCTATTCAGTAGACAATTATAAAGTCACGCCCCCCAACTCCTCTACATAGTTGTCGAGCACTCAGGAGACGTGACATATCTATTGCATTATCGCAAATCCCGTAAACGGTTGACTATCGCACACGGGTCGTCTTCATGCTGCTGAGCAAACGACAAGAAATCCGCAACCACGTCATGCAATACCCCGAGCCCCGAAACTGGTGCTACGCGCAACAGGGGGGCGGCTTCCTCTACCGGTTGCGACCTCCCATGAATACCCTCCTCTTGCGTCTCCTCATCCTCTTGCGTCTCCTCCTCAGGAGTCTCCTCCTCTTGTGCATTTTCCTCAGGGGTTGTTTCCTCCGAAGATGTTTCCTCCGAAGAAAGGTGTTCTGAAGAGGCTCTCACCTGCTGCCCATCCTCCTCATGCTCCTCCTTTGTCGGGCTAGCATCGGGTGTTGTACTATTCGACATTTGCACACTCCCTAGCTTCTGAAGTTCCTCTCGCAACGCGGCACGCGTCCCTAAGATTTTGTCAATCCACCCCCTCCCGAGCGCTTCAGTTGCATACAACATGCGTCCCCCTGCGAGGAGCGCATCACCCTTATCCAAAAGTCGAGCACCGCGCCCCGCTACTACGTCGGCTATAAAAGCATCGGCAATCGGGGCTAAAACTTCCTTCTGTAGAAGTTCCGTTTCCCCCCGTTTGAGGGCTTCCAGCTGCGCGTTCTTCAGTGTACTTTGTGGTGCGTATACCGTCACCTCCTCCCCTACCATTTCGGTAAAAGACGCCGAGGGTTTGCGGTACGAAACCATCACCCCGACACTCCCCACTTCGGCAAGCGGGGAAATTGCCCATATCTCATCACACTGCGACGCCAACCAATACGCAGCACTCGTACAGCGATTCCCTATCACAGCCACCGTCGGGCGTCCCGACTCTTTTATCAGGGTTGCAAGTTCTTTCACACCGTCAATATGCCCCCCTGGGGAGTCAAAATAGAAGAGGAGGGGAGAGGAGTCTCCTCCCCCCGTATTCCTCAGTGCGAGTAAGTGTTGCGATAGGGATTCAGTAGTCGCCCCGTTGATAACACCCGTGATTTCTACAATATGCATCTTCGT
Organism: uncultured Bacteroidia bacterium; assembly: GCA_963543925.1. GTDB lineage: Bacteria > Bacteroidota > Bacteroidia > Bacteroidales > CAJPTX01 > Bacteroides_D. Next base: position 6,249 of record CAUUCP010000052.1, on the reverse strand, counting down.
AAAAAGATTATTGTGTTACGACCTATAGCCTATTCACCTACATATCCCTTAGGGCTATTCATAAGATGGTAATCACCTTCCAAGTCTGTAGGTCGAGTAACCGTACCATTCGACACTGCAAATACCTTCTTATTCCAATTGTCCAAACGGACGCCCATCTGGGCTTGCATCCAATACTGTACTAGGTTCGGGTCTTCGTAGACACTGCGCACCTGTACAAACTGCATATCAGCAGGAGCGGATATACCGACGGTGATATTCCCAGGGCGTGTTGCGATAAGGCGCGTCCCATTACCGACTATAGGATTCGACAAAATACTCGGCGTTTGTCCCAACCCACACTTATCACGAACGAACTCGGCGAGCTTTTCTCTTGATATATCACCCTGCGAAACACGTCGCAATTCAAAAGCATCAAGAATGTGGTTCAGTGTATCCATCGGGACAATAATATCCAACGCCCCGTTCCGTAGCATCGGGTGCAGGGAACGCACAAAGCCAATCAACGCGTCGAGCGGCTTTTTCTTCTCTGCCTCCGTCTCGTCCTTTGGAACAAGATTGTCAACCTCTATCAAATTACCTCCCCCATTACTAATTTTAGAATCGCCAATCAGCTTATCAATAATCGCATTATAGCCATTAAAAATAGCATACGGAGATACGTTATCATCCTCGTTCTCTTTCGCATGGGGTATCGCAAGGGTGAAGTCCTCTACAAACGTCTTGACTATCCCCTTGAGAATCTCCAACTCGTACGGGTGTTGCTTATCCTCGCCCGTCAGGGTACGACCCTCTTTCATGAGGAGCTTTTTGTCACGGTAATTCTGAATGTTATCCGTGATAGTCAAATAACCCAGACGCGGCGAGAGCACAGACTCCTCTGGGCGAAAGAGTTCATAGTCCTCTGGTTCTTTTGTAATATGCCCATGGTACGGACGTAACAAATAACCCCGACGACGCATGTTGATAATGCGCTCCTCCTCCGTAACAGTCTGTAGATTGAAGTGCATTTCCTTGATAAATGCCTCCAGTTCTACATGCGGCAGGTATCGCAACACAGGATCGTACGTCACAGCAGCCTGCTGAATTTTTTCGACACTAATCGCGTTTAATGACATTGGTTTATGGGTTTACGGTTTTCTCTAAAAAATCTACTCTACTTATCTACATACCTGAGCCCCCCCCCACCCACCCCTCCTCCTCCCACACACCAAGAGGATCGGGGGGTTCGGTATACGTCTTTACTCCATAACTGGGAATGGAAGTGATGCCGGATCATCTACCTTTAGATAGGTCACCGGGCGTGTACTATAAGCTTCAAACTTAATGGTAAAGCCCTTCCGATCCTCTGGGCTTTTCCCCGTGTTGTGTTCGACAGTCACCGTCGCAGGATTCACAGGGTCCCCCACCACGCGGTATCGTCCTTCGTTGTCTCGGACGATAAACACCCCTGGCGTATTCTGAACAAGACGAGCAAACTTCGCAGCCGTCTCCGACGCACCCGGGTGAAAGAAATCACCCTCTAGCTTCGAACATCGGCTATCTACATCACCCACGGGCGAGCTCTTTAAACTCGAGCTCTTATAACTCGCGCTAATGTGCACAAATTTCGCATCGCCCTCCAAAACGTAACTCCCCTCCAGCACGACGCTATCCTCCGATTTGAATACGGGCGTTCCTTTGATGGAGATCGCTGGTGCAAAATAAACGTCTATGGAGAGCCCCCCCATGTTATCTACCCCGACTGGGTGTAGGACGTTCGTAAACGGATATGGCATTGAATCTACCTCCTTATTTTGTGAGTGTCTAAACTATAACTTTACTACTGTCTGTCCCGTCGCCGCTTTCGTGCTGTAAAGGAAAAAATAGGCGTCGTACCGTGTCCCCGTTCCCCCGCTCGGTGTATCGATTTCGATACTCTTATCCCCCCGTTTGGCTGTCCCCAGCGAAATACTCACCTCATCATGTTTCCCCTCCGAAAAGATGATGAACGCTACTTTGTCGTTGTCACGTTTCACCTTGTCTGTACCGTCATATTCCTCCCAGGTCGCTTTTACTTTACCAGGGGTCCCTTTTGCGATAACTAGTCCGTCGGGCGACGGCAATCCTCCGTGTGCTTCTGAAAAGGTCATAGCCTCCGTATTCACCGTACAAGTTCCTCCACTCGCCGAGGGCGTATACTGAACAACATGTTTCCCCCCGTTCCGTTTCATAGCCTTTGCCCACCAGTTCACCCCCGAAGCATCAAAACTATCAAAGCCATGTTGAAAGACAGCTTTAAATGGGCGTAAATAGGCATTCACAGCTCGACCGCGTAACCGATTCTTCTCCTTCGTAGGAGTATCCTGTGGTGTATTGCGAAGATTATATAGAACGTTCCCATGACGCGTCACTCGCCCGAACAGGCGCTCTTGCTTGTCGATACAACCGACGATTCTAAAACCAAACTCATGCGTAATTTTTGCCATTTTCTCTACTGTATTAAAAGTTAAACATCTATGCTTCTTTCTCTGAAACCCCTCGCTCCTCTGAAGAGGATTTATAATCTTCCAACAATCCGACGAGTCGACAGCTAGGTAACTTCACTATCAACCGATGAAACAACATTTCTCCCCCCAGCCATACCCCATGATAGGCTCCCTTTCTTTTCCCCTTTTTCCTATCTATGGCGCGGGACTCTACCAGTCCGTACTCCTTGGGATTGACGGGTTTGGGCTTCCAAAGCCGCTGCCACGCCTCAGGGGACAGGTGTGCCGTCCGTGAATTCTCTTTTCCGTTCTTTGGGTTGTGCGACACGGTTTCCTTTTTCGGGGTAATGATTTTCTCCAGCATGCTCACAGGTACCCCTACCAACCCTTTGTAATCACTAGGAATCATCGCAACCCGTGGAACCTCTATCGCATCGTAATTGTCATAGACTCTGTAAGCACGAGTGCGTAGCAGATCGTCCTCTTTTCGTCGGGAGAGCAATTCCTCATTCTCCGCCTGGGTACGTAATGGGGGGAGTGTAGACATTGCACCACGACTATGGTAAAGATTCGTCCACCAATAAGCACCGTGCTGCACATCGGCTAGTGTACCATCCTCCTGCAACTTTCGGAAACCGCTGATTTTCGTTGCCCCGATCCACGCCTCGCCACGCCAAATCAACTGAAAGATGCGACGGTAAAGCAAAGCGAAAATGGGGACTACCAACAGAAACCTCTTGTTCAGTAGATGCACCACTTCAGAAAACTCCTTCAGCAGAGAGTAAGGCGGATTCGTGATGACAAAATCCGCTGCCCTGAAAAAGCCCACCATTTCGTAGTTCCGAAAATCACCATCACCCTCTAACCATCCGTGATATTCTAGGATTTGCTCAGTATCCTCCTCCAGCAGGAGTTCGGAGTGATAACCCTTACCCTCCGTGTCGTTCGGTAAACACTTACACGTTGCAATCAGCCGAGTAAGCCCCAACCTCCGAAAGTTATCACGGAAATACACCCAAAACGCCGAGGGGTGTTTCCCACTCGCCCGATCCGCTGGTAGATAGACAACTTTTCCACGAAAGAGATCTGGGTCTTCCTCAAGATATGCCGCTAACTCCTTTTCCACATCCTTGCGTTTTGTGTAGAACTCGTCATTCTTAGCCACTTTGGCTTTTGTCAAATGTGCTACGCCCATGCTACTTGTTTATATTGATTCTTATTTTTGGTACAACCAACCCGCCAACCACGACACTGCACCCGCAAGTACAGAACACGCCGAGATCAACCAGTAGATTTTTTTGCGTGCAAGGGTGTTCTCCTGATTGTCAGCTTCTAACTGTGCGACTCTGAAGAGGAGTGCACCCACAGGATTCAGTTCATCCCCAATGATCGCACGTCGCAACTCCTCTATACCGTGCGCGTTGCGGGAGAGCGCCTCCTTCGTGCTCAAGTCGCTAGCCTGAACATTAGCCGTCAGGCGTTCAAGATGTTTGTCGATCATTTCCAGTTGGTCACGAAAATGATCCGACTGCCGAGCTACCATCTTCAGTTGCTCACGAAAATGCTCGAGCTGCCGAGGGGTTACCGACCCATCGGCTGTGGGTTCTGTACTAGAATCCCTATCATGATGCAGGATTGACATGAGGAGCGTGGGTTTATAAGGTTGTGACAGGTCACCAGTAGATGGGCTACATCTACTGGTGCGAGTTGAGGAACTCCATAAATGGGGTTACGGATTCCTATGAAAAGGGTAAAAACGTCCTCCTTTTACAAGAGGACGACAGTCAGTATCACCAACAGAGTAAGGTAAAAACTGAACATCCCTGCCGCAAAGAGCATCTTATACGGTTTGGGCCATTTGGCAAATTCTTCACCGAGCTTATTGTCCAGCCAACGGTATACAACAGGGAAATCAAAACGGAGCAACAACCAGCACATCCCCTTCAGAAACCACAAACCAGCAACTGCATATAGCAGGGGTTGCAGGATGGCAATGTCATAGCTGCCCGCCGTGGGTTCTATCCAGCTCAGGAGTCGGGGCGAGAGGGCAAACATGAGCAAACCGAGGGGTATCCCCCAAAACTCATTCCACTCTACCAACCACTTTCCTACAAATTTGACAGCCTTTAAAAGTCTTCCTTTACAAGTTAAAGGCTTCTGTGTTTGCGACTCGTGATGACACTTACCGCTACACTGAGGAGATCCACAATGACACTTGCTATCGCTATAGCTTCGAAAATCATTCATGTTTTATGTGAAATTTAAGGGTTATGGTGGTCTTTCACACAACAAAGATAGAGAATGTTTCCCCAAAAGATGCCCCGCACGACATTTTTTTTGTGTGTGAAAAATGCTGTGCGTAAGCTTTTTAACTCCTCTGAATACCCAACACCCAATACTGAACTCTCATTCCGATTCCATTCCCTCGACAACCCTAGGGGGAAAGTCCCCCGAAACGGGGCTAAACCAAGAGGTTAACCCCTGAATGTCAACCGATTACCCGTGCCACCTTTCTAAAGTAATATATTGACTATCAATCACTTAGCGCGTATCTTGTGCCACCTCCCCCCAGATCTGGGCCCGCCCTACGGAAGGAGTCTTCCATCGGGTCGGGGGGCTGGGGCTCTCCCTTATATGTAAACCGCCACGACTGGTACAATCCATCCCTCCGTTGGCAAAACCGCGTAGAATCGCCCTCGCTGCGCGTTTTTAGGCTATTGCACACCTCAACCCACCACGCCACTCCACACATACCGCGGGCGAGGGCGGGAGGTTGAAGAGTGGGGTTCGGTATAGGGTGTGGGGTGTGAGGTATGGGGTGTGGGGTTCAGTGTAGCCCCTCAGGGGTTCAGTGGATAGGTTCAGTGGATAGGTTCAGTGTATAGGGTTTCAGTGTAGCCGATCGGGGGAAGGGGGTTCGGGGGAAGGGGGATACCCCCTCCCACCGGTATAGCCCCTCGGGGGGAAGATGGTTCGGGGGTTCGGGGGTCTCCCCCTCCCACCGGTATAGCCGATCGGGGTTCGGGGGAAGGGGGTCTCCCCCTCCTCCCAGTGTAGCCACTCTGTGTAACCCGTTCTACACACCCGTGTAGCTACGGGGTGGGTTACAAAAGTGTCTACACTATAACACTGTACTACACAGCGCCTTACGCCTCCCTCTTGCGGGTTGTAGCCTTGTAGACACTTTTTCTTCCACAAATGCACGCCCTATATACGCGTCGTGAGAAAAAGATTCATCGTCCCCCCCCCAGGGGTTCGGTATAGGGTGTGGGGTGTTGGGTGTTGGGTGTGGGGTTCAGTGTAGCCCCTCGGGGGAAGGGGGTTCGGGGGAAGGGGGTCTCCCCCTCCTCCCAGTGTAGCCACTCTGTGTAACCCGTTCTACACACCCGTGTAGCTACGGGGTGGGTTACAAAAGTGTCTACACTATAACACTGTACTACACAGCGCCTTACGCCTCCCTCTTGCGGGTTGTAGCCTTGTAGACACTTTTTCTTCCACAAATGCACGCCCTATATACGCGTCGTGAGAAAAAGGAGGTTGAGAGAGGTTGAGAAGAGTCGTCCCCCGATCGGGGGTTCGGTATAGGGTTCGGTATATAGGATTCAGTGTAGCCCCTCGGGGGGAAGGGGGGCGGGGGAAGGGGGTCTCCCCCTCCCCCCAGTGTAGCCACTCTGTGTAGACTGTTCTACACACCCGCGTAGCTACACCCTAGGTTACAAAAGTGTCTACGGTAGTGTCCGTAAAAGTGTGTAAGCGCCACGGTCACTCATTCCTCCAGCGA
>CAUUCP010000051.1:0-13894 GCA_963543925.1 uncultured Bacteroidia bacterium | reverse complement strand
ATTCAACACCAAGTTACTAAAAGTGGAGCTTACACACTTTTTTAGGACAGTATCAGAAGAGAGTCCGTGTGGGGTTGTATAGTCGCCCTGATTAAGATCCAAGTAGAAGACTGGGTGCTGCCCCCACGCCTCGCGTCCCTGTTGCTGGGCGAGTTCCAGCTCGGCATTCTCTAGGTAGAGTCCCTCAAAGAGCTCTTTCCTTCCTTCGAAATAGGCGGCAAGGGTAGAGAGGAGCATACTCTTGCCAAAGCGACGTGGACGGCTCAGGAATCCGTACTTCACCTCCTGTATCAGTCGGCTTATACCCGCTGTCTTATCTACGTAGTGCGCGTTGCAGTGGCGCAATTCTACAAAATCCTGTATACCGACGGGGAGCTCCTGACGCTTTTCTACCATTGCCTCCAGAGTGCTTGGTTCGTTGGGTAAAGATAGGGAAAAGTCGGTAGCGCTAGTACGCCCCCCTAAAAATGGCAATACTACGACGAGCGAGCAGAAGGGGGCGTATGAGGAAATCCCCCCCCTATTCTAGACCCTATCCAAGCCATTTTCTCCTTGTGAAAGCACATTTCTTGCAATATAAGCAACTGACAAATAATACATTGCATGTATGAAACATCTTATTGCAGATTCGGAACAAGCATACCCAAACAGTATCTTACCTTTGCGAAGTGACAGAACATTGCGTCAGGTGTAAGAAGCAGTCAATAGAACATTTCATACAAAAAACGGGAATCTACAGTTTGTGACTAAGCTCAGAAAACCGTAGTCAAAAGATAGCAACCTGATAAAAGAATTATCTCTGAAATAACTAGCACAGAGACCCCGTCGTATGACGAGGTCTCTGTTTGTTTACCATGAACTCTAGAAATAGGATAACCCCTCCCCGACGACTCGCTTCGTCCTCTCCGTATCATAGAATCACCGTGGTGTCCTAATTCATGGCATCACGGTGATTCTTTTTTCCATCACCCACACCCCCTTACACTGGCAACTCACCGCAACGGATTATGTACGAGTCGGAATACCCGATGCGTACCATCCTGCGATTCGAGATATAGAAGGTAAATCCCCGCCGGAAGGTTCTCCACCTCGATGGTCGTAAAGCCCGTTTCTAACACCCCACGACGCACCACCTCGCCCATTACACTAACCAATGTATAATTCGCCGTTTTTACCCCGCTATACCCCGAAATACGCACACTGGTAGTACACGGGTTCGGTGCAACGACTACCCCTGCAAAAGAGAACGACTCCACAGGCGTACCATTAGGCTGCGGTTGTGGCGCTGGAGGAGTAGGACTAGGCTGCGGCTCAGGACTTGGTTGAGGATTAGGCTCTGGAGTAGGTTCAGGTTGTGGTTGTGGCTGTGGCGGATTAGGACTAGGCTCTGGACTTGGCTCAGGACTAGGTTGAGGATTAGGCTCGGGAGTAGGACTAGGCTCGGGCTGTGGCTGTGGTTGAGGATCGGGCTGTGGAGTAGGAGCTGGCGGATTAGGACTAGGCTCGGGTTCAGGAGTAGGCTGAGGACTAGGCTCAGGCTGTGGTTGAGGCTCGGGCTCAGGAGTCCCTACCTTCTCAAACGCCGCACAGACAGTCACAGCATACTCTGGCATGGTAAACGTATACCGTTCATTCTCTTGTGTGAGCACGACCGTCGTGCCTTCATCCCCAGTCTTATAAGCCACAAGACGCGACAAGCGGTAATCTAGCTCTGGCGTTGGCGTTATAACCACAGGCACACCCGCCGCAAGACGTCCGTAAACCGATGAAGTAAGACGCCCATGAGGTAAGGTAACAAGAGAAAGAGGGTGGCGCGATACACCGTCCTCAACGTAGCTCTTAGTCGTATTCAACACCCGCCCGCGTGCATCGGTAAGGATGGCCACCACCGAGAGCGTAGCCCCAGCAAGCGGCTTTTGTAGTTTCTCCTTATCGGGCACATAAAGGGTAGCCGTATGCGAATGCGTCCCTTCTTTTTGCAAGGCTATCGGTGCGCCATTCTGACGCGAAAGGGTATAGTTCGATGCGAGCGCCACGTTTTGATGATAGATCTCGACATTGGACTGTGTAGCATAGTCGAGTTGTGTCCACCCATACCCGTCACCCTTCAGGTTGTCTGCACACAACACATAGGCGATGTAATACTCCCCGTCCAACTTCGAGTGTACTGTAGCGGTAACCGTCACCTCCCTACTCCCCGCAGCACGGCTAGAGACCAGCTCTATTTTAGCAAAGGAGGGACGTTGCAGCTCAGCAGCGATATCCGCATCTGCCGTCCCCAAGGATACCGAAGCCCCACTACGCCAAAGCAACAGACGCGGTGTACCAGAGTGAGGAAGCTGTTTATAACTGTTTTGGGGTAAAAACATCGGGTCAGACCAACTCCGGTGTAGTGCTATCCCCACAAAACGCGCCCCATACTGGAGGTGAAATCTCTCCATCTCCTTATGTCCAGCTAGGCAGTAACCACAGTTGGTCGCGGTAAACTCCTCGACGAGTACATTACGCTCATAAAGTCCATCTGGAGCTACTGTAGTCACCTTTGCGGTAAAAGCTTTTTGCGTAGAAGCGTTATTCTGATGTTTTACCCGCGTGATGGTCACGGTCACCTCCTGCTCACCCACAGAGAGGGAATGACCGAGCCTAGCGGTGAACACCGAATACGCCCCGAGTCCCTTCTGCGCACCACCCTCCACATCAGCATAACGTTCCTCGCTCACGCCCTCTAGCGTAGAGATGGTATAGTGAACCCCCGTGATAGGCGTACTACCCTGATTGAGAATGCGGACGTCGGCTACCCCCTCTGCGCCTGCCACGAGATACGGGGCAACAAGCTGGTCGGGCTGTGCCGCATACTCGGGGAATGCTCCCTCAAACTGCACCTGCAAGGCGGGGACATAGGGACGCTCCCCCACGGCAGTCCACGTAGGACAGTACACCGAATGACGCCATTGGTACGTACTCGCATCGACATCTTCCCCAGTCACTATCGGATATTTACCAAGCACCCCCGTATTCTCCTTCACCGTAAGCGTCATGCCTACGTAAACCCCCGAGGGGGGGACTGTAATTGGGGAGGTAAAGGCTAGGATGTTCTCCTTACCAAGCCGATTCTCGTTCTCATCTTCCCCCTCCAACGTCGTCAAGTCGGGGGTGAGGTGTACCAAAGCCTCATCCCACTTGTTAGGCAAGGAGGGTGATGCCCAGAGGTGCACCTCGTCAAGGAAACGCTTATGGCGTAAAAAGAAACGAAGCGACTTAATCTTTTTCCCCACCTGCGCAGCATTCTTACCATCGATATAGATAGCCACGTCATAGGTTCCACCCCCATTTCCCGTAGCACTACGAAACCCCTGAGACTTATAGTGTCCAAACCACGAAGTATTCTCTTGGTCATAGCTCGGGACTCGGAGATTCTCTATCCCCTCCTCCACTGCAAAGGTCATATCACACTCTGGAATAGGGAGTGTATTGGCAGAAAAAGGATCCTTGCGTACCACCTCGAACTTATAACCCGTCCCTGTAGGCAATGCCACATACTTTCGTATCTCTATCTCTTTGCTCTCGCCGGGGCGCAACATGGTCGTAGGGAGATATTCCCGATTACGAATCTGCCCATTCACCCTTATATAACTCGCGAGGCTGAGCAATACCCCCTGTGTAGGGGGCGCAGTAACCTTGATGCGCTGCACAATAGGCTCAAAACCCTTGATCTTGGTCGTACTCTCGAGCACCTCTACTTGGGGCGTACCAAGCGAAAAGTCCGCCTGTGGCTCAAGCAAGGTATAGGACAACGCATCTGTACAGAGCTTGGTCGACGCCAGCGCCCCCGGATTGTTAGCAGCATCCCAAAAGAAATGCAAGTACTTCTCCGCATTATTGAACGGACCTTTCACTGGATAATGGAACGTAAGGCTCTCGCCCGGGGTAAGAGTAAGGAACTCATCCACGACCAAATCTTTTCTCCGCGTCGGGGCTACAGGCGTCTCTGTTGTTCCATATACAGCTTGGAAACGTGAGAAGTAAGTTGCCGTCCCCTTATTGGTCACCGTCCATTCGACCTCGTTAAAGACGCCTGTATGCAATTGGGGGTGCTTCCACTGCACGTCCAACTGGGGTGTACCAGTTCCCTTGTCTACCCTCTTTTTCGTCCCTTGCACCGTCACTGTCACGACCGTCGCACGCAGCTGGTTTCTCCGTACGGGGCGATAGGTATGGGTCTCTGCTTCATAGGCATAGGGACGCAAGGTATATACCCCGTCGGGGAGGTGAGAAAAATCCACGTTCACCTCCTGCCCACCGATCACGGTACTCCCTGCAATGGGGCGTGCCTCCTCTTCCGTTAGAAAACGTCCTTTTTCCTCCCCCCTGTCATTGACAATCGCAATCGCAGACTTTACGCGTACAGCACTCAGGGTTGTATTGGCAAGACTCAGAATCTTGACAGGGAGGCGCTGCGTTGTCATAGACTCTCCCACATGTTCGTCCACCACAAAGAGATCGTCTGCCACATAACTCGCCTCAGGCGCTGTACCCGTATAGGAAACCGAGGGCGTAAAACCTACAATCGCGTCATTGAGGATACTGTACCCCTCGGTAGACGATCCGCCGGTTCCTTGTTGTCCTGGGACGAGGTGGTAGAGTAAGAAGTAACCATCACTAAGTCCCCCCCATCCCCAATTGACGTGGAAATACCCATTGCCATCATACCCATCAAGCACAAAGGCGTGTGCCGCAGTACCCGTGGAGGTAGACCCTGTGTAAAAGATCGGTCTCGCGGCTTTTAACTCTGCCAGCATGAGCTCCTGCCACGCTCGCGGCGAGTAATACTTGGCGTCGACATAGCGGAGCGAGGGTGCGTAATCGAAATTCTCCAACAGGGCACGGTACGCATTGGTAGTATTCGAGGCGCTCGCCAAGGCACTGTACTGCATATTCACAGCACGCCCCACCTCCTTCATCAAATAGGCTACTGCCTGCTTCTGCGTATCTGTTGATGTGAGAGTAAGGTTGTCAGGCATATTGTGCCAATCCAAGGGCTTCGCTCCGAGGTCTGTCCCCGTCCCTGCCGAGGGTTTCGCTTGTAAGGGCCAAGCAAAGTAACGCATCACTTGGGCCAGTGCCGTGGCGACACACCCTGTGGGCGCATGACTCCCATCCACCTCGGGCGTCAAAAGGTTATAGGGCGCAAGTTGATTCCAAACCAATCCCTGTAGAAGTGGGGGGATGAGGGTGGATGCCTCGCGCAGTACCTCGGTAGCTCCCTGCTCTTTTACCTGCCGTAGCCACGCAGAATAACCTGCAAGGTAAGAGGTCACCTCTGGTGGAGGCGCTTGTGTGGAAAAAAGGTTGTTATCCGAATAACCGAGAATAGGAGGCAACCCATCGTCGCCTGCCACCACGACAAAACCAGCCCCCGAGGGCTTACCAAAGACATAAAAGTCCTTCCCCTCATTATCGCCACGCGTAGGTACGCCACTGCTCGTATACAACAAGGGGAGCGAATGCACCCCCCGTAGAGGGGTAGTCTGTTGGAAATGCAATGCTGCGTAACGCTCGGCTTGCTTACGTGTGATGGGGGCTGCCCATCCCATCTGCGACAAAAGGGCTACACTCAGTAGAAGGATATAACACCGTATCTTCATAAACAGACAATTAATCCTAACAAAGATACAGCACCTCAACAGATGGGTCATCCCGCAGCCACGCACTTATTGACCAATGGCTACGAATGCTCGGTGTAGAGCGAATAGGAAATACTGGTACTGTCCGTAAAAGTGTGTAAGAGGCTGCCTATTTCGCCTCCCAACGCCCGTTCTTTATACACATAGTGCCTACTCCACTTTAGGAAACTCTAAATCTCTACTTTTATACGATAAGATAAATAATAGAATACGAGAACAGCCGAATACGTATAGAATATGGGCTATTTTTGGGTAGGTAATTTTACCTAATTTGGTGCGTGTAGAGTACGTGTAGAGTACGTGTAGAGTCGGTGTAGCGTTGGTGTACTCCGAACATGCCTTGTTTGGGGATAAGGGATTAAAGAAAACATAAAGCGGATTTTCCCCGTTTTTCTCCCCCGTTGCAGTGATTCTTACACACTTTTTTAGGACAGTATCCACTATTCTATGGGTGAAAAATCTATGGGTGAAAAATCTTCCGAGTGGAAGGGGGATTGGCGCTACTCTGTGCTACTCCACGCGCGCGTCAAGCAGACCGCTCCCCAATAGGTTGTCTCGCAGACGCTCTGCGGCGACACGCTGGGGGTAATAACCGACGGCATACTGGGTCTTGCCATCAGCGGTAGGATTTTGGATCAACTCCTTATCTGGGGCAAGGAGTGAAAGCGTCGCTGCTACATCCTCGGGTAAAGCACCCTCATAAACCCCGATGATCACACGGAAGCCCGCCGTCGGAGTCGAGTCCTGTACTTCGGTTGTGACCACCTCTACTTTTTCTACCGATTGGGCGCGTGCTAAGGTCACGTGACGTCCATTGTACCACGCTACCACAAACGCGTCGGGAAACCCGCACTGCGTCGTTACCAGTTTTCCCTTATCTGCTTCCTCTTTCAGACGGAACGCTCCAGCATAGTATTTACGTATTTTTCCCCCCTGCAACGTCTCTGCAACGATGGGGTACATCCCCTGAAATAGAGCAGGGTCTATCGGGTTGGAATAAGCCCCTAGCTGCAAACGGTAGATTACCCCTTGCGGCTGTGGGACGTCACGCGGCACCTCACTCTCCGAAGTATAAGGCGAAGGGTCTAAAATCTGTAATCCCTCTGCGATCTGGCGTACGGGGAGGGTGGGGGCTGTCACTGTTTGCGCAGGACGCACCGTGCCCGTGGCTGGGGGTATCTCTCTGGGCACAGTCTGTTCGACTAGCGGCTCGCGAGGCACGGGGAGGGCATGCTCCACACTCAGGAACTTCTGAAAACGCTCGATACGTTTCTCCACCTTGGCGCGATAGGCTTCCATATTCCAGGCATAGGAAAATCCGACCTCGTAGTATAGGTTGCCCAATTCGGAGGCTAGGAGGGCGAAGAACTCGGTTTCTCCCTCGTCCTGTACCTGTTTGTTGTTTAGGAGGGTTTTGGCGAGTAAATAGTACTCCTTTGCTTTGGCCTCGGCTGCAAAGATTGACGCCTTAGCAGTACGATCTCCTTTCATGTAAGAGACCGCTAAACACTGCGAGAAGATCCGCCGCCGCGTGTCTACATTGCCCTCGTACTTCTTTACGAAAATCTGACTTTGTTGCGCCGCTTCCTGCTCAGCCTTACTGATATCTACTGTCGAGGAGGTCGAGTCTTCCAGCATTTGGCGAATCGTATTGTACTGCCCCCAGAGGGCCGCAACCTCTTTGGTAAATAACGGATGTTGGCGCGCAATCTCTGCCAACTCCTTTAGCTCGGCGGGTTGCATCACCGCAGCGGCGGGCTTGGCCTGATGTAGGTGTTCGGGCTCGTCTCCCGTATAGGCGCCAGACTCTGTAGATTGATTCAATACCTTGCGAACCCCCGTGATATATTCTTGTTCGATTAAGCTCGCTTTAGCAAAATACATATCTGCATTACGTTGTGCTGCCAACATTTTGTCCTCTAGCTTGGCAACACGCCCTTCAAAAAGTTTTCGATCCTCCACGGTCTTCACATTCCACAACTTTTCACGAAGTATATCGAGGTCTTTGTGCATCGAATCCGCAGCACGTTGTGCCGCATATCCTTGGCGGAGCGCCTCTTGATACTCGGGGTCGGAGTCTACATCGCGAGCACTTCTCCCCGTTTGCTGTTCCGCTGTTTTTCGTTCGGAAAGTACGGATGCCGACAACTGAGAGTCACTAGAGGGATAGGAGAAAAAAGAGCGTGCCGCGAGATCTGCCCCAGCTAGTACAAGCCGCTCCCCCAACTGAGCAGGATCGTAAGAGAGCATAAAGAGCTGTAAACTATCGACAGAGACGCCGCGCGTCGATGCTATCACGATACGACCATTATTGTCTGGGATGCCCAAAAGGTAATCGTCATAAGGGGAATTGTAGGGGAAACCGAGGTTTTCTGGAGAATTCCACTGTTGTAACGCGGGGTCGTAAGTCGTGCGAAAGATGTCGTACCCCCCCATACCGTAGTGTCCTCGACTGCTGAAGTAAAGTGTATTCCCATCGGGGGATAGGATTCCCAGCGCTTCGTCAAACGACGTATTGACCACCTGCCCAAGGCTAGCAGGTGGAGACCAGAGTTGCGAACTCCGCAATTCGGTGGCATAGAGATCTCGTTGTCCGAGTTTTGACATCCGATTGGCAAAGACGACCTTCTTCCCTTGGGTAAGCTGGTCGGGGTAAGCAATATAGGTTGAAGGCATGATACGCGCATCATCAAACTCGCCATAAAGGGCTGCGGGCAAAGGTACTAGACGATAAGGGAGGTGTGCGAGGAGCGGATGCTCGGCGATCGAATCCCAAGAGGTGAGGCTCTGGCTGTACAGTATGGGTTTATAGCTGATCTGTAAGAGCTGTTGCGCATTCTTGCACTCTATGATGCATTGCTGCGCCTCTATGTCAGAAAAGATGAGCTTATCAGCCACGGGCTCATAGGCTTGGTAGGTGGCTATCGCCTCCGCAAACTCGTAGCGGAGAGTCTGTATCTTGGCAAGAAGATAAAGGCGACGCGGCGTAGGGGGCAGCAGCGCTAGACGGTGCTGTGCTTCCTCCAGACCATGATGCCGCGCTAGCGCTACCTCGGCGGCATACTCTTGGAGAAGGCTTGCAGTATCGCCAGTTGCAAGGCGGCTTGCAATCTCTTGCTCTGCTTGGTAAAAAGCTCGACTTTTCAGAAGGGAGGTGATGGAGGCATAGGGATCTTCTGCTTTCTTTTGAGCCCAAAGAGGCAAGACTGTGAGAAACAAAAATACGAGCCCTAACAGCACTCCTTGTATAGCAAAAGAGTGAAACGCACGACACACAACGTTTCCTCCCCTCGATGGGGTACACTGTTTCGGAGTCTCTTGTTGGGTTGCGCTCCCGTGCATCAATATCCTCTAGCCTGTTGCTTGTTATACGACAAAGGTAGGGCTTTTGGTACAACGAGCGAAGTGAAGCTGATATCGTCCTTAGAAAAATAAGTCATCGGTATATTAGAAAACCGACTGCCTAGGGAAAATATGTAGACATTGAGAGGAGTTTCCCTGCGGTGTCTCATCTATTCAGCGCCCCCATTACTCCCGTAAGGACATAAAAAAAGCGACGTAGGTACGCTACCTTCATCGCTTCCTCTGCAGTGTCGGGGTGACTAGATTCGAACTAGCGACCCTACGCCCCCCAGACGTATACTCTAACCGGACTGAGCTACACCCCGAACTTCACGGCACAAAGGTAGGAATATTTTTGTAACCACAATGGTGTTACTTCCCGAACGCTGGAAAATCCTCTCCACACCACACGACCCCCTCGCTGTTCTGTGCAAAAAGTAGGGTTGACATCCCGTTACACAAAGCGATATAGGGGGCACAAAGGAGTTGGTTGTAAATCTGTGCTTGCCAGAGCGTCTCCTCGGAGAGGGGGACATGGGCAGCCTTGCACTCCACCAGCAGGAAGGGGGTCATCTTGCGTGTATAGGCTACAATGTCGGCGCGTTGAGGTTGTTCGTTTACAACCACTTTTACCTCTACTTGAAGCGAAGAAAGAGGGTAGTCTTTTGAACGAATCAGGTAACTCAGGACATGCTGACGTACCCACTCCTCTGGGGTAAGGGTCACCCAAAGATTACGCAGCGTGTCATAAACCGTATACAAATTACCCTCCTGCCGAATACGAAGTTCACAGGAGGGTAACGATAGTACAGGTAGTGTAAGTGCGGGCGGCACTGCCTAACGGATTAGGGTGTCGGCACGGTCTGGTCCTAGCGAGATAATCGAGATAGGAACCCCAGTTTCCTGCTCTATAAATTCGATATACTCTTTCAGACGCTGCGGCAGCTCGTCGTAATGCTTGCAGTGAGAGATATCGCACTGCCATCCCTCGAAGTCGCGATACTGGATAGCTTGGGAATCAGTGTCGCCATACGGGATACGCGCCTCTTTACCATAAGAGACGGCGACGCGCAGGGTGGGGAAATTAGAGAGGACGTCGGCCTTAGTCATTATCAAGTGGGTCACCCCATTGAGCATGATGGCGTACTTGAGCGCTACAAGATCCAACCACCCCGTCCGACGTGGCCGTCCTGTCGTAGCGCCGAACTCCTGTCCTTGCACGCGCATCTGCTCGCCCGTAGCATCGTGTAGCTCGGTCGGGAAAGGACCTGCGCCTACGCGGGTACAATACGCCTTGAAGATTCCGTATACGTTGCCTATACGCGAGGGTGCGACCCCCATGCCAGTACATGCACCTGCGCAAATGGTATTCGAGGAGGTTACGAATGGATACGCGCCGAAGTCAATATCGAGCATCGTACCCTGCGCCCCTTCAGCCAGCACCTTAGTACCCGCAAGGAGGGTATCATGTACGAGGTACTCGGTATCGTCGAGTGTGAAACGCTTGAGCTCGGCTGCGGCATGCAACCACTCGTTCTCCGTCTGTTGGAGTGCGGCGTGGTCGATAGTGTCGTCTGCCAAGATGGCGAGATGTTGATCGCGGAGTGCACGGTAACGCGCCACAAAGTCTGGCTGCTCAACGTCCCCGATCCGAAGACCGTTACGGGCTATCTTGTCGGTATATGTGGGACCAATCCCTTTGAGTGTAGAGCCGATCTTCTGGTTTCCCTTTGCCTTTTCATAGTGCGCATCTAGGAGCTTGTGTGTGGGAAGTATCAGGTTTGCGCGGCGAGATAGCACCAGCTTCGCAGGAACGTCAATCCCCACCTTAGTCAATACCTCCACCTCTTGAAGAAAAGAAACTGGATCTACCACCACGCCACTGGCGACGATATTGCGCACCCCGGGTCGGAATATACCACTTGGTATCGTGTGGAGTACAAACTTCTGCTTACCAAAGACGAGGGAGTGCCCAGCGTTCGGTCCTCCTTGGAAGCGTGCTATCACTTGATAGTTTTGTGCCAAAACGTCGACGACCTTCCCTTTTCCTTCGTCGCCCCACTGTAATCCTAATAGCACGTCGACCTGCGCGGCGTGCTCACCGTTTCTGTTTTGCATAGACGTCAAATTACCTGCCCCTACGAACGACCCGTAGGGGCACGATTTCTGCGACTAAGTTAGTACTTGTTGGAGAAATAGACTTGCTCGTTCTGAAGCGATGGTGCGCGAACCTAGCCCTGCGTTTCTTTCAAACAATCTTCGCAAATCCCGTAGAAGTAGAGAGTGTGGTGTGCCACACGGAAATGCAGTTGTTCGGCAACCGAATCTTGTATTTCCTGTATTCGAGGGTCACAGAACTCGATGAGTTTACCACACTGGGTACAGATGAGGTGGTCGTGCTGTTTGCACTCATAGGCACGCTCGAAGTGCGCCATATTCTTGCCAAACTGATGTTTAATCACCAGCCCACAATCTAACAAGAGCTCTATCGTATTGTAGAGGGTCGCACGACTGACCTGATAGTTCTTGTTCTTCATGAAGATGTACAACGTCTCAATATCGAAGTGCCCCTCGCGAGAATAGATCTCATCCAGTATGGCAAAACGCTCGGGGGTTTTACGATGTCCCTTTTGCACAAGATATTGCGTAAAAATATTGCGCACCGTGTCCTTGGTATTCTCACTCGCTCCAACAGAATGACGGGTTTCTAGACGTTGTTCCATTGCAAACAGCTTTTATCATTATCTACGCAAAGGTAGTAAACTGCCGCAATTTATATTAGTTCTTATCTTAAACCTAGCGTCTTCTGTCTAGCTCCTTTTGGTACTGACGTGCGTACTGTGCGTGCTGTGCAGCACTACGCGAGAAGTTGTGGTAGCCACTGAAATCGGCTTTTGCACAAAAGAAAAGATAGTCGTGCTCGGAAGGATGTAATACCGCATCTATGGCAGCTATCGATGGATAGCGGATGGGGCCAGGGGGTAATCCTAGATTCTTGTAGGTGTTGTAGGGAGATTCTATCTGGGTGTGGACATAGAGGACACGCGAGAGGCTCATATCTCCAGCAGCGAACTTTGCCGTCGGGCAAGCCTGCAGGGGCATATTGATACGCAAACGGTTGAGGTAAACACGAGCTATCTTAGGGAGTTCTTCGTTGTGTAGCACCTCTTCTTGGATGATTGATGCGAGAGTTGAAACCTCGGTTAATGACAACCCCAGTCGTTGAGCACAAGCGCGACGTTCTGCAGTCCAAAAAGCGTTGTACTCGCGATGGAGGCGAGTCAAAAGACGTTCTGGAGAGATATCCCAATAGACCTCGTAGGTATTAGGAACGAACATGGCTGGGAAGGTTTCAAGGGAGAAATCGTACAGTAGGGCAGTGGCGGGGTCGTGGAGGTAAGCAAGAAGTTCGCAGGAATCGATGGCTATCTGTCGTGCGAGGCGTCCGGCGAGTTCCTCGGTGGTACGTACGCTTGGGACGACGAGTTTGACGGGTGTCTGTTGACGTGAAACAAGAAGAAGCATTAAATTGCGTAGGGAGACGCCTCTGCGAATCGTGTAGGCGCCCGAGTAGGTTTTCGTATCATAACCTTTCAAGTGCGCGAATGCCTTTAGGAGGTGTACGTCATCGACGATGTTGTTTTCGACCAGCAAGGAGGCTAATTCGTCGAATGTCGTATTGCGTGGTATCCGAAGTTGTCGCTCGGACTCTTTGAAGGCTACGCACCCTTTGAAATAGATATCGTAATATCTGTAGAAGAGGCCTCCTCCTATCAGTATCAAGAGTAGACCTCCGGCAATTATCCCCCAAATCCACTTTCGCTTGCGTGTTCCTCTGTTCATCTTACCCACTGTATTCTAGAACAAAGGTAGGTTGTTCGAGGTGAACATAAAGAGCCGCAAGCCAGCTGTAAGCGATGCCGTCCCCCAAGAGTGGATACGGGGCACGGGAGCTGGTGGGCGATCGGGGGGCTGATAAATCTTTATATATTCCTGAATATGCTAGGCGACCCACGGGGTGGAGCGGGGTAGAATGGGTGTAGAGTCGTTGTTCCCCGCTTGTTCCCTCGCTGTTCCGTCTATGTAGAGTCGGTGTAGAGTCTATGTTCCCCCTGTAAATTCGGTGGAAAAATAGCCCATATTATAGACGTATTCCTTTATTCCTACACTCTATTATTTAGTTTATCGTATAATAATAGCGCTTTAGGATTTCCTAAAGAGGTGGTATGGAATGGGGGGGGGAGAGGGAGTGGAAGGTGGGCAGTGAAATAGACCGCCTGTTACCCACTTTTATGGGCAGTGTCTTTCAAAGAAGGAGTATCGAAAATCCCCTCCTTTTCCTAGCGATATGGGGGCGAAAAAGAGGGGGATTTACCCCTGTTATAGCCTTTCTGCGAGAATTACCGAAAATATTTTTTATCCCCTTCGAGCCCAGTCCCTGTCTGCCTTTTGGGGTATGCGCGCCCTACTCCCCTGCTACGCGCTATTTTGCATTAACGTTTTTTTTGAGGACTTGCCTCATTCTTAATGTAAACTATTGACGATCATGAGAAAGACGTTGAATATCGTAGTAGCACTCGTGACATTGCTGTGTGTGGGGGGCGTGTCGGGGGTATTTGCCCAGTCGGGAACGAAGCGCCCGTTCATCACCAAGTGGAAAGGAGAGGCAGGTAAGGAGTTGAAGATTCCCATCGTAGGAAAAGACTACTTGATGAAGATCAAGGATGAGAATGGAAATGTGGAGAGCTATAAGAGGTTCACTGTCTCGGATGCGGAACATCCCTACGTCTTTACTCCTAGGAAGGACGGGACTTACGATACTGTCCTAAAAAAGTGTGTAAGCTCCACTTTTAGTAACTTGGTGTTGA
>CAUUCP010000050.1:0-13918 GCA_963543925.1 uncultured Bacteroidia bacterium | reverse complement strand
AGAAAAGAGAATAAGGAGAAGAGAAGTAACTCCCTCCCTTCCGATAGGCTCTTTGGGGCAAGGGGTCAATCGGAGGGGAGGGAGTTTTTTTATTGTGTGTGTGTGGGAGTTACCCCTTGGATACTGTCTATGTCTTTCCCTTGTCTTCTTTCCCCTTTGTCTTAGATACTCCCTACCTTGTCGGAGTTTGCTGGTAGGGGAGGACACACTAAACCTTTGTTGAAGCGATAATACAAACACTCCGAATAACCGTTACTATGGCTATTCGGAGTGTCTCAAAGAGGATGCTATCGCCTTCTTCGTCTATTGCGGATTTCTACCTCGGATTGGGATTGCGGAATGTATGCAATTGACATTCGTCAATTCGGTACGAGTAGTGGAAACCCTCTGGTAGTTCAGGAGCCTTTACGCCATCGCGGTAGAACTGGTTTCCTACGAACACGCGTGCCTCATCCCACCAACCATTCTTTAGGAAGTTGTTTAATAACGTCGTGCCGCCCTCCACGATGAGCGAGGTTACATTCCGCTTCCGTAGCTCACTCAACAAGATTCCATCTAAACCCTTCATAAAGTCTACTTGAAGTAGCTCGGTATTCGGGATGTCATGGAACTCTGCCTCGCGCGTCGCAGCTTGCAGATTGTTGCCTGCGATGACCAACGTCGGCGTCGAACCATCAAACAGATGCAATGCCCTAGGGAGGCGCAACTTACGATCCAATACCACACGCAACGGATTGCGCCCGTTCCAGTAACGAACTGTCAGTTGCGGGTTGTCACGCAGTGCGGTGTTGGTACCCACGAGGATCGCCATCTCCTCGCTACGCCATTTGTGTACCAGCATTTGACTCTTTCGGTTCGTTATCCACCGAGGCGGTTCTTCGGGCGAACGCGTAGAATCTATGAAACCATCTAAGGTTTGCGCCCACTTCAATATGATGTAAGGACGCTTCTTCTGATGGAAGGTGAAGAAACGACGATCTAGCTCCTGCGCTTGCTCCTCCAACACGCCTACTGTGACCTCTTTTCCAGCAGCTTGTAGCAGCTCCAGACTTTTGCCATGTACCTGAGGGTTAGGGTCTAGGGTCGCTATTACAACCCGTCGGATGGGACGCGCTGCTATTGCTTCGCAACAAGGAGGAGTCTTTCCCGTGTGTGTGCAAGGCTCGAGGGTCACATAAAGCGTTGCCCCATCAAGGTGAGCCCCTAAGGCATCGGCTTGCGAAAATGCCATTATCTCGGCATGTGGACCACCATACTGTGCATGGTATCCCTCTGCCACAATCTTGTTCCCAGACACCAAGACTGCCCCCACCATCGGGTTCGGTGCCACGTGTCCAAGACCATTCCGTGCGATCTCTATGGCACGCCCCATAAAGATCTGATCCAATTCCTGTTGATCTCGCGTCTCTTCCATATTGGTTACCTTTGTGCAAATGTAGTAAAAAAGGAAATGGAAACCTACAGCTCGTTTGCCAACCTCCTCCGTTCCCAACTGAGCCGCTTACTACCTACAGAAGAACAGGTGAGTCATTACCGCTTAATCGTCGAATACCTTTTGGGAATTCCTTATTACAAGCTTCTCAATAATCCTGATACTCCCATACCTTGCGGAACGAACGAACGTCTTGCGCCAATCCTCGACGGACTCGCACGGCAAGCACCGATACAGTATCTTCTTGGAGAAACGGAGTTTTATGGATATCCCCTCCGTGTGACCCCCGACGTCCTTATCCCGCGTCCCGAGACTGAGGGACTGTGCCAGAAGATCCTCGAACTGGATTTCTCCTCTTGCCCACAAAAGAATGTGATCGATATTGGGACGGGCTCTGGTGCAATAGCGATTACGCTTTCTCTTGAATGTCCTGCGTTCAATGTTGCTGCGATAGACGTCTCGCCCAAAGCCCTCGCTATTGCCAAGGAGAACGCCCAACGACTCCATGCGCACGTCACTTTTCAAGAAGCCGATCTCTATACTTGGCAACCGCGCTCGGCACACTATATGCTTATGGTCTCTAATCCCCCCTATATCCCAGAACACGAGGCGGCGACCCTCGCTCCTCGGGTGCGCGATTACGAGCCTGCGCTCGCGCTTTTTGTTCCCGACCAAGACCCCTTGCGTCCGTATCGGCGCTTAGCCGAGCTGGCTTTACAAGGTCTACAACTCGGCGGCGTCTGTGCCTGCGAGGTACACGAAACCTATGCCGACCCCGTGCGTCTTCTTTTTGAAGAAGAAGGTTTACAAAATGTAATGCTTTACAACGACTTGCAGGGAAAGCCACGCTATGTCTTTGCCAGCCAAGCCTACCCCACCCCACATGAAAACGTCTAACGACCCCGACGTACTACACGAGTGGGCTGCACTAGCCTGTGCACGAAGAGAGTACTCGCCCCTAGCTATGAAGAAGAAACTCCTCTCGTGGGGGGCGACAGAGCTCGTGGCGGATAAACTCCTCTCCCAGCTTTCTGACGAGGGATTCCTCTCCGAGGAACGTTTCGCAAGAGCCTACTGGCACGACCAGTCTTCGTTTGCACACTGGGGGGCTGCTAAGATTCTTTACCATCTCCGCTACCAGCATGGCATTCGTGCCGCAGTGCTAGAAGGGCTACAGAGGGAGCTCGCGGAGCAAGCGGAGGGCGAGGCGGAGGGCGATAGGCTCCTATTCCTCCTCTTACCTCGTATACGCAAAGAGGCGTTGCCTCTCTCCTCTCCCGTTCGCGCTAAACTCTCCCGTTTTGCCTATCAAAAAGGTTACTCCTACGAACAATACCAAACAGTCCTAAAACAGGCTTTAAGCATACTAGAAAACGAAAATAGTGTGGTAGAATGACACAACGCATTACGACCGTTTCCCCCTCCCTCCTTTCGGCTGACTTTTTACATCTCGTTGACGAGATCGATCGGCTTGAAACAAGCCCCGCCGATTGGCTTCATCTAGATGTTATGGATGGCTCTTTTGTGCCTAACATCTCCTTTGGTTTCCCAGTCATCGCACAAGTCGCGAAACAGGTGCAGCGACTAAAGCTTGATGCACACCTCATGATCGTAGAGCCCGATCGCTATCTTGAACGCTTCGTAGCACTCGGACTCCATGTCCTCACCGTACATTACGAGGCTTGTACGCACCTCCACCGTACCCTTTCTCGCATCCGTGAGTTGGGCGCTCTGGCAGGGGTTGCTCTCAATCCGCATACCCCAGTTGCGGCGCTCGAGTACATCCTTCCCTATACCGACCTCGTGCTCGTCATGAGCGTCAACCCAGGCTTTGGGGGACAATCCTTTATACCCAACGCAGTGGAAAAAATCCGTGCCCTGCGAACGATGGCCGACCGTCTCAATCCCTCCCTATTGATAGAGGTGGATGGTGGCGTCAACCGAACCAATGCCGCTACACTCTACGCCGCAGGTGCCGACGTCTTAGTTGCAGGGAACGCCGTCTTCAATGACCCAGATCCCGTGGCCGCTATCGCCGCTATGACACGCGCCTAGGGGTGGCATGACCTTGGCGCGCCTGCTCCTTTTTCTCTTGCTTGTACTCCTTGCACTGGCTGACCTGCTCTTCGGTACTGTGTCGCTGGACGTTGCTGATGTCGTGCGGGGACTCCTTGCAGGAGAGGTCGATGAGACTGTCCGTACGATTCTTTGGGACTATCGATTGCCAAAGATGCTTACAGCACTCTTGGTAGGAGTTGCCCTTCCTACAAGCGGACTGCTCATGCAAAGCCTTTTTCAGAACCCCTTGGCGGGCCCCTACGTGCTCGGGATTAGCTCTGGGGCTTCCCTCGGCAGTGCCCTTGTGTTGATGCTCGGCGGAGCGTATTGGGTAGCTACCATCCCCTTGGGGGTCGCAGGAGCAGCCTCCCTAGGTGCAGCCGGGGTCTTGCTGATCTTGCTCCTGGTTGCCCAACGAACCCAGTCGCGCTATGCGCTCTTGGTGGTCGGATTGCTCCTGAGTGTCGGGTGTGCAGCTGGGGTTACGCTACTACAAGCCATGAGTGCTGATGCCGCCTTACGCAACTTCGTCGTCTGGACTATGGGAAGTCTGGCTGGCGTCCAAGGGCAGGAGCTGCTCATACTCTCCCTTGCCACGTTGCTGGGATGGGGGATCGGCTATGCCTGTGCGCCTGCCCTCAATCTCCTACAACTAGGCATTGCGCACGCTACAACCCTCGGGCTAGAGGTACGTCGCACCTACGGTCTCCTCTTTCTGGCTACAGGATTGCTCGCTGGTACGACCACGGCTTTTTGCGGACCGATAGGCTTTGTCGGTATTGCCATTCCCTATCTTGCACGTCGTTTTATGCACTCGGCAGACCACCGTATCCTCCTGTGGATGACCCCTTTACTCGGCGCATGTGGTATGCTCGCGGTCGATATCCTCTCCTCGCTTTTTGCCAGATGGGTTGCCCTCCCACTCAATGCGATGTTAGCCCTCTTGGGGATTCCTTTGGTATTACAAATGGTGCTTGGTAAAAAGAACGTTCGTTAAATGGAGTTTTTGCGACAAGGGAGTCCTTCTCCTTCTAGTCCCCTTTTGCGCAGTCAGGGGCTGTGGATCGGTTATCCTTCACAACCACCATTATTGCAGGTCGAGGAATCTTTTTTTTCAGGAGAGCTCATCGCCATTGTCGGGCGGAATGGGAGTGGCAAAAGTACCTTATTGCGAACATGGTGTGGTGCTATCCCCCCCTTGCGTGGTAAGATTTGGTTGGGTACGACCGATGCCTCTTCTCTTTCACCTCGCCTACGAGCACAATGGATCAGTTATACCCCTACGCGATTGCAGGTAGCTCCAGAAACGAGCGTGGAAGAACTCCTCGGCTTGGCGCGTTGGCCTTGGAGAGAAAAAAGACGACTGTTTTCTCCTCCCTTTTCCGTTGCCGATACCGAGGCGATCTCCATTGCCCTCACCCGTACGGGACTCCTCGGGTTTGAAAAAAGACGTGTTGCTACGCTGAGTGATGGCGAGCGACAGCGTGCTAAGATTGCCCTCGCCCTAGCACAACAAGCAAAAATCATGTTGTTGGACGAACCCCTAGCACACCTAGATCGTGAGGCGCGAGCCGAGATAGCGGCACTTCTTGCCGACCTTGTGGAGGGCGGGCAACGTTTGGTGATTTACACGACTCATGAAGATACGGTCTGTTAAAAGTGTGTAACAGGCAGTCTATTTCTCCGTCTACCGCCCGCTCTTTCTCCCCACATGACATATTACCACTTTATGAAATCATAAATAAGTATTCTATATATCTTACTAGATAATACTGATATAGAAATAATGGAATACATTATAATAGGGGCTATTTTCCCACCGAATACACAGGGTCTACAAGTACTCTACAAGTACTCTACAAGTACTCTACAAGTACTCTAGAAGGACTGACAAAGGATGACAAAATGACATTACTCCAGATCTACCCTATCCTCCCCCGTAGGTATCCTAGTATATTTAGGAATATATAAAGCTTTATCTCCCCCCGATCGCCTACCAGATTCTGTTACACTTACACACTTTTTTGGGACAGTATCGTTTTTTCATCAGCGTCTCAACACGAGCTGTGCGCAACGAAAATGAAGTGGGAACGTTTACCCGTTGTAGTCGTATGCGAGCTCGGGAGAAAAGGGTGCTTATTCTTAGGACTCTTTCTCTTGGGGATCGTGGAAGGCTTGGTGGCGTTTACTATACGCGTCTGAAGTGGAAGCGCGGCACGACTTTTGCACACACTTGTTAGGTAACAAAGGAGGAGATTGTGTATATGATACTTAGCTTTTTCAGAACAGTACTCTTGTCGGGAGCAATGCTCCTATCCACCACAACCCTTTTTGCAGAAAAAAAAGAAGCTACGTTGCGTGTAGAACCAGGAGAGGTCAATCTTGGAGAGATCGAGGTGCGCAAGATTGACGATGCCACGGGGCGTGTGAAAATCCAAGTGTTTAATGATGGAACAGTACCGCTCATCCTCCAGAAGGTCTCTGGGTGTTGTGGTACGGACATCAAGGATTATACCCGAGCCCCTATCTTGCCAGGCAAGGAGGGGGAGATTCAGGTCTATTTTCGCGTGGAACCCAAATTGCAGACCATCAGCCGTACCGTCACCATCCTTTCCAACGACCCGAAGCAAAAAGAGCTCAAAGTGCCGATCACGGGTACGGTGATCAAGAATAAGGAGCAGGGCAGGGTCTCCTTTTAGCGTACTACTCTCATGGCAAAACCTTTCAACTTCCGTGGGTTTCTTGCGGGGATGGCCTCCTCGGCCACCTTTGGTATGTTACCGCTGTTTACCGTCCCTGTGATGGCGGCGGGGATGAGTGTGAATAATATCCTGATCTACAGAATGCTCATCGCATCCGGGGCGATGGCGCTCCTGATGTTGGCATTGCGTATCCCATTTCATATCTCTCGCAAGGCGCTGGGGTGGTGTATGTTGTTGGGACTTTGTTACTACGGCTCGGCCACCTTGCTCTTTCAGGGCTACGAGACCATGAGTACCGGGGTGGCCACCACGCTCCACTTCCTCTATCCTGTCTTTGTGACTGTCATTATGGCATTCTTTTTCAAACAGAAAACCTCGCGTTTTACAATAGTGGCTATCGTGCTGGCGCTCACCGGAATCTCGCTCCTGAGTATCGGGCGTGGCGGGGGAACAGGCAATGCTACGCCAGCCAGCATCATTATGGTCCTCCTCTCCGGACTCGCCTATGCACTCTATATCGTGATGGTGAATAATGTTACGGTCTTGCGCAAGCGTAATAATATCAAGCTTGCTTTTTACGCGCTACTGTGTAGTAATGTCTACTTTGTGATACATAGCATCATCGGTGGCGACGGGCTACATATTGTCCCCTCGGCGTGGGCGTGGCTGAACTTGACGCTTCTCGCTCTGCTCCCAACCTTGCTGTCGAATTTGGCGTTGATGTATTCGATCAAGAGTATCGGTTCGACGCTCACCTCCGTGCTCGGGGCTATGGAACCGTTGACGGCGCTCGTGGTGGGCATGATCGTCTTTGGCGAACCGTTTACTTTTCAGATTGGGATCGGGGTCGTGCTTATCTTGGTCGCCGTGACGTTGATCATTCTCTCGCCTATTTTCGATGCTAATATTGCTGCGCGTCTTGCCCGTTTTGCGAAGAATAGGACAGAGGAAGAATTGATGTAACAAGTCCTGACTAGGGAGGAATACAGAGGTTTCGCGCGAGTTTGTCACTAAATTTTGCTCCTTTGCGTAAAAGGAGTACATTTGCGCAATACTTAAACCTCGTAGTAATAGTACGGAGAAATGAAGAAAAGTTTTTTGATACTCGTCGTTTTGAGTGTAATGGCTTGTGGATCAGCCTTTGCACAGTTGGCAATTGGTGGACAGTTGGGGCTTCGATATTATTCTGGTGCGGAAGAAAATTCTGACTTCAATTTTACTCTCTTGCCAGGACTTTCCTACAATTTGAGTGATGCCCTCGCGGTCGGTGGACAAATCGGAGTGGATTATTCATCAAATACAGGGCTTTCTACCACGCCTGGAGCGGGATCACTTCTTCCTACGAAGACAAAAACAACGAACTCTACATTCACTTTCCGTATTATGCCCTACCTACGCTATTTCGCGTTGGGGAGTGATCGTCTCAAACTTTTCTTTGATGCGCAAGTGCCCGTTTCTTTCGGTTCCACGGGGGTGGCTGTAGAAATTGATGGTAAGAAAACCTCTACAGACGGTCCAAGTCTCTTTAACATTGGTTTGCAAGTGGTTCCTGGTTTGCGTTACAGCCTATCCGATTCGTTTGCATTGCTAGCTACGGCTAATGTGGCGCGTTTTGGAGTGATGTACTCTAGTCGTTCTTCCAAGTTTGGAGAGACGACCACGGTGACCTCTGAGACGACCATGGGCTTGGGTGTCAATCACTCAGGCTATAGCTTCGCACCATTTATGGTAGGATTCCAGTTCATGTTTTAGATATTGACCTCCCCAAAAGTGGGGTGGTTGCTTTGCAACAAGCGTTTTCTGCGTTTTGTGTTATGATTAAGAGAAGGTGTGGCATCCGATTTGGTGTGTCGCACCTTTTTTTGTGACAAAGAAGGAACAGGGGGAAGAGGGGGGATGCGGAGGTTTATTCTCTCTGTGGGGGAGTGTGTGGTAGCTTTCGCACCAGTTTGCTACACTCCTACGACTTTTGTATCTTTGCACGTCATTTTTCTAAAAAATACCGTTGGAGATGGATTCTGCTGCCATACGTGCTGCTTTTCTTGATTTCTTCCGTAGCAAAGGACACCAAGTTGTCCCCTCAGCACCCATGGTGATTAAGGACGACCCTACCCTTATGTTCACCAATGCGGGCATGAATCAGTTCAAGGATATCTTCCTCGGTAACCGAAAGCCCGAGGCTCTCCGTCTGTGTGACTCGCAGAAGTGTTTGCGTGTCTCTGGAAAGCAAAACGACCTAGAGGAGGTGGGGCACGATACCTACCACCATACGATGTTTGAGATGCTCGGCAATTGGTCCTTCGGCGATTATTTCAAGAAGGAGGTCATAGCATGGGCATGGGAACTTCTGACGGAGAAGCTCGGTATAGAAAAGGAACGCCTCTACGTCACTGTATTCGAGGGATCGCCTAAAGACGGGCTCGCACCAGACGACGAGGCGCGTACCTATTGGCTCGAACATGTGCCCGCTGAGCGTGTCCTCTATGGAAATGCCAAGGACAACTTTTGGGAGATGGGAGACATGGGTCCCTGTGGTCCATGTTCCGAAATCCATATCGACCTACGAGACCCTGCCGAGCGAGCAATAACCCCAGGAGCACAGCTCGTGAATAAGGATCACCCCGAGGTCATCGAAATCTGGAATCTGGTCTTTATGCAGTTCAATCGCAAGGCGGATGGCTCACTCGATCCGCTCCCTGCAAAGAACGTGGACACGGGGATGGGCTTCGAGCGCCTTTGTCGTGTGCTCCAAGGTAAAAAAAGCAACTACGATACCGATATCTTTCAAGATATCATCGCCCGTATCTCGGAACTCTCCAGCGTCAAGTACCGAGAAAGCGAACCCACCGACGTGGCACTACGCGTGGTCGCAGACCATGTACGAGCCGTCGCCTTTTCAATTGCCGACGGACAGCTCCCCTCGAACAACAAGGCTGGCTATGTCATACGACGAATCCTGCGTCGCGCCGTGCGTTATGGTTACTCTTTCCTCGGTTTCCGAGAACCGTTCTTGTGCCAACTCGTCCCTACCCTTATCAAACAGATGGGGAGCTACTATCCCGAGCTGGCTGCGCAACAGCGTCTTATCGAGAGTGTCATCCGAGAGGAGGAACAAGCCTTCCTGCGTACACTCGAATCTGGCATTCATCTTTTGGAACAGAAGATTGGGGAGCTTGCCTCGGGAAAGAGCGCCTTGTTGGACGGGGAGACCGCTTTCAAATTGTATGATACCTATGGCTTCCCCTTGGATCTGACCGAGCTCATGTTGCGCGAAAAAGGGATGCAAGTCGATGTCCCAGCCTTTGAGCGTTGCATGGCAGAGCAAAAAGCCCGTTCGCGAAGTGCTGCCGAAACGGTGACGGGCGATTGGTTTGTGGTACGCGAAGGTGCCAATACCGAGTTTATTGGTTACGATGATCTCGAGGCCTCAGTACGCATCTTGCGGATGCGCACCGTCTCGAATAAGAAGGGGAGTGACCTCTATCAGCTCGTCCTTGATCGTTCACCTTTTTATGCTGAACAGGGGGGACAGGTCGGCGATACGGGTTTCTTGTCTTCAACGCATGACAGGCTTCAAGTACTGGGATGTACCAAGGAACACGGTTTGCCCGTCGTGCAGGTCGACCATTTGCCCGAAAAGCCAGAGGCGGATTTTATAGCACATGTCGATACGGAGCGGCGTGCGCGTATCACTGCGCATCATACAGCAACCCATCTTTTGCACTATGCGTTGAGGCAGGTGCTGGGCGCTCATGTTGAGCAGCGAGGGTCACTGGTCGAGCCCGATCGCTTGCGATTTGACTTCTCGCACTTCCAAAAGATGACCCCTGAGGAGATTCGTGCCGTCGAGGTGCGTGTAAACGATCTCGTGCGTCATTGTTTTGGGCGCGATGAGCGGAGGAGTGTCCCCATTGTAGAGGCGCAGCAATTAGGCGCGATGGCGCTCTTTGGGGAAAAGTATGGAGATCGCGTTCGTGTCTTACAGTTTGGCCCTTCCGTCGAGCTGTGTGGTGGTACGCATGTAGAGAATACAGGAGAGATTGGGCTTTTCCGCATTGTTTCAGAGGGGGCGATAGCCGCAGGGATTCGCCGTATAGAAGCCGTAGTGGGGAGTGCTGCCGAGCGTCGAGACTATGAGATGAGTGATACGCTCGGGGCGATAGATGACTTGCTACATGCACAGGGGAATGCGCTGGGGGCTGTGCAACACCTTCACGAAGAAAATGAAAGCTTGCGAAAGCAGTTGGCACAGCTCCGTCTGCGGGAGCTGCATGATGCGGCAGATCGCCTCTTTGCCGAGGCGCAACGGCAGGGGGATTCCTGCTATGTACAAGCGATTTTGAAAGATCTGACAGCAGATGATCTCCGAGAAATAGGAACGCGTCTTTGTACTCTCGCACCGAAGGTCGGGGTCGTTTTAGGTTCCCTTTGCGATGGCAAACCGCTTCTTCTTGTTTGCATGAGCGAGGCGTTGGTGAACGCAGGTGCACCAGCCGCAGGCGCTATCGTGAAAGCGGTAGGTAAGCTCATTGGTGGTGGGGGTGGCGGACAGGCGCATTTTGCCTCCGCGGGGGGAAAGAACCCTGCTGGATTGGAAGAGGCCGTGCGAGAGGCGATGGGGAAGTTACGGGGCTAGCGGTGTGTTCTCCTTCGCGCGTCTTCGTGCTTTAGCCCTCTCTTGTGGCGTAGATGATGTCGGGGTCTCCATGGCAGAGCCTGTTACTGAGGGGCGCGAACGTTATCTTGAGTGGTTGGCCGCTGGAAGCCATGGCGAGATGGAGTATCTCGCACGCAACCTCGATCTCCGTTTCGACCCAGAAAAGCTCTTCCCCGGAGTAAAGTCCGTGATCTCTTGCCTACTCTCCTACCATCAAAAGGGGGAGGGCGTCTGGTCGCAGCCGCCGCGAGTCTCCCGTTATGCCGTCTTGCGTGACTATCATTTGATACTCAAGGAGCGACTCTATCACCTTCTTGCTTTATTGAAAAAGGAGGTAGAGCAAGAGAATGAGGTGGGGGGGATCGTAGAGGGGCGTGCTGTGGTAGATTCCGCTCCTTTTCTTGATCGCTATTGGGCGCTGCGTAGTGGGCTCGGATGGATCGGAAAACACGGGCTACTCGTCTCCCCACGTTTGGGTTCATTCACTTTTATAGGTTCTTTGCTACTAAACATCGATGTCGAACCAACCTCTGGTGGCGTGCTGAAGAATCGTTGTGGCTCATGTCGTCGTTGCATAGATGCCTGTCCGACAGGGGCATTGCTGGGGAATGGGCAGATGGATGCGCGACGTTGCATTTCCTATCTCACCATAGAGAAGAAGAGTGAGCTTACACCCGAGGAGGCGGCTTCGTTGCATGGGTGGGCCTACGGATGTGATGGGTGTCAGGAGGTCTGTCCGTGGAATGTACGAGCTCCTGAAACGCGTCTCCACTCGGAGATTCTCATAGATCGCGCGCGTTTAGATGCGTTTGCTGCGGGAGAAATTTCTTTACCGCGCGATAGTCCGATGCGCCGTGCCCGTAAGGAGCGCCTACGTACCCTTTTGCAAAAAGCGCACGCTTAGTGTAAAAGAGTTTATTGTTATCCATAATAATCTTTAGGTCGTGCGTTAAGAATCCTCGTTGGTCACTTTCTTCTTGACGGTGAGTATAGGGATGTTGGAAAAAGTAGTAACTTGCAACGACTAACGAAAACGACAGAATAACCACGATTCTAAAAACAGTGATAAGATGTTACCGATATCGTCTTTTGCTGAAAGCACCAAGCATCATCTCGCTGGGCGCATATTCTTGTGGGTATTGTTTTTTGTATTGACTTTTGTGTCCACCAGCTCCTCGCTCTGGGCACAGGTCTCTTCCAGTTTCTGGTTCGATGTCCCGGAGGTTACCCGTGGACACGTCTGGGATGGTAAGGTACAGGTTTACTTGCATTTGGCGGCTACTAAACCTCAAACTACGTATGTCAAGTTGGAAATGCCTGCTGAAACCTCCTCTTTAGCTCCGAAAGGTACTTTTGTTATCCCATCAGAAGGTAAAATTAAGATCCCCCTTACGATTCATGGCTCTGGTTCTGAACCGAATAAAGATTGGTTTGCACAACCTACGACCAGAGGAAACGGAAATTTTAGTACGTCCTATGGAAATTTGCATATCGTAGCTCCGAGCGATTACTGCAAGTATATAGAAAATGTCCTTGACTGGTCGGAGACCGATTTGCAGATTAAGAATGGGAAGATCAAACCGAACATTTCTTCTACACCGACCTATTTTAATCGTACCAACAAGGGGGTGCATCTCTATGCGGTAGATGCTGCTGGTAACTTTACCGACGAGACTCCATTCAAAGCTTATCTAGAGGTAGCCTGTGATGCCAATCGAGATCTCATGGTCCTCAAAGGCGAGGCCGCCGAGGGAACGGAGTTCTCTATACCCATGCAGACCAATCTCTATTTGAATGATCGTCGTTATTTCAATATGAACTGTTCTCCGTATCGCTCCTTCAATATTACGGCTACTAGGGACAGTACGATGGTGGAAATTACGGTTAAAAGGCCGATATGGTGTAATACGAGAGGCTATCATACCCATAAAAAGGATTTTTGGGGAATCCCGTATCATAAATGGGGGGCTGTCCTCCCAGCGGGCACCTATTATGTCTATCTCGATAAGGGGCAGAGTTGTATCGTGACCCCTTATGCAGAGAGAAAGGGTAGTGATATCGATCAATGTATTGAGGAAGAATCGTATCAAACATCTCGTCGGGCTAGTGAGACGCTCGATGGATCCTACGTGCGCTCCTTAAAGAAGGTAGGTGATAAGGAGTATTCGGAGGGAAAGCTTGTGATTTCTTATCAAGAGCAGTTATTGAGTGGGCCGAATCCTGATATGATTATGGATCAGTTGATTCCCAACAACGTGGCTGGCTTGAATTATGGAATTATCCGAGGTATTTATAAACACAGAGGTTACGAATATGTCTATGTCGTCGCTACAGAAGATGGAACCACGGTGAATTTCAAGAGAAAGGATGGGACTTCCGAGTCTATCACGTTGAATAAGAATCAGCAGAAGTCGTTCTCCTTGGAGGGGTATTCTAATGAGGTATTCTCTCTTATCGCAACAAAGCCTATTCAGGTATTTCATATGTCAGGGGCTGATGCACGTGGGGGGCAACGGGCAGGAGCGGTCGTGCCACCATTGGCCTCCGATGAAACGTGTGTCGGTTCTAAGAAGGTCGATTTTGCACGTACTATGGAGAAAAAGGGGAGTGAAAAATTCCCACTCATGCTCAATATTGCTGCTTTTCATATCGATAACAAGCCTGCCTATCAGTCGATTGGGAAATTCAAACTCTATAAATCGGTAGGAGGTGGTGGATTTCAGGAGATTAATGAAAATTCGACTACCATCCCTGAGGCAAAGATCCTCAAGTATATCAACACTCTTGCCAATTGGCAGGATTTCCCGAGTCCAAATCCTGCGATAAAGAAGTGGAAGTGGATATCTGTAAAAACGGATGATATCAAAGAATGGGCGTTTTCTGTCGCTGACAACTCGGGGAATTTGGTCTCTTATCGGTTAGTGAACGAGTCTAACGTCTTCCAGCTCGGGGTCTTGAATGGGAGTGGAGATACGGATGCCCTCTACGGCTATTTCTCTGATTTCCGGAAGGTTGACTTGGAGATCAAGGTCAAGGATGGGAATGGGATTACTCTGGACGGAGGGCTTA
>CAUUCP010000049.1:0-14299 GCA_963543925.1 uncultured Bacteroidia bacterium | reverse complement strand
CAACACCAAGTTACTAAAAGTGGAGCTTACACACTTTTTTAGGACAGTATCGAAACCTCGGACGGAGCAAGAAGGCTTCTCAAGGTGCTACATCAATAGGTACTACCGTGCCCCTTCGCTCCCATACCAGAAAAAAGCCGTCCCTATATAGGAACGGCTTGTTCTGGATAGATAGGAGACTCGCTCCCCTAAACGGATTTCTTACTGACCCTCTGGTGACGCACTGGTAGAAAAGGCTTGCCAACCATGAGCTTCTATGGCATATTCCGTCCCCTCAGAGGTTACGATTACCGCCCCCTTCTCCTTGGCTGTCGTGTAACCGATTACAGAGACCCCCAGCTCCTCCATACGCTCATTGTATTCGGCAGGGAGAGTGAACAACAGTTCATAATCCTCGCCACCATTCATTGCTACCAAGAGTGGATCGAGACGGAGCTCCTCCGCCACCCGATAGGTCTCTTGGTCTATTGGCAGACGTTCTGGATAGATACGACACCCCACCCCAGACTGCTTGCAGATGTGCAGGAGCTCGCTCGAAAGTCCATCACTCACATCCATCATCGCCGAGGGCTTGATGCCTGCAGCCGCCAGCTGTAGATACGCATCCTGCCGAGGTCGCGGACGCAACATCCGCTCTAGCACGTACTCATAACCCTCCAACTGGGGCTTCGCCGCAGGCTGCTTCTCTAGCACGCGCGCCTCCAGTTCCAGAATACGCAACCCGACATACGCAGCCCCCAAGTTCCCAGTCACACAGATCAACTCGTTAGGCTTCGCACCAGAACGGTAACATAGCGCATCGGGCTTCGCAAAACCCATTGCGGTCACCGAGATTGTGAGCCCCGTCAGAGACGAAGAGGTATCACCCCCCACAAGGTCTACATCAAACTCCCGACACGCATAACGAATCCCCTCATAAAGCGCCTCCAGCTGCTCTACCATAAAGCGCTGCGATACACCGATGGTGACCGTGATGGCTACTGGACGCGCATTCATCGCATACACATCACTCAGGTTCACGGCCACTGCCTTGTAACCGAGGTGGTGAAGAGGGGTATAGCGTAGGTCAAAGTGTATCCCCTCCAACAGGATGTCCGTCGTCACTACCAGCCGCTCCCCAGCAGGGGGTTCTAGAACTGCCGCGTCATCTCCCACACCTACCAGCGTCTCTGCGTGCAGCGGAGGAAAACCTTCCGTCAAGTGCGCGATGAGCGCAAATTCTCCATAGTCGGAAAGCGGATGCTGCTTCGTTTCCTCTGACATTGCGACACCCTACTCCGTAATATATTCCATGTGCGACTGATCTGTGATACGCTCACAATAGTGGCAGCGAAGAGAGACCGGATTGTCCGACAAGACCTCAAACTTCGGCGTCACGGGATTGTTATTTGTGATACACTTCGGGTTCACACAACGAACAATACCCACAATCTCCAGCGGGAGACGCACCTCAAGCTTCTCCACCACTTCGAAGTTGCGGATGATGTTCAACTTCGCATGCGGAGCAACCATTGCGATACGGTTGATCTCCTCTGGCTTGAAAAACTTGTCCGCGATCTTGATGATACCCTTCTTACCCAAACGCAAACTGTTGAGGTTCACACCAAAGGTCATCTGATTGGAAAGCTGACTCAACCCCAAAATCCGAATCACCTTGAAGAGGGCATCCGCAGGGATGTGGTCTATCACCGTGCCGTTCTCTATCGCGCTCACCACTCGCGCCTGTTTGCTGTTGTTTTCCATTTTTATACGAGGAAGGTTGTTGTATTATTTCAAGCCTGATGCCGAGTTCTCTGGCTTCTTACCGAGGATCGTACTAATGATCGCCATACGGGTATACACTCCGTTACGCGCCTGTTCGAAGTAGTAAGCCTTTGGATTGTCATCCACGTCGGTCGAGATCTCATTCACGCGAGGAAGAGGATGAAGTACACGAAGGTTCGGCTTCGTATGCTCAAGTAGCGCATTGTGCAGTACGTACACGTTCTTCACCTTTTCATATTCCAGTGGGTCGGAAAAACGTTCACGCTGCACGCGCGTCATGTAGAGAATATCCGCATCCGCAATTGTAGACTCCGTCAGAGACTCATACTCTTGGTACGGAAGGTTGTGGTCCACCAAGAACTTACGATACTCGTCCGGTAAACGTAACTCGGGAGGAGCAATAAAGATAAACTTCGGATGGAAGTGAGACATCGCCATCAGCAGCGAGTGCACCGTACGACCATACTTCAGATCCCCTACCATGCAGATCGTTTGATTCTCAAGCGTACCCTGCGTCTTCCGAATGGAAAAAAGGTCAAGCAACGTCTGCGTCGGATGTTGGTTGGCACCATCTCCTGCATTCACTATAGGCACTGGAGATACCTCGGCGGCATACCGAGCAGCCCCCTCGATCGGGTGACGCATCACGATCAGATCCACATAGTTCGACACTGTAAGGATCGTATCCTTCAAACTCTCTCCCTTCGATACGCTCGAACTAGACGCCTCTGCAAAACCCAGTATACGACCACGTAGTTGATTGACAGCACTCTCAAAACTCAAACGGGTACGAGTCGAGGGTTCAAAAAAAAGGGTCGCCACCACGTGACCCTCCAATACCTTCTGACGTGGCTGCTGAGAGTAAAGCTCCGCCATGTCTAAGATGGAAATGATCTCCTCGCGCGTGAGATCATTGATTGAAACAAGACTTCTCTGTTGCATGAATATTTATCGTTGGATGGATTGTTTCCAATGTCAAACCTCCCCCATATACTCGCACTGCGGGAGGGTACTAAGGTCATGTAAGAATTGAGGTGCAGACTCCTTAGGAAGGTCCGCATGCATCGAGCAAAGCTCCTCCCACGTCTCCGAACGGATTTCGCCCCCAAAACGCTTCAGCGTCGCATACACCGTATGAGAGTCGGTGTAACCAAAGCGAAGGAGATAACGAACGCGTACCTCGCGCCATACGAGCTCGGCATGTGAAAGAGCGTCAAGGCTCGCCGTGCGATAGGCTTCGATGAGCCCCGAGACACCCAACTTTATACCTCCAAAATAGCGGACGACGACCAACAAAACATTGGTCAACTCCTCGCCGCGCAAGGCATTCAAGATCGGACGACCTGCCGTACCACTCGGCTCACCATCGTCGTTCGCACGAGACTCTTCGGCATCAAAGCCTAGTAAATAAGCGTAACAACAGTGACGCGCGGCATGGTGCTCGCTACGAAGAGACGATAGGTGCATCGTAATCTCCTCGGTAGAACCGACCGGAAAAGCATAGGAGATAAAGCGACTCCCTTTCTCTTTGTACAACCCTTGGGATGGAGTCAAGAGGGTTCTATACCGCGTACTCATCAGCTGCGGTGCATAGAGAAAGAATGAGAAAAAAGGGAAGAACATCCGACGGAGGGTCGGAGTAAAAGCCTGTGCCAGAGCTGTGCGCGCATCAAACAGCACAAGGGGAAAAACATACGGGCAGCGGTTCGCCTCAAAGCATCTCGCTTATTTGTTGCTACAAAGGTAGTGAAAAAAGTCGGTGCACTAACCTCGTCGGTGTTTCCAACGCTTGTGAGACCATAACCAACACGCTGGGTTACGGCGTATCGCTGCCTCTAGAAGTGACATGTAACGGCGTGTGATCTCATGCTCGGGCTCTGTCTTGGGACTATCCGAGATAAGCTCTAGAGTGACCGAATAGTAACCACGACGCAGGCGCGTCATATTGCAAAAGAATACGGGGGCATTAAACTGCCGCGCCAAACGCTCCACGCCCGTGTACACCATCGTGTCTTGGTGCAAAAAGTCTAACCAGTAGTGATTCCCCCACGGAGGCGTCTGATCGGATATCAAACCTATCAGCGTCGGCTTCCCTTGTTGCGCAAAACGGAGTATCGCGCGCAAAATATGCTGCATGGGGACCGCCGTCCCCCCCATACGTTCGCGGGCGTAGGTTATTAGACGCTCTATACGCTTGTTGTGCAGAGGTTTGTAAACATTGAGCATGTGGTGACGAAGCTGGGGAGCCGCCGTCGTCAAGAACTCCCAGTTCGCAATGTGCGCTGCTGCTATCACTACACTACGACCTTCTTCAAAGTAGGGGAGAAGCACTTCATTGTTCGTATACGTACAACGTTTCATCATACGACGGGGCGAAGCATGCATGAGAAAGGCCGACTCTAGAATCAGATCAGACAAGTGACGGTAGAAGCGAACCGCGATCCGACGACGCTCACGAGGTGTGAGCTCTGGAAAGGAGCGCTCCAGATTCTGGTGAACCACCTTCCGACGGTAACGAATCACCGAACCGAGGATAAAAGCCACAAAGTCGCTATAAGCATAGAAAAGCGGACGGGGTAAAATCGACACACTCCACGTCAGCGCATAAAAAAGCGCATAAAGGAGGGTATCTAGGAGGTGTTTCATACCACGGATGAAATTAGATACAGCCAGAAGGAACGGTTACCGAGCTTTATCCTCGACCGAGGAACACGCATGGATATGTGTTCCTATCTCCTGCTGAAATTCTTTGAAGATGCGAGGGGACGCACAAACGATCTCCTGTGCATAGACATAGGTTTCTCCCCCATCAAAGTCCGAGAGCAAAGCCCCTGCCTCTCGGGCAATGACTATTCCTGCCGCGACATCCCAGTCATGTAAACCGAATTCGTAGAATCCATCAAAACGCCCCGCCGCTACATACGCGAGGTCGGTCGCAGCAGAACCCAAACGACGCACGCCCGCCGTCCTACGGACCATATACTCGAAGGTATTGAATAACGCTGGAAGCTTGTAATGGTACTGACTGTAAGGAAAACCCGTGGCGATAAGCGCATCATCGAGGGAACTACAACCCGACACTCCGATCGAACGACCATTACAAAAGGCGCCTCCACCTCGTACCGCAGAAAAGGTCTCGCTACGCGTCGCCTCGTGGATGACTCCTAGAAAGAACTCCCGAACCGCCTCCGACTCATACATCAGACCGATGCTTACTGCCACAGGACCAGCACCATGCACAAAGTTCGTTGTCCCATCTATCGGGTCTATCACCCAATAATAGCCCGAGCGCCCCGCAGCCTCTACACAACCTCCTTCCTCTGAAAGAGTTTGTATCTCTGGACTTAACTTCCTGAGCTCATTCACCAAAAAAGCATCAAGCTCCTTGTCTACATTCGTCACATAGTCGTGCACTCCCTTCGACTCTACATGCAGTGTATTCCGCTCCTGCAGCGCCTCACGGATTCGCGCTCCTGCCTGCTCCGCTATAGGACATACCTGTGCACAAAGTTCCCTTTTGTAGTTGAGGTCTTCAAGATCATGATAAAGCATTTTCCCTTGCAATTTTAGTCTGTAAGCTCCCTAGCTGAAATCGTCGACGCTACCGCCGTGGAACGAGCAGGGCAGTAATCCGTGAGAAGTACACGGGTCAAATTCCCATGTACCGCACGTTCCGCCCGAAAGCTCACCGAAAGATAGTTCGCACTATGTCCCGTGGCAATCCCAGATGCATCTATGCGTTCCACCAGTACCTCAGCTTCTGTACCTAGAAAGGGACGGGCATACTCCTCCTGAAACGAGGTGTTCAGTGACAACAGACGCTCCATACGTCCGTGAACCGTCGCCGGAGATACTTGGTCTGCATAACCAGCGGCTGGCGTGCCCGGACGTTGTGAGTAAGGAAAAAGGTGAAGGTACGAGGGAGAAAGCGACACCAGAAAGTCGTAGGTCTCTTGAAAATGACTATCCGTCTCACCCGGGAAACCAACTATCAGGTCTATACCTAAAAATGGACGTTCAAAGGCCGAGCGCGCGGCCGCTATCCGTTCCGCATAACGCTCGGTGCTATACCGACGCCCCATCCGACGCAGCACATCGTCGCAACCCGATTGAAGCGGGATGTGAAAGTGGGGCATAAAAGCTCGAGAGCCCGAAAGAAAGGAAAGGATCTCGTCCGAAAGAAGGTTCGGTTCGATAGACGAAATGCGATAACGGGCTATCGACTCCACGCCGTCCAGAGCACGAAGAAGGTCTAGAAAACGCTCGCCACGTCCCCGACCAAAATCCCCAGTATTCACCCCCGTGATTACAACCTCAAGAATACCCGCACCCCCTATCGCCTCTACCTGTGACACTACCTCCGCGATGCTGGCACTCCGACTCCCCCCACGTGCCATAGGGATAGCACAGTAGGTACAGTGGTAGTCGCACCCATCCTGCACCTTCACAAAGGCACGTGTACGACCCCCCTTGGAAAAGGCTGGAAAATACGGCTCTGTAGCACCACAACCCTCCTCTATGGGCCTCCCCGATAGGGTACGCACTACGAGGTCTGCCAGACGATTCTTATCATAGCGTGCAACAAGAAGGTCTACTCCCTCTAAGCTCTTCCCTTCTTGCGACAACAGATCCGCATAACACCCGACGAGCACTACAAAGGTCGAGGGATTCCCACGACGCAGCTTGTGAAGTTCTTGTCTACACTTCTTTTGCGCTTGCTCCGTCACCGCACACGAGTTCAGGACACAAACCGATGCCTCGCGCGGGGTACGTACCGCTTGGAAACCAAGTCCTTCGAACTGTCGCTGGTAGGTGGCAGTCTCCGAATAATTGAGCTTACAACCTAACGTGTCTAAGTAGACCGTGCGCATCAAGCAAGCAGTTTTACAAAAGATCCTCCATCGTAAATAACCCAGAGCGACCTACCAAAAACTCTGCCGCTGCGAGCGCACCAAGGGCAAACCCTTCGCGACTCTTTGCACTGTGCGTCAACGTCAACGTGTCCTGTGCAGAATCTAGACGGAGCGTATGGATTCCCGCAACCTCTCCGATTCGGTGCGCCGTAATCGGGAGAATATTCTCCGCAGCCTCCGCACCCTCCGAAACAAGTTGCCAAGAAGCGTAGCCTCCCCTCTCCGTCCCACCGTCCTCTTTCGCTAAAAAAGGTTGTGCCAAGGCTATCGCCGTACCACTCGGGGCGTCTAGCTTGGCGGTGTGGTGCGTCTCTTCAATAGAAACTGCGTATTGTGGAAATTGACGCTGAAACTTAGCCAAAAGAGACGCTGTACGAAGTGCGATATTTACCCCAATGCTAAAGTTCGGCGCGTAAAAGAGAGCAGAGCCCGGCGTCGAGGCGAGCAATGTTTTGATGTCTGCAAGATGCTCATACCACCCCGTCGTCCCACACACCACGGGGATACCTGCGCCTAAACAGCACGCAATATTCTCTGGCGCTGAAGAAGGGGTCGTAAATTCAATAGCAACATCCGGAGACGCTGCGCATAGCAACTCTCTGAGTTCTGATACTGAAACCCGATCTATCCGTGCCACAATCGTATGCCCAAGACCTGTCCCTAAGGTGTCTATGATACGCCCCATCTTGCCATAACCAATCAGGGCAATGCGAAGCCGAGACCTCGAAGCCATTCCGTTCATAGTCTTCTTTTTACTTGAGAACAAAGGTAGTGAAAATGAATACTCCCAAAGGGGATCGCTGGAGAAGAGAAAATTCGTTTATCTGGGTCGTGTGACCATGAAAGGCGAAATGCCTCTTCTCCTTCAATTGGATAACCAGTGGTTAGCCTTTCTGAGTAGACTGCTGGATTCCCCCCCACACAAATCCAACATATAGTCGTCCTTTACGGCGAGGACGGCTTGGTTGCGGATATTTTCTGGTAGCGTCGTATCAAAGTTACTCTGTCCGAGCAGGAAACTCTCATACGTTTTCAATTCTATTTTGTGTATCAGCACGTCTTTTGTCCATCCGTATTTCTTGGTTGCCAAGATGTAGAACTGTCTCTGTTGCGTCTCCTTACACTTGGTCAGAATGACGATATGTTTTGTCCAACTGATTTCTCCAACTAATGGTTGGAGAATTTCATTCGTTTGATATTCAGCGTAAAAGCGTGCCATGTCCCACATATTTCTGATGCTGTCCTAAAAGAGTGGTAAGCATCACAGCAACTGGGGAGAAAAACAGAGAAATACCGCTTTATATTTTCCTCAATTTCCTATCCCCAAACAAGCCATGTTCGGAGTACACCAACGCTACACGTACTCTACACCGACTCTACACGTACTCTGCGCGTAGCAAATTAGGTAAAATTACCTACCCTAGAATAGACTATATTCTATACACATTCCTTTATTCCTACATTCTATTATTTAGCTTATCGTGTAAAAATAGAGCTTTAGGATTTCATAAAGTAGTGGTCTATACTATGCGCATAAAAAACAGTCGCAAACCAGTAGATAGGTAGCTTCTTTACACACTGTGTAGGACAGTAGCAGCACGGGAAAGATAGCCTACACAAAAGTGGTATATTTGCACTGGGGAAACACAAGGTAGCCAGCAGTGAAGCGACTCTACGTATTTTTGTTACGAACCTACATCGGACCGATGGTCATGACTTTCTTTATCGTCATGTTCATCCTCCTGATGCAGTTCCTATGGCGCTATATCGACGACCTCGTAGGCAAGGGGATGAACTTTACCCTGATCGCCGAACTGCTACTCTACGCCTCCGTAGGACTCATCCCCATGGCACTGCCCCTTGCCACCATGCTCGCCACCCTCATGACCATGGGAAACCTCGGAGAGCACAACGAGCTCCTAGCCATGAAGTCTGCGGG
Source organism: uncultured Bacteroidia bacterium (assembly GCA_963543925.1). Classification (GTDB taxonomy): domain Bacteria; phylum Bacteroidota; class Bacteroidia; order Bacteroidales; family CAJPTX01; genus Bacteroides_D. Next base: position 5,683 of record CAUUCP010000049.1, on the reverse strand, counting down.
GATCTCACTCCCGCGAATGATCTACCCCTTGGCATGCGTCAGTCTCCTGGTCACCATACTAGCCTACGGCGTCGCCGACTACTTGGTTCCCGTCTCAACCCTCAAGATGAGAACACTCATCTATAGCCTACAACAACAAAGACCCGACTTGGTGATTCGCCCCGGGGTCTTCTACAACGATATCGCAGGCTATAGCTTCCGAATCGGATCCCGAGACCAAAACGGAAGTATGATGCGAGACCTGATGATCTACGACCACTCCGAGAATCGAGGAAACAACTCCGTAACACGTGCCGACTCTGGCATCATCACGGTCACGCCCGACAACAAATTCCTTTTGGTCGAGCTCTACAGTGGACTCCGATACGACGAAACCGACCCCGATGCCGTCACCGCACTCACGGCACGACGAGACGCGCGAGTCACCCGATTTAGGCGAGAACGACTCATAAAACCCCTCCAAGGGTTCGGATTTGAACGCTCCAACGAAGACGTCTTCTCCAACACCTATCACGTCATGAATACCAGACAGTTGCGACGTGCTGCAGATTCTCTACAAAGGGTGAGAGACTCCCTAGTCAAAACACATTTCGAGCGCTTCGTAGGCGAGTACTTCTATCGAAAAATCCAACCCGATACCCTCCATATTCGACAAACAAGAGATACCTTCCACCTCCGAACATACTACCAGGGACTCGACACACTACACAGAAAACAGGTTCTTGCCGAAGCCATTGAACTCGCACAACAATTCAAAAATGCCGTTGCTTCTTACGAAGATGACCTTCGTTACGAAAAACGATTACAAGCAAAACACTGGATCGAGTTCTTCAGAAAGTACTCCATGTCCATCGCCGTCCTCATCTTCTTCCTCATCGGAGCTCCACTAGGGGCCATCATCCGAAAGGGTGGACTTGGACTCCCTGTTGTGGTCTCCGTGCTATTCTTCGTCATTTACTACGTCATCTCCATCACAGGAGAAAAGATGGTGCGCCAACTAGCCACACCCCCAGAAGTGGGGATGTGGATCTCTACCGCTATCCTCATACCCATTGCGATCTTTCTATTATACAAGGCAACCACCGACTCCGTCCTCCTGAACCGAGATTGGTATGCACGTACAGTACGTCGCTGGCTGCGAGTGCACAAAAAAGCATTAACGTTGTTCCATAATAGACGGAAGGGTGAAAACTGAACCCCACAACGTCAATCTACATAAGTAACTACATTTTTGGAAAAGAAAATGAGCGATACAGAGAAGCTAAAAGGAAGTTTGAACACGATCGAGGAGGCTATCGAAGCCATCCGTAACGGGGAATTTGTTATCGTGGTGGACGACGAAGATCGGGAGAATGAAGGAGACTTCATTATCGCTGCCGAAAAAATCACTCCCGAGAAGGTGAACTTCATGATGCGCTACGGGCGTGGCGTCCTCTGTGCACCCATCACCGAGTCGCGTTGCAAAGAACTCGACCTAGATATGCAGGTCTCCGTAAATACATCTATGCACGAAACCCCATTCACCGTCACCGTAGACCGCATCGGGAACGGATGCACCACTGGCGTATCCATGTACGACAGAGCGCAAACCATTCTCGCCCTAGCAGATCCTACAATACTCCCCACAGATCTCGCACGACCAGGACACGTATGTCCTCTTAGAGCAAGAGACCGAGGCGTACTACGACGTGCTGGACACACCGAGGCGGCCGTAGACCTAGCAAGGTTGGCTGGACTACAACCCGCAGGTGCACTCATCGAGGTCATTAACGAAGATGGTACCATGGCTAGACTCCCACAACTCTTGGAGGTCGCAAAAAACAACCACTTCAAAATCGTATCCATCGAAGACCTCATTAAGTACCGACTCAAAAACGAAAGTATCGTCGAAAAAGGGGCCGAAGCACTACTACCTACCGAGTGGGGAGACTTCCACATCATCCCATTCAAACAAAAGTCCAATGGACTAGAACACGCCGCCCTGATCAAGGGGACTTGGCAACAAGACGAAGATATCTTAGTTCGAGTACATTCCTCTTGCGCCACAGGCGATATCTTCGGTAGCCACCGATGCGACTGCGGAGAGCAGCTCCACGAGGCCATGCGACGTATACAAGAGGCGGGAAAAGGGGTCATCGTTTACCTCAATCAGGAGGGACGAGGAATAGGGCTTTGTAACAAGATCAAGGCCTACGAATTACAAGACCAAGGCATGGATACCGTCGAGGCAAACCTACACCTCGGATTCGCAGTCGACGAGCGAGATTATGGCGTCGGAGCAAGCATATTGCACGAGCTCGGGGTCTCACGCATGAAACTCATGACGAACAACCCACTCAAGCGTACCGGACTCGCGGGCTACGGACTCATCGTTTCCGAGGTCGTCCCTATCGAAATTAAACCCACCCCCGAGAACGAACGATACCTAAAGACCAAACGAGACAAAATGGGGCACGAGATCCTCAAGGGAAAATAAACCCATCAGGACACCCGAGAAAGAATGAGATGCTACTAAGTAGATCCGTTATATTTTAATCCACAATGCCGCCAAGGTCGCCCTTTCGTTTCCTGCATTCAAGAATAAGGAGTACCTTTGGGGCAGTATTGGCAAAGATATTTGCAGAGCTTTTTCCAAGGAATAACGAGATAAAAGATAAGAGATGGATTCGTCTAAGCGAACGTTGAATTTGAGTGAGGTCGTTATCCGGTTCTCTGGCGACTCCGGCGACGGCATGCAGCTCACCGGAACGCTATTTTCGGATACGTCGGCTTTGTTGGGAAACGGTGTGAGTACATTCCCAGATTATCCAGCCGAAATTCGTGCACCACAAGGATCGATTGGGGGAGTGTCGGGCTTCCAAGTTCACATCGGAAGTGGACCTGTAAACACGCCAGGGGACTACTGTGACGTACTCGTGGCTATGAACCCCGCAGCCCTAAAGGCAAACGCTAAGTGGATGAAAGTCGGAGGAACAATACTCCTCGATACAGACACTTTTATACCAAAGTGGTTGGAAAAGGCGGGATTCAAAACCGATGACCCCATCACGGAGCTCAAGCTCAACGACTACAACGTCCTCTATTGTCCCATCACCCAGATGACTCAAGAGAGTCTCAAAGACTCTGGGATGGATGCAAAGGCTATCTCGCGTTGTAAGAATATGTTTGCGCTCGGCATGCTCTTCTTCATGTTCGACCGTCCTATGGGGCACGCCGAAAAATACTTTGAACAGAAGTTCAAGAAAAAGCCCGAGCTCATCGAAGCCAACAAGAAGGTGCTACACGACGGTTACAACTATGCTGCCAACGTACAGGCCATCGCCAACACCTACGAGGTACACAAGGCCGAGGTCAAGGAACACGGACTCTACCGCAATATCAACGGGAATACCGCCACTGCATGGGGATTTATGGCAGCTGCCGAGAAGTCTGGACGTCCTCTATTCTGTGGTTCCTACCCCATCACCCCAGCTACCGACATCTTGGTAGAGCTGGCAAAACGTAAAGATTTAGGCGTAAAAACCCTCCAAGCAGAGGACGAGATCGCAGGGATTTGTACCTCCATCGGAGCTGCCTTCGCTGGTAACTTTGCCGTTACGACGACATCTGGACCAGGTCTTTCGCTCAAGAGCGAGGCGCTCGGTTTGGCTGTCATGACAGAGTTACCCCTTGTCATCGTCGACGTACAACGTGGAGGTCCCTCCACAGGATTGCCCACTAAGACCGAGCAGTCCGACCTCATGCAAGCCCTCTGGGGACGTAACGGAGAGTGCCCATTGGTCGTTGTGGCTGCAAAAAGCCCAAGCGATTGCTTCGACATGGCTTTCATGGCAAGTAAGATCGCACTCGAGCGTATGACACCCGTCATCCTACTCACCGACGGATTCATCGCGAACGGTTCTCAGCCATGGAAGATCCCATCTATGAAGGATTATCCAGAAATCCATCCCCCGATCGCAAAGCCCAATGAGAACGGCGAGCGCTTTATGCCTTACAAACGTGACGAAAATTATGCACGTTCATGGGCCTTCCCTGGCACGCTAGGGCTTTCACATCGCATCGGTGGGTTGGAAAAGGATTCTCTCAAGGGAACCGTATCGCACGACCCACAGAATCATCAAGTAATGACCGACCTCCGTGCAAAGAAGGTCGCGACCGTACAAAACATGATCCCACAACAAACCCTCGTGGGCGATGCTACAGGAGATGTCTTGTTGATCAGCTGGGGGGGAACCTACGGTCATACACTCAGTGCGGTAGAACAGTTGCGTGCAAAGGGGAAAAAGGTATCCCTGTGCCACATCTCCTACATCAACCCTCTACCCGCCAACTTGGCAGATCTCTTCAAAGGATTTAAGGAGCTCGTGGTCGCTGAATTGAACATGGGACAAATGGCAAACTACCTACGGATGTGCCTCCCAGAGTTCGAATACAAGCAGTACAACAAGGTGATGGGACAACCCTTCACAGTGCATGAATTGGTAGAACATATAGAAGCGAAGTTGAAATAAGGTGTCGGGAGGATACAAGAATGAGTGAGTGCAAGTACACAGCAAGCGATTTCAAGAGCGATCAAGAGGTTCGCTGGTGTCCGGGTTGTGGTGACCACGCCATCTTAGCTTCGGTGCAGAAGGCCATGCCTATGGTAGCCGAACAGCTCGGCTATACAAAAGAAAGATTCGTGGTCGTGTCTGGGATCGGATGTTCTAGCCGTTTCCCATACTACATGGACACCTTCGGTTTCCATTCGATACACGGACGTGCTACCGCAATCTCTACTGGGTTGAAGGTGGCAAACCCAACCATGAGCGTATGGCAGATCACAGGGGATGGCGACGCCCTAGCCATCGGGGGAAACCACTTCATACACGCCGTGCGTCGTAATATCGATATCAACATCCTCTTGTTCAACAACGAGATCTACGGTCTTACAAAGGGGCAGTATTCGCCAACCTCTAAACTCGGGGCTATTACAAAGACATCGCCATACGGGACTGTGGAGCAACCCTTCCATCCGGGCGAATTGGTACTCGGAGCCCATGGACATTTCTTCGCGCGTTCCCTCGACGTAGAGTTGGCGCTCTCCTCCGAGGTCATGCTCGCGGCTGCCAAGCACGACGGCACCTCGGTCGTTGAAATCTTGCAGAACTGTGTGATTTTCAATAATGGAGCACATTCGGCTATCTCCGACCGCCTCACACGTGCCGATCGGGTGATCTACCTAAAGCATGGAGAACCCATGATCTTCGGTAAGAACCAAGACAAGGGCTTGGTGCTCGACGGTTTCCGTCTACGTGCCGTAGAACTCGGTAAGGACGGTTACACTGAAAAGAATATCTTGGTACACGATGCGCACGAACCGAAGTTCGGGTTGCACATGTTGCTCGTCGGGATGCAGTACCCCGATCTGCCAGTTGCGCTCGGGGTGATTCGTGACGTGCCCTCTCCAACATACGACGACTTGGTACGTGACCAGATCGCCGATGTACAGAAAAACGCCAAGATGAGCTGTGTCGACGACCTCCTGCGTAGCGGAGAGGTCTACGAGTTGTAAGAAAAAGCTTGACTCGAATTCCAAGGGGCGTTGCACTCACCGTGCTGCGCCCCTTTTTTCCACCCTCATCCCAGAGGAGGAAGGGGCAGAAAAATAGGGGATCTGAAGGGCTCTTCTTATCTTTGCACC
>CAUUCP010000048.1:0-14436 GCA_963543925.1 uncultured Bacteroidia bacterium | reverse complement strand
ATAAAGCGCCCTCTCCCCCATTTCCTACCTGTTCTGGGATGCTTACAGACTTCTGCAGACACGACCCTTTTACAGCCCCCCTTATACAATCAAGGGTATACAATCAAGGGGCATAGCCTCGGCTACGCCCCTTATTCTTTTCAACACCAAACGCTATTGCCTTTATCCACGTAGGGTGAGTAGAAAATCAGAGAGGACGTTCATATAGTTGACAAAGGCCTCGTAGGGCGAGTCGTAAGGGTTGAAATACTTGTGTACGTCGCCATCGGAGAACCACTTCGTACACATGTAGTAGAAGTGATCGGAGGTCTGGAGATACATCCAGATACGGGTGAGGTCTGGGTTGTTACGCTCGCGCACCTGCTCCGAGAGTGCATAGATATTGGAAAACGCCTCGTTCTGCAATTCGTTTCCCAACCATGCCGTCAGGTCTCGTTCTTCATCTGCCCAGCTGATTGGATGCGTCACATGCAGGGGACTGACTGACTGGTAGTGCTCTGCGACCTCGGCAGGGGTCAGGAAGTTAAAGGGACTGGACTGGAAGACCGCGGCAGGGAGGGCTCGCATAAAGTCGAAGATTCCGGTTTCTGCCCACTGGTGTTCTCCAAAGGTTTCATAGTCCATGAAGAGGTTTATCACCTGCGCGTCTCCGGGGAGTGCCGTGAGCCAGTGGACGTACTTTTCCGCCGTAAGCGGCCATCCATTCCATCCTCGATTGGAGAAACGAAAGGCGATGTCATCACTCAACTGAAAGTTCTTGAGTAGGAGCTTGAGTTTCGGAGCTTGTGGATTGTGATATAGGAAGTTAGGACTACGCCAACCGAGGATATGCTTTGCCCCCTCCGTGAGCATCTGATTGTAGCCAAGGGAGTGCACCAGCTTTCCAATCTCATCAGAATAGATAAGCTCGGTGTTACGAAACGTAACGGGGGTAACACCAAAGAGGTCGTGTATGCGCTGACTTTGTAGAGCGACCTGTCGCTTGAACTCCTCAGGGTCTCGCAGGGCAGCTAGGCTATGGGCATAGGTTTCAGCCAAGAACTCGACACACCCTGTATTCGCGAGGGCTTGGAAGCTCTGGATAACGTCTGGCGCAAAGCGTTCGAACTGGTCGAGTGCAACCCCGGAGATGGAGAACGCGACTTTGAAACGCGAGCCGTAGCGCTGAATCAACTCCAACAGGAGTGCGTTCATAGGGAGGTAGCACTTTGTGGCGACCTTTCGGACGATTTGTTCGTTGGCATAATCGTCAAAATAGTCATGCGATTCCCCTATATCAAAGAAACGATAACGACGGAGACGAAGAGGTTGATGAACCTGAAAATAGAAACAAATGGAAGACATGATTCAGTGCTTGGTATTAGAGCAGTGCTTGGTAAATCTCTTTGATTCGTAAGGCAGCGGCATCCCATTTTAGGGTCGTAACCTCCTGTTGCCCATGTTCTTGGAAGAAACGTTGTAGGGCGTTGTAATTCAGGAGCCCGTAGATGGCATTCGCCATGTCGTCTACATCCCAGAAGTCCACCTTCAGGGCATATTTCAACACTTCGGCCACACCACTCTGCTTAGAGATGATGACTGGGACGCCGTTACGCATAGCCTCTAGGGGTGTAATCCCAAATGGTTCGGAGACGGATGGCATGACGTAGACATCACTCATGCGATACATCCTGTCGACCTCTGCTCCCTGCAAGAATCCTGCAAAGTGGAACTTGGTAGCAATGCCAAGGGAGGCCACGCGACGAATCATCCTGTTGAGCATATCGCCGCTCCCAGCCATGACAAATCGGACGTTAGGCATTTTCTGTAGTACCTTGTAAGCAGCCTCTACGAAGTAATCGGGTCCCTTCTGGAAGGTGACGCGTCCAAGGAAGGTGACCACTTTTTCAGGAAAAGGACGCGCGAGTGCGCCACGATAGTCGTCGGTAAAATCGACTGCATTGTGAACGGTAACGACCTTTGCGGGATCGATTCCATAGCGTTCGATAACGATATCTCGGGTACGATGGCTGACGGTAATGATACGATCGGCTCCCTCCATGCCAGCTCGCTCGATATCATAGACCAGCTGGTTAACATTCTCTCCGCTTCGGTCAAACTCAGTAGCATGTACGTGAATCACGAGCTTCTTATTCGAAACCCTTTTAGCTGCAAGCCCCGCCAAATAGGTAAGCCAGTCGTGGGCGTGGATGATATCAAACGACTCTTGCGCGGCGATGGCAGAGGCGACCAGCGCATAGCGCGCCACCTCGTCGAGAAGCGATGCGCCATACTTTCCTGAGAAGGTAAACTTCTGTTGCGACCAATGTCGTATAGCGAGGTCTACGCCAAAGGTTTGCTCGCGCGTAGAGGAATACACGTCCTCAATATTGAGATACGGGTGTAGGAAAGAGTCTACGCCCACGATACGGAGGTGTGTGGCGAGGTGTGTAATCTCTTCCGTAGAGAGGGAGAGTCCGACCTCTTCAGCGGAGAGCATCCTCATACGTTCCCCTTCTTCTCCTCCAAAAAGCTTTGGCAAGACAAACGAGACTTCGACACCTTGGTGGAGCAACCCGCGGGTCATCCCCAGACACGCCGTCCCCAGTCCGCCAGCAATATGTGGGGGAAACTCCCAACCAAACATTAACACTCGCATAATTGCTATCGCCCTCCTTTTTTAGCTTCTATCCGTTCGACCTTTCTGAGAATTCGCATGGCAGCGGCAACGCTCCAGGCCTGCGCTATCGCCCCACCAGGGTTATGAGGCGGGTCACCGTCAAAGACTTCACCTATAGTGCCCAACCCGTAACGGTGCATTTCGTTCTCAAGCGCCTTGAGGATCTCTTTTCCTGTTTTTAGGGCAACAGACTCACCACAAACCCGCTCGAGCGCATCTACGTATGGCTCTAGTAGCCAAGTCCATATCGTACCTTGATGGTAAGCAGCGTCGCGGGTAGGTTGATCGCCGACGTAGAGTCCCTTGTAAGCTGGGTTTCGTGGCGAGAGGGTGTGGAGGCCGAGAGGTGTGTACAAATGCTGCTCTACGGTACGGACAATGGAGAGTTGCTGCTCGGGGGTAAGTGGCGAGTAAGGAAGAGAGACGGCAAAGATCATATTCGGGCGGATCTCAAAGTGGGGTCCGTCGGCGTCGATGTAATCGGCTAGGTATCCCTGTTCTGGATACCAGAAGCGGCGGGCGAAGTTCTCGCGAATAGCGTCGGGAATCCAATCGTACTTCGCAACAAGCTTTTTCTGCCCCAAATCCTTCATTAATTCGAGGTAGAAGCACACGGCGTCGTACCAAAGGGCATTCAGCTCAACAGCGGCCCCAGAACGCGAAGTAACGGGTATTCCTGCCACGACGGCGTCCATCCATGTGAGTGCCATGGTGGGAGTGCCAGTCCAGATCATCCCATTCTCGTCGAGATAGATATCACGCCCCTTGCCATTGGATTGGGTAAAGAGCTCTATGACCTCGCGCATAAAGACCCCTAGGCGTGCCTTGGAGTAGAATTCCTTGAACGCGACAGGATCTTGAAGATAGAAGTGATGCAAAGCTGCCATAGCCCACAGGGGTGCATCGATAGCGTTGTAGGCGGCTTGGTCTGGCTCACCGACGTTAGGTAAAAGCCCGTCTCGTGCTTCGCTCGCGATATCTGTAAAGAGTTTTCTAAAAAGATCATAGTCATTGAAGGCGAGGGTTAACCCTGGCAGGGAGATCATCGTATCTCGTCCCCAGCGTCCAAACCAAGGGTAGCCCGCATTGATCCAGATGTTCCGTCCGCGATGGGCAATGAACTGTCCAGCCGCCGCTTCGAGTGTAGAGACAAAATCCTTACGGTCAGGTCGAATACCGAGCTCCTTGTCAAATTTCTTTGCGAGGTCTTTACCAAGGGTGCGAGAGGTTGCGACGGAGAGAATGACCGCCTCTCCAAGTGGGAGTTCTACCTCGAAGGTTCCTGGCACCCAGAGGTCTTCGGTACTTGGGTAGCCGCGCGCCTCTTCTTGGGCATAGAAGACCCCCCGATTCCAATCAGGTGCGTGCACATAGTCGGAGGGATGATCCCAGTGAAAGACCAGTTCGGGGAACTCTGGGTACATCTTGAAGACTACTCCCTTGTCGCGCAGCGCAGTATAGTGGGTATCGAGCGCCATGTTTGCCGTGGTCAGCTTATGGGCATTACGATAGGCGAGTAGTGGGTAAAGTAGCATTTTAACACTCCCCTCCCCTTCCAGCAATGTATAGCGCACCAGGAGCTGATCTTGCTTTTCAACAAAAAGGAGCTCTTTCTTTAGGAGGAGGCTTCCCACGCGGTAAAAGAATGTAGGGGTAGGATTGAGGTAAAATCTCTCGAGGTACTTATGCCCCTTGGGATAGTAAACGTCGCGATACTTACGTGTAGCAAGATGAAAGTCATGATCTGCCACCACGAGTGTTTCGTCGAGATTGGAGAGGAGGACATGCCGTTCGCCAGCAAACTGCTCGAGAGGGAGTACCATCAACCCGTGGTATTTCCTTGTATTACAGAGCGTCACTGTGCTAGACATATACCCGCCACTGTGATTGGTGCTTAGAATTTCAGCATTCAAAGACCGGGATAAATTGACTAACTCCTCTTTATTCCAGAAGATGTAGTTCAGCTTTTCTTCCATCATTGCGTCCTGTTTTGTTATCAAATATAGAAAAAATAATAACATTGTTTATACTTCAGTGTAATAAAAATACACTTTTAGGACGGTATCGGAACGCGTAACGTCTTTCCTCCAGGGGTATAGAGTAGCGTGCGCAAGGGATTGATCAAATCCACGGGTCTATCAAAGTTGCGTATTTTTGTATATAGGAATCTCTATATCATATAAAATACGCTCGTGATGACAGCTTACCGACCGTTACCTCTGATAGGTCTTTTGGGGCCTACCGCCTCGGGTAAGACGCACCTTGGCGTAGCCCTTGCGGCGCGTTTAGGAGCAGAAATTATCAGTGCCGACTCTCGACAACTCTATCGGCGTATGGATATCGGTACGGGAAAAGACCTCTCGGAATATGAACTAGCTGGACAAAAGATCCCCTACCACCTGATCGACTGCTTCGAGCCTGGTGAACAGTGTAACCTTTTTATATATCAAAAGCTCTTTTACGAAGTATGGGATCGGTTACGCGCTGCAGGGACTCCCACGATCCTATGTGGTGGGAGTGGCATGTATGCCGAGGCGATCCTACGCGGGTATTCTCTAGCAGAGGTACCGCCAGACCTTGCCCTACGAGCTCAATTGGAAAAACGCAGTGATGCCGAGCTTATCGCCCTCCTCGCATCGCATCAATCGCTTCATAATACCACCGACACAAGCTCTCGCAAGCGGCTGATCCGTGCCGTAGAGATTGCCCTAGCCACTCCAAACGAGAAGGAGAAGCCTATCCACGAGATTCCCGAGAGTCTGACCTTTGCCATTAGCCTGCCACAAGAAATACGCTGGAAACGCATTTCTGAGCGCCTACGAGCTCGTTTAGAAGAGGGGTTAATATCTGAGATAGCCTCGTTGCTAAATGAAGGAATTACCCCCTCGCAATTGATTTATTACGGACTCGAGTACAAGTACGTCACCCATTACCTATTAGGAGAAATCGCCTCGGAAGAGGAGCTATACGAGCAGCTCAATATCGCCATTCGACAATTCTCCAAGCGTCAGATGACCTATTTACGAGGAATGGAACGGCGTGGTATAGCACTTCATTGGCTAGATGGTACACGCCCTTCGGAGGAGCTCGTCTCAGAAATGCTGACTGTAATAGACAAAAAAAGTGGGGTAGACTAAGGGATAGTCTGCCCCACTTGGCTCATTCTTATTGAGTAAACCTATCTTCCCTCCCCTTACGACATCTCGCTCTTTCTGGAATAGACCAGTCGAAATACTTCCCACTAATCTGGTTACGCCCCCTTAATTATTGTATGGAACGAAATAGACGGGTGCGGTTCTAAAGTCCAGAATGACCTTTACCTGTTTTTCAAAGGTAGAAAGGCACTGGTTGGCGTCAACCACCTTCAGACGCAAGATAGCGTCATAGGTCTGTTCACCAGGATTCGGAGGGGTAGCGCTCCAGCTAACTTTAGGTGAGATTAGATTCTCCTGCCCATCCATAATCTTGAGATCAGCAAGCCCGTGATCATCGTCCAAACTCCACGCGTAAGTACATGGATTACTCACAGTCGTAGGAGTAAACGTATACTGAGAGATAACTGGGGTATCATTGAGAGCACAAATCAGCTTATCTCCTTCAATCTTCCCCGAAGACGGTTGCACGGGATTCAAAACTGCGTTCTTTTCAGCAGCACACCCATGATTATCAACCTTGAGCTTCAATACTAATCCCACGGCTGTTCTCGTAAGTGTAAAGCGTGTGTTGTAAGCATTCGGATTGACAAACGTCCCATCCCCGTCATCATTAATCCATTTAGGCGTTCCTTTCGGACTAGAATCTCCGAGTAGGTTCACCGCACTTCCCAGATTCGCACACATATTGTAGCTTCCCGGCTTGACGTCTGGGACTCTGTATGCTGTAATTTTCCCGACATTTAATTGTCCTGCTCCTGCATTAGGCTTATTGTGACGATAAGTCAAGCCCAAGACTTGCAACTCAACCGACTCTGTCAAAGCGGTAGGATAATCAGAATCCATTATAGGGAGCTCAAAATCATCCGCTTCATTGGCATTTTCCCGTATTTCATACGTACGCTCATTAGCCCCGACCTTATAGCGAACCAACATAGGTCTGTAGTCATTCCACTCGCCACTCGCTACAATTTTGATGGGGACTTTCACACTCCCAGTAACAGGTGTACAATAGAGCCCAGCAGGATTTACGTAAGAGAGGGTTGGGAGTACGGTACTCTGCGCACCGAGGGTATACCACGTATACCCAGGATCTATCTTCAAGGTTTCCGTCGCATTGGAACGTATTTCTTTTCCCAATGCACCTTCATCTATGGGGGATGAGGGGACTTCTTCCCATTTTTCACTTCCCTTTTTCGCAACAGAGAGCTCTGCATCTTCCTTCCCTACAGCCAGCGCAAATCCTTCGCGCAAGAATCCTACCTTCGCAGAAACCGTAGGCTCATCCTTCTTTGAAAAGACTTTCCACAACTTGGCATCTACCAATGTAAGTGGCGCTTGTACATTGGTCGTAGAAGGATTCGTTAGCACCTCCACGCAAATCTCACCTGGTGTTAAATCTCTCAAGATCATTTGATTGGCGAGCGCTGTTCCTATCCCCAACGGGAAACGATAGGCGGTTATCCCCGCCGCAGGGATCTTTACCCACAGTGGACCATCGACATACGACGCTGCATTTCCGACGAGCTCGGCATCCGAGGAGGATGCATTCGTCACGGCAGGAGTTTGAAACAACCTCCCCGTCGTATTACGCGGAGTATGGAGGATTCCCTTCTTCAACCTCAGATCTGTGATTTCCACCACACCTCCACTGCGCACGGTCACCCCTTTATCATTCTCTATAATGAGCTTATTGAGCTTATTAACTCCTTGGAAATCTACATTAGCACCGCCAATCTCCTGTGGCGTTGTCCCCTTGAACCACACCCAAGCCCCATCGCCCGTACCTGCAACGAAAGACGCCGTTGCCTCTCGACTCATCTTCCCTAGCAACAAGAGCCCTTTGTTATACACCGAATTGTCATAGGTCGTCTGGTCATCAATTCGCAACTCCTTGCAAACTGTAAGATTGGCATTCGGCATCGAACGTTTGTGCGTACCCTTAAGGTACAGGTAAGGATATTCATTATTCCCCAAAGGGGCTAATGCATAATCGGCATTTCCAGCAAGAATCAACTTACCTTGATACGCACACCCAAAGAACTCGGTATAATCCGCCGCAGGGAGATCTCCCTTGTATACCCGCAGCGCCCCCTGTCCATGGACAGAACCGAGCGAAGGGATAATAGCCTCATTTTTGATGTCTAAGACCCCCTCTTGTTGGAGAGGCGCTGGTCTTTCGAAAACAATCTTCTTTGCATTAGCCTTATGCGAAATTGTCACGGTATGCTCGGGCTTAATATGCACTTCCATACCATTCGGACCATCGGGTAAGTAGATATTATCAGCCGTAGGATTGCCATACGGTTTCCAAATGTCACTATCCCAATTTCCAGATCCTGCAGTCTCTACCTCACGAATTTTTAACAAGCATAAGGGTACTCCACCCGTATAACGTCCACTTAGGGAGGCAGCATTGTTAAACTTCCAGAGTTGCGTGAAAGTGCTCCCACTCTCCGATAACTGATGTTTCGTCTGTAAAGACCACGAACGATTGTAGTAACGCAGGGGTGCACTTTCTTCTAAGGTCATATTGCCCCCTTTGAAAGACGTAGGACAGGAGAACTTGAATTGACCAGTGACAGCTCCTGCGTGCGACTCTACCTCCCAATGATACTTCAATACTTTAGTTTGACAATCCCTATCATTTACTCCGTAGTAGTTTGCGATATTCAGGACTCTCACAGATCCACTACTTCCCTGATATCCAGCACCATCTATCGATAATTCTACTGGCGTATAAGCAGTCTCCGTTCCTAATGGGAAGTTTACTAGAGTCACATTGGTTTTCAAATCTTGCTGAATACCTTTCGCAATAAAAGAACCATTGGTCACAATGTAGTGATTGGTTGAGTGTTGCTCGATCTTTCCTTCTTGTGCGATATGCAACAGATACTTGTCCAGATAGAAACTTCCATTAGTGAGGAGCAGATTACCGAACAAGTTCACATCGTTAGCTGCGAGAGCACCCGCGGACTTTTTCACCTCGATCGAGCCATAATTACCATTACCTTTCAACTCAGCACGCTTGCTACCCACTAACTGAAGCCCCCCTCCAGAGGTTTTATATCCTCCTTGGTTATCCAAATCCCCCTCGAGAATCCAAGTACGATTTTTCAAATCGAGATGCTCAGCTGGGGCATTTTTCTTCGCAATCGCTAGATCTCCACTCACAGATGCATCAATAGGGAGTTCATAGGATAGTCCATCGGAACTCTCTATTACGAGTTTATGAGCTGTAAATGCAGAGGCATTTCCATAAATTCGTTTCGCAGCTTCGTAAAAACGAGTGGTATTGTTTTTAGCGTTGAAAGCCCCATCACACAGCATATTACCAGCAAAGGAGATATCGACGTCATCTGCAAAGAGTTTGGAAGTAGCCCCTATTGTAGTAATTCCTTTTACATCAAGAGGATACTGATAGACATGCACCTCCTGATTATTACCCTCGCAGGTAAGGTTATAGAAATTCGGCATAGAAGCGAGATAGACATTCCCACTCCCAGTCAGGCGGATCGTTCCGCCAGTGACTGAAGAATTCGGAGAGAGGATGAAGAGATCCCCCCCTTTCACAAGCGAACCTCCAGCGCCAGAGAAGATCAGTTCACCGCCCGCTATACTGAAATGTTCATCCCCGTAAATCTCCAGTCCTCGCTTCCCAGCATTCTTAGGAGTTGGAGCTACCGTGACCTTTCCAGCAGTTTGTATATAGGTAAGAATTCCAGAGGAGACGCCTTGTGTCCTGCGGAGCGCTCCGTAGACATTCAATTCTCCATCGAGAATTTCTATTCTCGAAGTGTAATTGGCTCCATACTCTAGATCCGCACTCTGATTAGATGGGAGATCGTGTCTCCCCACAAAAACCTTTCCTTTCTCTATTTTGAGAGCTCCTTGCAAAAGAAGTCCACTTTTTGCGGTACAATCGGTTGCAATCCTGACATTCAAATTGTCATTATTCACATGGAAGATTGCCCCTGCTCGTATTCGGAACTGTTGCTTCGTAGTTATCTGGAAATCAAAGGCTGAATTTACATGTACGGTACCTTCTTTATCTATATAAAACCACTCAAGCGAAGGATCTGCCGCAGAACGGATTCCGCCAGTATTCTCGATAAAGAGTTGCGACGTTGCCCCCGACATTCGCACATGGAATTCTCTAAAAGAGATAGGATGAATACCCTTGATTCGTGAGATTTTATTATAAGTAGATACATAAAATCGCGAATAACGATTATTATCAGCGAAATGCAGCTCCCCCCCCGTATCATTAGTTAAATCTTTATAGAGATTTATATCGGCAAAACAAGACCAATGAGGTGGGACGACGCCTATATGACGAACCTGCGACACGCCTCGGAAATGCACATCACCAAGCCACATAAGGTGGACGTCCCTCGCAGGCTTTGATATGCAAAAATCGACATTGTGGAAAACCGTTTCATTCCCTACGTTAAGCTTCCATGTTCCTGAAAGGGGAGACTGGACGCCACCAATCGAGAAGATGGCATTGGGATGTGCGTCTGGGTTGTTCAAATAAAGATTTCCTTGAACAACAAGTCTCTCAATATGAGAACTCAAGACAAAGGTTTGATCTGGTTTCTCATAGGAACAAATCAAGATCCCATAATTAGGGATCTGTTCTGGGAGTTGTGCCTCCTTGTTCTGCTGCTCCATATAGAACTCTATTGTCCCGTAAACCTCCACTCTACTAACAGTTTTGAAAATAAAGGATTCAATAGCGGGCATACTTTGAAATTTATCCCGTTGAGGCGCATCAGGATGGAGACGCAGACGCAATTTTCCCTCCCCTAAAATCTGACTAATTGTGGCAAGCGACATATCTGGGATGTCTAATACCCCCCCTGATGTTATAGTGACGCCCCCACAGGCAATTGCCTCCGTCGTATAATCTGGCAAATTAGGGGCTACATGCACTTTATGCTTTACCGTCACCAAGTCTCCAGCGAGTGGGACTCGCGCAGGATTCCATGTTGTAGGATCATTCCAATTCCCATCCTTTACGCTCACAAAACTCGTAAGCTCATACTTTTCCCCGATAGCATAATCAAATCCATCGGCTGTCTTATGGAGATTAAAACACAATTCCGCTGGAGTGGGTAAGGGAGTAGTCTGTTCCTCCCATTGATTTTCCTTTATTTTGAAGAATAGCGCCTTGTAGTTCGCGGGGAGCGTCGCCTCGGTATTCTTCATGGTTATCGTAGCTCCGTCATCTACGACCTTGCCCTTGTTCTTTTCATACTCTACAACACGCAAGTAGAATGGATATCCATTACGCAACATTGGATGCAAGCCCTCGACATACCTGAAATAAAAGGCTTCTTTTTTCCGTCCCTTTATAGTGAGACGTCGATCTACAAATGTAGTTCCTTTCCAATAGCCGAACGGGATGTCAAATCCTGCTTCATCATCTGCATTAAAGGCTTTTCGGACTCCGTCATCTGTAGCTTTCCCATTAGTCTTTATGTGCCCCGTGCCATTGCCCGGAGTCACAACCTTCGCGCCAGCAGAGAGCCAGAAAGAATAAGCTCCAATATCTAACTCTGACCCCTGCGACAGAGTCAAGAGTTTATCTATTCGGAGTACATTACGCAACTTAACACGCGTATTCTCGGTAAGGAGGCAATCTTCAACATACCCCCAAGACCCCGCCCAAACACTCGAACCATCTAAGATTACTTGTCCACCTTTGATGTCTGTACTACCTCCAATATCTAACTGTTTTTTTACGATAAGATGTTTGTCCCGATTTACTATTCGAAAACCCGAATTGCCTGTCGCTCTTAAATCACCAAACGTATAATCCACGGGCGCATCAAAATGAAGTAGTTTTTGAGGTTTTCCTGTAGCAGTAGTAACAGCGAGATAGTGAAAATTATTGTCCACGACTTTTGCTGTAGCTGGTATAGTAAACGTACACTGATCCACTATGCTAAAGGCTAACTTTCCATGGCGAGCATCCAACGTAGCATCTAATTGGAAGTTTTTCCCTACGGTCAGCTGCAGTTCATGATTCTCAAAATCTGCAAGCGCCAAAACCCCCTTCTTATGATGAAGGTTTCCATCGATGGTTATATTACTTTTAATATACAGGATCTGTCCATCGGTATTCAAAGAGATATCACAATCTCCGAAACTCGCATTACTCATTATAGTAGCATAGCCTTCGGGAGCATTCGGCTTTGTCGTTAATGTAAGTCCCGTAAGATCTATCACCACTTTTCCTCCTCGTACGGGTGCTTGGGCTGTCTTTTCAATCCCCAAGCTAATCAAATAATTTGTTGTTCCATGTTCTGTTCCCCCTACTACACGGAATTCTCCTGCAGAGTGGAAATAAGAATCTCCACTTTTCAGATCTATCGCCCCGCGCCCCTCTCTATAGTTTGGGGTCGCATTATAGGTAGCCCCATAGGTTCTCGTGGGATTGACAGTAGAGGCATAGCTTTCGACGTCCTTATCTTCACGTTTTCCTCGCAATACCACCAATCCCCCTGTTTGCTTAAATATGAACGTCATCAACCCAGAGCGGATCTGTGGAGCAAAGAGCTTCCCATTTTCAATCCGCAACTCTCCAGGGGACATATTCCCAGTCTCAATGACAGCTCCGTCTCCTACGACATAGCTTCCATTCTTCACGTACAACAAGTTTGCTATTTCCAAGCTCGCCGCATCGGCTTCATTCATTGATTTGTTGACTCCTAGCACCTGCGCCTCTGTCAATCCCCAGATATCGGCGACTTGCTTGGCGTTTTGTGCTTTTTGTACGACGAGCACCTCTGCCCCATCCAAGACCAGAGCGCTAGAACTTTCAATAATATACGTTCCTTTCTCAGCAAGGCTAGCAATAGCCGTCTTCCCTGTGAGGTTCAGTGTACCATTTTTCAAGAATAATGCACGTTTTCCATCCTGCGAATTAGCGCCCCACAGACGAAAATTCTCACGCACCACTGCATTGATTGTCAATATCTTATCAGCATTCGTTCCCTTATCTAGCACCAAGGCATAAAGATCCGTTTTACCGTTACAATAGAATGTCGAGTTAGTAGTACCAGCTGCAATAAGCGTCGCATTATGAGTGGTGAGGGTGGTACGTCCGAAGTCCAAATTCGGGAGGTTGTGTAACGTAACCCGACCGCTATTGGTTAGTTCCCCGTATAACTCCAGTATATGCGTAGAACTTTCATAATAAGAGATCGGATCGGACGTTGGTGTCGCCTGCTCTAGTGTACCATTGATTACAGAAAGGGAAGCATTCGCTTCTACGGCAAGATTTCCGTGTATAGCAAGCTTTTTGCGAGTAAAATTTGCTCCATTTTCAGGCTGATCAGGAATACCTCCGAAGAAAAGCTGTGCCTCATCTTTAATAGAAAGATTTTTCAATACCTTGAGTTCTCTCCCCCTTCTCACCTGATAGGCATAATGCCCCTTTCCAGCGAACTCTAGATTCCATACCTCGGTCGGGAAATTCTTGATATTAACAGGTACAGCCTCGTCTCGCTTAAAAATGACAGAGCCTCCGTTGTTTTCAAGGAACTCTTTATTCGCTGCAATATTTGGGAATTTATCACTCGCAATAAGTAGACGTCCAGCACCGTGCAGCGCATGGATTCCATCGGTAAAGAGCTTATCTCGCAAGTCAAGTGTAGCCCCAGTCTCGATGGTGAGATCTAGATTGAGCTCTGATACATTTGCACTAAGAAAGACTGGATTTCCTGCTTTAATCACCACAGACGCCCCCGCCTCAGGAACCCCCATCCCCGTGCCAGCGGGCAGCAACGAAAGCCCCGTAGGGTCTGTCGTCCACGTGGTAGGATTATGCCAATCTCCACTACTCGCTGTATAGGAATAATAAATCTCCTGAGCGTGTATATAGGAGATACCAAGGCATAGATAAAGAACGCACACCAACGTTCCGAACAGTGCCAGTTTTCTGTGCATATTATATACTCCTAGCTAGTATCCCCAAAGGTACAAAATATATAACAAAATAGATAAGGTGCTAAATGACCTCCTCAACGGTTTCTTGACTCGTAAACCACGCAGCGTACTTTGCATAGCCCTGCGCATTCGCTCCTGCAATTTTCCAACTCTGCTCCTCTGTGAGTGTCTTGACTTGTTTCGCAGGGACGCCCGCCATAAGCGTCAATGGTGGAACCACAGTCTTGGCTAAGACAAGTGCACTCGCCGCGACCACCGACTTATCACCGATTTCTGCATTATCAAGAATCACAGAGCCCATACCAATCAGACAATGCGCCCCGACCCGTGCACCATGCACGACAGCACTATGCCCAATGGAAGTACCCTCGCCAATTTCTACGTAAGAGATGCCTGCCGAGGAGTGTATCACCGCATTGTCCTGAATATTCGATCCCTTTCGCACTATGATCTTCCCAACATCCCCCCGCAAGACTGCACCATACCAAATGCTGCAATCGTCCTCGATCTCGACCTCTCCGATAATCACTGCCGTACTAGCTAAGAAGCAATTCTTGCCAATCTTCGGCTTTATGCCATTAAGCGTAATGATATGTGCCATCTTCTCTTTCTCTTTTCCTTCCCCCTACTTTCCACTCAACAACGTGACGTTGCCTTTTTGGTCAAAGA
>CAUUCP010000047.1:0-15017 GCA_963543925.1 uncultured Bacteroidia bacterium | reverse complement strand
AATTAGGTAAAATTACCTACCCCAAAACAGCTCATATTCTATACGTATTTCTTTATTCCAGCACTCTATTATTTAGTTTGTCGTACAAAAATAGCGCTTTAGGATTTCATGAAGTCGTAGTATCTCCTTTGGGTATAAGAACCCAGTGCTAAAACCCCTTTGGGTATAAGAACCCAGTGCTAAAACCAATGGGCGGAAGCTTCGTTATACTCCTGTACAAGCACTATCCCTGTACATGTTTGGTGTGGAGAGCGTGGGAGTTCCACAAAGCGTAATTTCCCACTTTTTACGCATTTGGGCTACCTTTGTGTCTCTACAACAATCCTATACTGTGGGTGTGAAGCGCTTGGTTGTATTGATCACTATCGTGGTTCTGAGCCTCGGGGGGCTATTGCTCCTCTCACCCTTCGTACGCAATGCCGTAGTTTTGGAAAACGGAGCCCTCGCCCTCGTGCCGACTGACGCTTTGATGGTGGTACGTGTCAATAGCTGGAATGGGCTCTTGGCGCAGATCAGAAGTGCCGACACCCTGTGGTCGCTACTCCAATTTTCCGACCCTGGCCGTCTGCTTTCAAAAGTCGGACGAGCGGTGGATTCACTACGGGTAGAAAACCCAGATATTGCAGCGGCTATTGCACCAGGCGAGAGCTGCTTTTCATGGCACCTCATTGGGCAACACGGGCTCTCTGCGCTTGGCATTATTGCCACGACTCACCAGAACTTAAAAACCGAGGAAATGGTCAGTGCTATTTTCTCTAGCGCGGTACCCGTTGCAACACAAGTCTACGCGGGTACAAAGATACTCTCATTTACCCTTGATGAGAGGAAGAAGCAGGTCGGGCTCTACGCGGCCTCCAAGGGGAATCTGGCCCTCTTTTCTACCTCGCGCATCTTGTTGGAACAAGCCATTCGTATGCATGGTGTGGAACATAACCTTTTACACGAAGAAGGTTTTATGCGAATAGTACAGTCCGCAAGTCGCAACGCTCCGTGGAACGCATTTTTGCAACTCCCACGCTACGCCACCTATATAGCCCCCATGCTCAATGGCATGTGGCAACGACTTGTGCGAGAGTCTCAGGCCTGGACCGCTTGGATGGGCGTGGATGTAACACAGGATGGGGAGGCGCTCACTACACAAGGACTCTCCGTGCTGGGCGAGGCGCAGACAAAGATGAGAAGTTTAGAATATGCAGAAGCTAAGAGTGTTACAGTCTCCGCACCAGAGATCCTGCCAGAGAGTACTGCCTTCTTTTTCCGTTGGGGAGACCGAGACCCAACGCGTCTCTATGCACAACTCTCGCACCGTAAGGCGAAAACTCCGACGCTGCTAGAGAAAGCTGAAATTCAGGAACTTACACTGGCGTGGGATGAATATCAGGGCGTGGGGCACTGGATCCTCATTCTTACGCCGCGCAGCGCCAGTCATGCTCTGGGGATGCTGCGCTCTGAGCTCAGTCCGCGCAATGCCGCGGGGAATGCTGTCAGAGAGGCTTTACAGCGATTGCAACTCGAGGAAAATCAAGAGCTTATTCTTTGCCCATCCAGCACGCCAGACTATTTCCAGAGGCACTTCGGGTTGCCATTCACTGCCGACGTGGGGCACTACTATGGGGTGGTCGATCGCCATATCGTATTCTCCAATTCCCCGAAGTGGATCGAGCGTGTCGCACTCTGTAAGTTACGGGGGGCTACACTCGAGGCTACCACCCACTGGAAAGAGGTACACGATCGCCTACAGTCGCAGTGCAATTTTATGTTCTACACTGTACCAAGAGTACGCAAAAACTTTGCCAGCCTCTTCTTTGCTGCATCGAGTGGGGTACAAAAAGGGCGTGGCGCACACGTGCTCAATTCGCTCGCCGGCGCCGCATTACAGGTCAGTGGGGCGGGAAAGATCCTCTTCTACAATGGGGTAGCACAAGCAAGTCCCGCGGGTCGACAAACATCGTCCGTAAACCAAGGGTGGACTGCTCGACTGGAGGGGAACGTCCTCGGGCGTCCCATCGTAGTCCTAAATCACAATACCAAGGAACAGGAGGTCCTCGTGCAGGATCAGCGCGATTTCCTTTATCTACTCAATGCCGAGGGACGCATCTTGTGGAAAGCTCCATTGGAGGGACAGATCTTCGGAGAACCAGCCCAAGTCGACCTCCTGCGTAACGGTAAATTACAATACGTTTTTGTGACTAAAAATAAGCTCTACGCGATCGATAGGAATGGGAATAACGTGGGAGGATTCCCCGTGCGTCTTCCCACACCGACCCAATCTCCATTGGCGGTTTTTGACTACGAAGGTACTCGGGACTACCGGTTTGTCGTTTCTTGCGAAAAGAAGGTTTACATGTACGACCGCACCGGTCGACCAGTCACCGGATTCCAGTCCCCATCCCTCGAAACTCCCGTCACGCATCCGTGGCGTTGGTTTAGCAGCAAGGGGAAGGACTACATCGTGGGCAGTGATGCCCACCGACTCTATTTCCTCAATCGGCGCGGAGAGGAACGTTTTTCTACACAACAAAGTATTGCGCGAGCACAGGGCGCGGCCTTGGCGGTCGAGTTCGGAAATGCGCCGAGGGTGGTGACTGTAAACGAAGAAGGCGAGCTCTGTATCGTGAGTATACCCAGTGGCGAGGTACGCCGAATTGCCCTCCCCTCTTGGCGTGGTAATAGTGCGGCCGAGTTTGTCGATCTGAATGGGGATGGAGTGCTCGAAGTATGCTATACAAGTGGGAAAGAACTTCTGGTGGCAAATCAACTGGGAAGTGTCTTGAGTCGTACGACATTCGACGGAGAACTCATCCCTTGGCTGCGTTTGTTCCATTTCGGGGATAAGGAGATCCGCCTCGGGGTGCTCGCACCAAGTACACGCCACCTCTGGTTGGTTGAGCTGATGGAAAAAAAGACGGGCAAGATCGCCGACGGATATCCGATCGATGGGGAGACGCCCTTCAGTATCGCGCGCCTGCGTAAAGGGGGAAAGTTAGAACTGTTGGTCGGGAATGCGAATGAACTCAGAGCATATGCACTGCCGTAATATTCCAAGCCCGTTTGTATCTTTGCCACCAGATAATGCGCCTTCTATGCCGATAGTAAAAGCCAAGTTTGTCTGTAGTAGCCAGTATCTGGAACAGTGTCCGAGCGATGGAAGACCAGAGGTCGCCTTCATCGGTCGCTCCAATGTGGGGAAGTCCTCCCTCATCAATATGTTGGTCGGGGAGAAGGGGCTTGCCAAGGTATCAGGAATGCCAGGAAAGACGAGACTGATCAATCATTTCCTGATCAATGATGCCTGGTATTTGGTCGACCTGCCTGGGTATGGCTACGCGCAAGCGTCACATAAGTTGCGCGCAGGGTTCGAAGAGATGATTCGTTCCTACATTCTTGGGCGGGAGACACTCTATGCGTTATTTGTCTTGGTGGATTCCCGACATGCGCCACTCAAGCAAGATCTAGAGTTCATTACTTGGCTCGGAGAGAATGGAGTCCCGATCGCGATCGTCATGACCAAGTGTGACAAGCTCGGGGCGCGTTCCCTAGAAGAGAATGAACTTATTTACCGCCAAACCCTCTCCGAGGCGTGGGAGGAGTTACCACCTCTTTTTCTTACCTCCTCTTCCTCGTTGTTGGGAAGAGAGGAACTCACGACCTACATAGAAAGCTTTATTGATGGGACGGCGGACGGAAAATGATGATTGATTACCATTTGATTATTTACCATGGACGGGTGTGATAAGAAGCCCTCGACGGGCGTTCAGTTTTTCGGTGGTAGAGCCACAGAGGTGCTCGCTAACAAAATAGCTGCGGCTTATGGAACGCAGCTCGGGAAAACTTCCTTCCTTGAGTTTAAGGACGGAGAGTTTCAGCCCAGCTTCGACCAGTCGGTGCGCGGCGACACGGTTTATCTCATTCAGTCTACATTCCCACCAGTGACCAACCTTTTTGAACTGCTCCTGATGGCTGACGCCGCACACAGGGCATCAGCATACAAGATCGTCGCGGTGATCCCCTATTTCGGATGGGCGCGGCAGGATCGAAAGGATAAGTCCCGTGTACCCATAGGCGCGAAATTGGTGGCTAATTTGATGCAAGCTGCACACATCGACCGGGTCATGACCATGGACTTGCATGCCGACCAAATTCAGGGATTCTTCGAAATACCCGTCGATCACCTCTTCTCATCGTGGATGTTTGACGAATATATCAAGTCGATCGATTCGGAGTCGCTCGCCTTTGCTTCCCCCGACATCGGAGGGTCGAAGCGCGCAAGTACCTACGCGCGCCATTACAATCGACCTCTCATCATTTGCCACAAGGTGCGCGTAGAGGCGAACAAGGTAGATTCGATGACGGCCATCGGTGATGTCAAGGGAAAGGATGTCGTGCTCTTGGATGACCTCATAGATACCGCAGGGACGATTACCAAGGCGGCGGATATGATGATGGAAATGGGCGCGCGTAGTGTACAAGCTATGGTGGCACATGCTGTGCTCTCGGGAGATGCCTATCAGCGTATTGAAAAGTCGGCTTTGACGAAGCTCGTCGTGACGGATTCGATCCCATTGCGCGAAGATCAACCACACACCAAGATTGAGGTGCATAGCGTCGCAGAGCTCTTTGCCGACACCATTCGCAAGGTCAACGAGCATCGTTCGATTAGTGAAAACTACGTCTTTTAACGATGCCCACACGCCCGCTCTTTCTGCTCTCAAATGACGACGGTATCGCAGCGCGTGGCTTGCAGGCGTTAGCAAAATGCCTTTACGCGTTTGCCGATGTCTGTGTGGTAGCTCCGAATGTGGAACGATCGGGGATGTCACAAGCTGTGACCTCGGGACTACCACTCCGTTTTACACCATACGATGCAGGCACCCCCTATCCGCAGTACGCGGTAGTGGGCACGCCAGCAGATTGTGTCAAGTTGTCCTTGCACACGATCCTGCATCGTGCACCAGATATGGTCATTGCGGGGATAAACCATGGGTCGAATGCATCCGTAAATGTGCTCTATTCGGGCACTATGGGGGCTGTGCTCGAAGGCTGTATTGCGGGATATCCGAGTATTGGTTTCTCGTTAGTAAATCGAACCGTGGACGCAGACCTGAACCCTTATCTCCCCTGGTGTGAACAGATAGTGCGCACTACGCTCCATTATGGTTTGCCACAGGGGGTGGCTTTGAATGTCAATTTGCCTAGACGGGAAGTGCAGGGGATTAAGGTCTGTCGGCAGACGACAGGGCGCTGGTCCAACGAGTTTGATCATCGACAAGACCCATGGGGGAGAGATTACTTCTGGCTCACGGGAACCTTTGAGAACCTCGAACCGCACGCGGAGGATACCGACGATGCTGCCCTCCGCGAGAGTTATATCTCCATTGTCCCCACGAGGGTAGACCTTACCGATCCAGAGATGCTCCAAAAGATGCAGAAGTGGGAATGGAAATAGCAGGGGCGCAACGGTGGGATAATCTGTGGCTCGGAGTCCGAACCGGGGTCCTGTTGCCCGTGGGGTTGTTGTTACTAGCCTTGCTGGTCATTTATTGCCGACTAGACGAGGGGGAGAGTCTGGCGCGCTATGTCCTGGGCGTGGGAATCCCATCGCGCTTGCTCAGCCTTGCGACACTTGCCAATCTAGTGACATTCCTGATCGCCATTCGTACGAATCGGCTTTTTACTGCCCGCGGTATTTTAGGGGCCACGATAGTCTTTGCGATTCTCTCGGTTGCATTGAGGTTATTGTTCTAAGAATGCGCTATTTTGTCGTTGCTGGTGAGCCCTCGGGCGATATTCATGCAAGCCTCCTAATGCAGGCTTTGCTGCAGAAAGATCCCGAGGCGCACTTCCACTACATCGGCGGAGACAGGATGCGCAGCGTTGCACCAGACGGTTGTATACGTGACATGCGAGAGCTCGCTATAATGGGATTTGTTGAGGTGGTGACTCACCTCCGTACCATCTCAAAAAACTTACAGGCGTGCGTACAAGCCATCCAGGAATGGAAACCCGAGGTCGTTATCTTGGTAGATTTCTCAGGGTTCAATCTCAAGATTGCTAAGGCTGCACATCGCAAGGGTTTTCGTGTGGCATACTATATCCTCCCAAAGTTGTGGGCATGGGGCGCATGGCGCATCAAGCAGTTGCTACGCTATGTGGACTATGCCTATGCGATTCTCCCATTTGAAGTGGAGTTCTTTCAGAAACATGGGTTGTCGGTAGAATACCTCGGAAATCCCCTCCTCGATGAGTTACCACACCCCCCCTCCGTAGAAGAAAAAGTCAAGTTCAGAAAAGAGCTCGCGCTAGATGAACGTCCTATTATCGCCCTCCTGCCTGGGAGTCGACCGCAGGAGTTGCAGGCGCTCTTGCCAGTGCTCTGTCAGGCCTCGCTAGCGTTTCCAGAACATCAATTTGTGGTCGCTGGAACCTCTGCGCTTTCAGAAGAAAACTATCGGTCGTTACTTGCCGATTTCCCAAACATCGTCTTGGCCATAGATCGTACACACGAGTTGGTTTATAACGCAGAGTGTGCTATCGTTACCTCGGGTACGGCAACCCTCGAAACGGGGCTCATGGAAACCCCGCAAGTGGTCGTCTATAGGGGAAATGCACTCTCTATTTGGCTGGCACGTCGATTGGTGAGCGTGCGCTGGATTAGTCTCGTCAACCTTATCCTACACAAGGAGGCTGTGGTGGAACTGATCCAAGAACACTGCACCCCAGAGCGAATTACCAACGAGTTACGAGCTATCCTCGTCGGTACGGAGAAAAGAACGCGCATTTTGCAAGATTATGCCACGCTGCGGCGTTTTATGGGAGAGGAGGGGACGGCCCAGCGTATCGCAGAGTCGCTCTACGGGAAACTGTGTAATGAGAAAATACAGTGATACTTTTCGTGGGATGCCCTTACCCATTAACCTAACCTTATCAAATTGAGACAACCACTAGCTCGTCTGTTTTACATCGCTGTTGTGGAAGGATTGCGTTTCCCGCCTGCGAGGTCGCTCGTGTCAATTACGCTGCGCGTCTTGATACTCACGGCGTTGTGTCTTTGCTGGGGCGGTGGGGGGCGAGTCGCTGCGCAGCGTGTGAGCATCGGGTTGTACGACACTTGTGCCACGCAAGTATTGGAACTAAGACCCTTGACCGAGGGGTATAAAATCTTATTAGAGGGGAGAATGACACCGCTCCCCACAGACCAACCCCTGCTGGTGCAACGGCAGGGGCGTACACTTGCCTTTCAACATGACAGTCTTGTACTTGGGACTGCGGCTCATGCGGCAGTACTGCACTCGGATGTCAATGCGCAGATCCAGCTGACCTTGTTACAGCCAAAGGGGACACCACGTATCTACGATGGGAATATGAGTCTCTTTGTCGATTTCGGGCGTGTGATGTGTTTGAATCTCGTAGATCCAGAAAATTACATTGCCGGAGTCGCGCTCGCCGAGGTCGGCCCGCGGGCGAAGCCCGAACTTTACAAGGCACAAGCCCTTTTGATACGTACCTACCTCATGGCAAACCGAGCAAAGCACATAGACGAGGGGTTTAACCTTTGCGACCAAGTCCATTGTCAAGCCTACAAGGGGAGTGCGAGTGCCTATCCTGCTATCAAGCAGGCGACACAAGCTACCGCTGGGATGGTGGTGGTAGACACACAGGGGGAGCTGATCACCAGTGTCTTTCATGCCAATTGTGGAGGACAGACCGCCTCCGCGCGCGATGTATGGTTGACAGAGTCTCCCTATCTCCTCTCGGTGCGCGATCCCTATTGTCTCCGTTCAAAAGGTGCTTCTTGGAAAAAGAACCTCCCACTGACTGATTGGTTGAGGTTCTTGCACTCCAAGGGGGTCGCCACACAGAACATACCTATACGGGGCTATCTCTACCGATCAGACGCACGAGAGGGAATGTACGAACTCCCCGGAGGGATTGCGGTTCCCTTTCGCGACCTGCGAGAGTATTTCAATCTGAAGTCGGCTTGGTTTGACGTTTCCGTGGACGGGGGGACGGTCCGCCTCTCCGGGCGTGGCTATGGACACGGCATCGGAATGTGTCAAGAAGGCGCTATGAGGATGGCGGAGGAGGGAAAAAAAGCACAGGAGATCATAATTTTCTATTTCAAAGGTACTAGGATTGTACCCTATTCCTCTAAGCGTTAAGCATACAGCTTATACTAAAACGGTGATTCTGCCCGTTACCTACGTAACAAATGAAACGGGACTTTCTTTTTCGATTGCTCTTACGCCTTTCGACCCTGAGCCTACTGTGTGGGATGCTCACGCATTCCTCGCACGCAGAGTCGTGGAATTTAGCTTGGGATATCGGGGGCGGTGGGGGAATCAATGGGTATACGGGGGATATGAACCTCTCTCCATTCCCGCGGAGCATGGGAGTGAACCTCGGGCTGCTGGGGCGTTTTTCCTTCAACAAGTATTATGCGGCGCGTCTTAATCTTGTTGCGGGAAACATCACTGGAAACTATGATCCCGAGCGTTACTATCTCCCCATCACCAATGGTAAAAAGATAGAAAAGTTTAACCACTTCCTGATCGGTTTTGATGCCAATCTCGAAGTGCACTTCCTCCCTTTCATTGTCAATATCATGTCTTTGCGTCGGAGTAACGATTATTTTATGACCCCATACGCTACTTTTGGCTTAGGAGCCATGGCTGTCAGTGGAGGAGGGGCTAGTTTCTACATCCCAATGGGCGCTGGGATGAAGGTCGCACTCGGCAGTCGACTCACAGTGGCGGGAGAGCTCCGTTTCCTAAAGCTTTTTACAGATACTGCCGATAGCTATAAAAATCTTCCGACCAATGAGAGCGAGATGGGGATTCATAATCGAGACTGGGTATCAATGGTCTCGGTTACGTGCGCCTATCGGATCTTTTTCTTGGAAAAACGTTGTCCAGCATATCGATAGTCATGTCGCGAGAAGAGCAGGGGGGGATAGCATCGCTGGTTATACCAGAGCACGTGGCCATTATTATGGATGGTAATGGGCGTTGGGCGAAGGAGCGCGGGCAGGAGCGTACCTTCGGACATCAGCATGGGAGAAAACCCGTGCGAGAAAGCGTGGAAGCTGCCATTGAGAGCGGGGTACGTTACCTCACGCTTTATACATTCAGTACGGAAAATTGGAAGCGTCCAAAGAGTGAAGTCTCTATGCTGTTGGAGCTCCTCTCCTCCACATTGCAGGAGGAGATAGATGAACTCATCGCACAGGGGGTACGTTTCAACGTCATCGGCGAGTGGCAAGTGCTCCCATCCCTCTTGGTGAAAGGGCTGCGCAGTGCCATGGAACGAAGTGCTGCATGCAACAGATTGGTACTCACTCTTGCACTCAATTATGGTGGGCGGCAGGAGATCTTGCGAGCCTGTAATCTGGTCTTGCAGGAGGCTGTAGCCAACCACGCCGTGGGGCAGACCGCCCCAGAGATCTCCGAAGCACAGCTCGCTGCACATCTTTATACTCACGATCTCCCAGATCCAGAGTTGGTGATACGCACCAGTGGCGAGCAGCGTCTGAGTAACTTCCTCTTGTGGCAGTTGGCGTATGCCGAAATGATTTTCCTGCCCATCTACTGGCCAGATTTTCGAAAGACGGACTTCCGTGCCGCGCTCCTTGAGTATGCAACACGGAATCGTCGTTTTGGGGGGCTCTCTGTGTAACTTTTCGCAAACTGTGCGCTTTGTATTACCTTTGAACCTCGTAAAAGATAAGATGAACCGAGAGTATGAGCAAAGCCCTAGCTTCTAGAATGTGTTTCAGGGGGATTTTCCTCCTCCTCCTCCTCCTTCCCCTCTTGTGGTGTCTTGGTATGCCCTCGGCGCTCTATGCACAAGAGAACCCTGCGTTTAGTTATACTGCGCCCAAACGTTACATTATCAAGCAGATCGAGGTGCAGGGCGTACAGTTCCTCGACACAGACCTCTTGGTGCAAATGACCGGGTTGCACGTCGGGGATACGATTGAGCTACCAAGTAATGATATCACCAAGGCGGTGAAAAAACTACGTCGCGAGAATCTCTTCTCTAGCGTAGAGATCCGCGTTGCCCATCTAGAGGGGGAACACGCCTCTCTGGTCATTGATCTCAAGGAGCAGCCCCGTGTCTCCGATATCCGCTACGAAGGCGTCAAAAGTAGTGCACGTGACGAGATTAAGGATAAGCTGGACTTTAAGAATGGACAACAGGCGACAGCATCGACCATTGATGCCGCAGTAAGGGTCATACGAAAGTACTATCAGGAGAAAGGTTATTGGAACGCAAAGGTCAATGTCCGACAGGAGGTAGATACCACATCGGTCAACCGTGTCATAGTCACCTTTGTCGTCGATCGAGGTAAAAAAGTGAAGGTCAAGGAGATTACCTTTGAGGGGAATCATGCCTTCGAGGATGCTCGTCTACGTAAGAAGGGATTCAAAGACACCAAGCGCCTGCTCTGGTGGAATCCTTTCCGATCGGGGAAGTATATCGAAGAAAAGTACCACGACGACCTGAATAATCTTATCTCTTTTTACAACGAACATGGTTACCGAGATGCCCGCGTGGTATGGGATTCGGTATACCCCATCACCGAGAATCGTGTCGGGATACGGATCGGTATTGAAGAGGGAAATCAGTACCACATCCGTGATATCAAGTGGGTGGGCAATACGGTCTACCATTCCGACGTACTCTCCGAACAGCTGGGGATGAAGCCAGGCGACGTCTACGATCAGGTTTTGATTGAGAAGCGTTTGCAGATAGACGAGAATTCCATCAGCTCTGCATATATGGATGAGGGGTATCTCTTCTTCCACGTTACCCCAGTTGAAACGAATGTGGATAATGATTCCGTAACTCTGGAGATGCGACTCTTTGAGGGTCCTCAAGCCACAATTAGCGATGTCGTCATTCATGGGAATACGCGTACCAGCGAACGGATTATACGTCGGGAGTTACGCACCTACCCAGGCGATCTTTTTAGTCGCACCAATGTTATCCGCTCCCTCCGCGAGCTAGCAAATCTGGGATACTTCGAACCCGAGGCGCTCATGCAGAATGGTGTACGCCCCGAACCGAATGCACAAGACGGAACAGTAGCCATGCACTATACCGTGCAGGAAAAGCAAAGTGACCAGTTTGAGCTCTCGGCGGGTTGGGGCGGAGGGTTCTTTGTCTTCACCGTGGGGGTGCGTTTTTCGAACTTTAGTATCGGACGGATCTTTGACAAGGATGCATGGCGTCCCATCCCATCGGGCGATGGGCAAAGCCTCTCGATTCGGGGGACGAGTAACGGCTCCCAGTATCGCGCCTTCAATATCTCCTTTACCGAGCCCTGGTTGGGCGGCTATAAGCCGAATAACTTCACCGTCTCGTTCTATCACTCGGTTTATGACTACTCCAAGTATATTTGGCGGCGTTCTGACGATTATTTCAAGATCACGGGAGGATCCGTCGGGCTGGGGACGCGTCTCAATTGGCCAGACGACTACTTCACCCTCTACACCGAGTTTACTTACCAGAATTACCAGCTGCGGAATTGGAAGCAAGATTTTCTCTTTTCCGACGGGACTGCCAATAACATGAGTATGCGTTTCGCTTGGGGGCGCAACTCGGTAGACCAACCTATTTACCCACGTTCGGGATCGAACTTTAGCCTCTCGCTCCAGTTAACCCCCCCCTATTCCTTCTTCAATGGGAAGGATTATACCTCCCCCACCATGACCCCACAGGAGCGTTACCGCTGGGTGGAATATCATAAGTGGACAGCGCGCGCACAGTGGTATACTGCCCTTTGGGACGATTTGGTGCTCTACTTCAATGGTCAGTTCGGCTTCCTCGGTTTCTACAACAAGAAGGTCGGTTACTCACCATTCGAAGGTTTCGACCTCGGGGGGGATGGCTTATCGGGGTACAATTTCATTTATGGGCGAGAGTCCGTCGGCTTGCGTGGGTATAGCAATGGTTCGCTCACCCCGTATGTAGCCCAAGGGGTGCGCATGGCGAATGTGTATAACAAGTTCACTATGGAGCTTCGTTATCCCATTGTCCTGAAGCCGCAGACCAGTGTCTACGCACTCCTCTTTACCGATGCGGGAAATTCGTGGTACGAGCTCAATCAGTTCAACCCCTTCCAGTTGCACCGCTCCGTGGGTGCTGGTTTCCGCGTCTTTCTCCCGATCTTTGGGATGCTAGGTTTTGATATAGGTTATGGATTTGACCCCGTGAAAGGAAATTCGGATGCCAATGGATGGCAGCCGCACTTTGTCATCGGGATGCCCTTCTAATGTATAATTTAAGGAAAGAAGCAATGTCTACCAAATTGTGGATCTTAGTGGGATTCTTTGTGTTACTCCCGTTCCTTACCTTTGCGCAGAAGTATGCTTTTGTGGATACAGAGTATATTTTGAATAAGATCCCGAGTTACCGCTCCGCGAAGGAAGAGGTTGAGAAGCTCTCAACCCGTTATCAACAAGAGATTGAGCAAGGAATGGCCGATATCCAGAAACGAGTCAAGGATTTCCAAGCAGAGCAGGTGCTCTTGACACCCGAGAAGCGTCAGAAGCGTCAACAAGAGCTTGTGGATGCAGAAACCAAGGTGAAGGAGTTGCAACAGAAGTACTTTGGACGCGATGGATTGCTATTCAAAAAGCAGGACGAGCTGATCAAGCCGATCCAAGACCAAGTATTTTCCGCCGTAAAAGAGTTGGCCAACGAGGGGGGATATGCCGCCATATTTGACGTGGCATCTTCACCGAGCATCCTTTACAGTAGTCCACGCTATGACAAGAGCGATGAGGTGCTCCGTAAGCTCGGTTTTAATTAGTAAGTTTGTCTTGCGATAAAGACGCATTAGGACGATAATTCTTAGAGAGTACGATTATGATGAGACGTTTTGCTTGGGTTGCACTCTTCCTCTTGGGGTCTACAGCCTTGCTCATGGCGCAAAACACGCCAAAGTTTGCACACATTGACAGTCAGGCTCTGATAACTTCGATGCCAAAACATGACTCGATTATGAAGCAGCTCAAAGCATTTGAACAGGATTTGTATGACCAGATGGAGCAACTGCAAGTGGAGTATAACAAGAAGTTGCAGGACTATACCCAGAAGCGTGAGAGCTTGACGCCAGCCATGCGAGAGGCAAAAGAAAGAGAGTTAACCGATCTCGGGCAGCGTGCCAATGATTTCCGAGAAGCCGCACAACGCGACTTTCAAACGCAACAAGGAAAACTCCTTCAGCCCCTCATTGACGAGGTAAATGCCGCTATCCAGAAGGTCGGTAAGGATAACGGATATACGTACATCTTTGACAAGGGAGCGGGTTTCCTTCTCTATGTAGCACCAGATGCTGAGGATATTTTAGTGAAGGTGCAGAAGGAGCTCAAGATAAAGTAGGTAATCTTTTAGTGGAATTCGCCCCCCCTTATCCTTTATGGAGGTGTGTAAGACCTTCCCCCGTATCGGGGTGATTGATTCGGGTGTTGGGGGGCTCACGGTACTAGTAAGGCTGATCGAGGCTATGCCCCGTCAGCCTTTCTTTTATCTGGCAGATCATGCCTGGTGTCCCTATGGTTCTCGTCCAGTTGCGGAGCTGCAGGGACGTCTTACTGATCTGGTTGCTAAGATGATCGCACGTGGGTGTGGCTTGGTCGTGGTGGCGTGTAATACGGCGACGGCAGCGGCAATAGACCTACTGCGAGCGACCTTCCCAATACCTTTTGTGGGAATGGAACCCGCCGTAAAGCCAGCTGCACTCCATTCGAAGACACACCATATCGGAGTCTTGGCTACGGAGGGAACGCTCCACGGTAGCCTTTTTCAGAAGACCACAGCTGCCTGTGCGAAGTATGCGAACGTGCATATAGCTGTAGGAACGGGATTGGTAGAGCTTGTGGAGAGCGGAAGGGCGGATTCGCCCGAGGCGAGAGAACGGTTACAGGAGCTTTTAGCGCCCTTACTTGCGCTGCAGATTGACCAGCTGGTATTAGGGTGTACGCATTATCCGCTTTTGATGCCAGCCTTGGTGGATGTCTTGCCAGAGGGGGTGACGATCCTAGATCCCGCACCTGCTGTTGCACGTCACACGTGTCGCTTGATGGAGGAAATATCCCGTCAACACGCCTCAGATAGTGTGATAAAGAATGAGCCCAGAGGGGAGCAACTCTACCCGAGGCTCGAATTCTTCTCTACCACTTCCACGCCCGCCTTGGAGGATTTTGCACGTCGCGTTTTTGCTTTCTATGGTCTGGGGGAGTAGTCGCAGTAATGTGTGGGGCAAGTTGCGTCCCTTATAGGACGGACTGTCTTGGTGCTGAGTCACTTAGTGTTGTGGAACTTTCCGAGGGGGCGTCCGTCAGTCGTGGATAGGTTACGCCCCATGTGAGGGTCATCTCCTCGGCGATATCATGGAGGAAGGTCTGGACATAGGGGAGGAGCTCGTCGTAGTGCTCGGTCAGTACTTCACGGACTAGATCACTCCCATAGGGGAGCGACGTGGTCTGTGCCATGATGTCCAGAGACTCGCAGATCCCTGCCACGTGACGGTAACGGTACAGACGGTTGTCGCGTATGAGTATCGGCAATTTTTGTCTCCAGAAGGGAGGTAACCATTTCCAACGCAGTAGCATCTGGAGATAGAAATGGTAGATGAATGGGCGTAGTGGGGAGGGCGACAAGGTATGCCATTCCCGGCACAGGAAATAGTCGAGAACGACATCAAGAACCACACCCGCATATTTTTGATAGGCTGGACGAAAATAGGCTCGACACTCGGTCATTGCGGGGTGAGAGTCGGTGAAGTAGTCGATTGCGCGGTGCATCATGATCCCGCGCTGTATCGCAGGAGGGTACGAGTCAAGTGGAATCCCTTTGATGTGATCGGCTATAAAATTTCCAAACCGAAGACTCGGGTCGCGACCTGCGAGATATAAGTGTCCGAGGAAATTCATTTGCCCTGTCTTTAGAAAACAAATGGTAGTGTCCGTAAAAGTGTGTAAGCGCCACGGTCACTCATTCCTCCAGCGAGG
>CAUUCP010000046.1:0-18166 GCA_963543925.1 uncultured Bacteroidia bacterium | reverse complement strand
TTGGTATCTCAATTTAGTTGTTTAATACCACGGACGGAATTGTTGCATTTGTGGGTTAAATCCAGCAACCCTATAAAACTCTCCCATTTATTTTTCCATTTTATACAAAACTTCATATACAAAAAAAACGGAGAAAAAGGACTTTTCTCCGCATGAAACAAGACGCCAATCTTATAAATCACTCTTCTGTCGTCTGATGTTCTTCTGTCGTATTCTTCTGCATTTTTGCAGATCTACGCGTACGACGTGTAGAAGAAACCTTCTTTGTCCCCTTAATTTGGGAATAAGTAGTATTGAAATCAACCAACTCCATCATACAAATATCTGCTCCATCACCCAAACGTTGTCCTATACGAACGATACGAGTGTATCCACCAGCCCTATTAATAATTTTCTGGGCAATGTTAGCAAATAATTCTTTTACAGCATACTTATCTCTCAAATCAGCAAATGCGACACGACGAGCATGTGTTGAATCTATTTTCGAACGCGTTAAAATAGGCTCCACATAAACACGCAAAGCCTTTGCTTTAGCCACCGTCGTTTCGATCCTCTTATGCAAGATCAACGAGACTGCCATATTCGACAACATAAGCTCGCGATGCGCACTCGTCCGCCCCAAATGATTAAACTTCCTACTATGTCTCATCGCTATCTTAATCCTTTAAATTCTCTTCATCCTCTACAAAACTCAAATTATGAGCCTTTAAGAGATCTTCTAATTCAGACAATGACTTGCGTCCAAAATTCCTAAACTTCAACAACTCTGTCTTACTAAAACCAGCCAGCTCACCCAAAGTATAAACCTCAGCGGCCTTTAGGCAGTTAAGTGCACGAACAGAAAGCCCCAGTTCCGACAACTGTGTATTCAATAGATCTTGATGTTGCAACTGTTCATCCGTCAAAACCCCAAAATTCGAACTATCAGAAACTGGCTTTTCTATTTTCTCATCAGAGAAAAGCTGAAAATGCTCAATCAGAATACGTGCAGCCTCCTTTAAAGCATCCTTAGGAGCAATACTACCATCAGTACCTATGTCTATCGTTAATTTCTCATAGTCTGTTTTTTGCTCCACACGATAGTTCTCAACCGTGTAATTTACGTTCCGAATCGGTGTATAGATACCATCAATCGGTAAAACTCCAAATGGGAGTCTACCTTGATAATTTTCTTCAGCTGGGACGTATCCCCGCCCCTTCTGAATATTGATCTGTAAAGTCAAAGACGTATTGGATGTCATATGACAGATCACAAGCTCTGGATTCAAGACGCGTACCCCAGTCAAATAATCATTCATCATACCTGCAAGGAACTCCGTCTGCCCTGTCACTGGTACAGTAACACAACTCCCATCATACCCTTTTTCAAGAACTCCAAAACGAACCTGCTTAAGATTCAAGACAATTTGCGTAACATCTTCAATAACCCCAGCAATAGTAGAAAACTCATGATCCACCCCCTCTATCTTTATCCAAGATATCGCATATCCCTCAATGGAGTTTAACAATATACGACGCAGAGCATTCCCAATAGTATCACCATATGTAGGTTCTAGTGGACGGAACTCAAAACGCCCACGACAGGCGTCTCCACCATCCAACATAATAACCCGATCTGGCTGTTGAAAATCCAATATCGCCATAACTAGCACCCCTACTTAGAATAGAGTTCCACAATCAACTGTTCCTTAATATTTTCTGGGATATCCGCTCTTGCAGGAACATTGAGAAACTTACCGACCATTGCTCTCGCATCCCACTCTAACCAAGAATAACATCCTTGACGACTAGCTAGAGAGTCAACAATCACTTGCAAAGATTTAGACTTCTCACGCACTCCAATCAGATCCGATGGTTGGAGCGTATAAGACGGGATATTCACCACATCCCCATTCACAGTAACGTGACAATGAGAAACAAGCTGACGAGCCGCCGCTCTCGTAGGAGCAATTCCTAACCGAAAGACCACATTATCCAAACGAGACTCCAACAATTGGAGCAAAATTTCCCCAGTAACTCCCTTACGCCGCGAAGCACGCTCAAAAAGATTAGCAAACTGCCGTTCAAGCAAGCCGTAAGTAAACTTAACCTTTTGTTTTTCCGCTAATTGAGTTCCATACTCCGAAACCTTACGCCGTTTCTTATTCTTCCCATGCATCCCTGGGGGATAAGACTTCTTTTCATAAGACTTATCCGAACCAAAAATCGGTTCTCCGAAACGACGAGCGATCTTTGTCGTAGGTCCAGTATATCGTGCCATTATATCTCAATAGAACTAGAAATTAACAAATTTAGGCTCGTCTACGCTTAGGAGGACGACAGCCATTATGTGGTAAAGGAGTCACATCTTGAATCTCCTGAATAGCAATCCCTGCTTGATGAATCGTTCGAATAGCAGCTTCGCGTCCATTTCCTGGTCCTTTAACATAGACCGTAACACGCCGCAGACCTAAATCATAAGCAACCTTCGCACAATCAGCCGCAGACACTTGCGCTGCATAAGGAGTATTCTTCTTTGAACCACGAAATTTACTCTTCCCCGATGATGACCAAGAAATCACATCTCCATTCATATTCGCCAACGTGACAATTATATTGTTGAAAGACGAATGAATATGAGCTTGCCCCTCAGAATCTACATGTACGCGACGACGACGCGCAGCTCCACTCTTCTTAACCATCATTTACTATTTAGGTGCATTCTTTTTATTCGAAACTGTTTTTCTCTTCCCCTTCCGAGTACGAGCATTGTTCTTGGTTCCCTGCCCTCTTACTGGCAATCCCAAACGATGACGGATACCACGATAGCACCCAATATCCATCAACCGCTTAATATTCATCTGAACTTCTGCACGCAACTCTCCCTCAACAGTAAATTTTTCACCGATAATACTACGAATATCAGCGACATTCTCATCTGTCCAATCCTGAACCTTTACACTAGGTTCTATGGAAGCCTGCTGCAAAATCAAGCGAGCTCGACTACGTCCAATACCATAAATATACGTCAAGGCAATCTCCCCACGTTTATTTTTAGGCAAATCCACTCCGACAATTCGCGCCATTCTTTTTCTGTATTTATCCCTCTACTTACCTTGACGCTGTTTATATTTCGGATTTTTTTTACAAATCACATACAGACGCCCTTTACGACGAACCAACTTACAATCACTACTACGTTTCTTTACAGATGTACGTACCTTCATGCCTCACTTCTTTTTTCTCGAACTATTATTCTACCCAACGTCAAATTGTAGGGAGAAAATTCTACTTTCACCAAATCACCCGTTACAATCTTTATGTAACGAATTCTCATCTTCCCTGAAACCTGAGCCATAACAATCAAGCCATTATCCAAACGCACTCGAAAACGCGCATTGGAAAGCGATTCAATGACTTCTCCTTCCTTTACAATCGTCGCTTGTTTTGCCATACTGGTTCTAACTAACCCAAACACCTTTTTCCTTCAAAGTAGCTTCAATCTCGGTATAAGAAGTCAATTCCTCCGCAGTTCCATCTTGTCGAATAAAAATAGCCTTTTCGAAGTGAGCCGCATTCTTATGATCCACGGTTCTGATAGTCCAACCATCCTTCTCAACAAAGATATTACGTTTCCCCATAGTAACCATCGGTTCTATACAGAGAACCAAACTTGGAATTAACATCTTACCATGTCCTCGACGTCCATAATTTGGGACTTCTGGCTCTTCATGCATATCTCTCCCGAGACCATGTCCGACCATTTCTCGAACAATACCATACCCCCTTGACTCCGCATACTCCTGTATCGTAGCACCAATATCCCCAATTCTGCAACTTGGAGCGATTTTTGCAATCGCCAAATTCAAACTATCTTTTGTCGTACGCAAGAGCTCTCTATTCTCTAAAGATATCTCACCTACGGGGAACGTGTATGCAGAATCCCCAAAGAATCCATGCATAAATGTACCGCAATCAACAGAGACGATATCCCCCTCCTTCAAGACATACTCACTGGGAAAACCGTGTACCACGACATCATTGACCGAAATACAGAGCGTAAAGGGAAACCCCTCATACCCCTTAAAACCAGGCAAAGCTCCATGATCCCGAATAAACTCTTCAGCCTTAAGATCTAAAACTTTTGTTTGCACTCCTGGCTCAATCAACGAAGCTAAATAAGCTAAGGTTTTTGCAACCAGCTGATTATTTTCTCTCAAATACTCAATCTCTTGAGCAGTTTTCAAACTCACAGACTTCATAAAAGAACCATCAGAAAGAAATATACCAAACTGGTAGCAAAGATAATATTATATTTCCAATATAGGAAGACATGTTACGCCCTACCGCTCACTCGACCATGCTTCATGAGCCCATCATAATGCCTCATGAGAAGATGACTTTCAATTTGCTGCAATGTATCAAGAACTACACCGACCAAGATCAAAAGGGAAGTACCTCCATAAAACTGCGCAAACTGCGTATCTACACTAAACATGACGGCAAAAGAGGGTAATATTGCGATAATTGCCAAAAAAATCGAGCCTGGCAAAGTTATCTTTGACGTAATCTCGTACAAGAAATTTATCGTAGCTCGTCCTGGTTTTATCCCTGGAATAAAACCACCATTGCGTTTCATATCTTCTGCCATTTGATTTGGGTTAATTGTAATAGCAGTATAAAGATACGTAAAAATGACAATCAAAATAGCTAAAACAAAGTTGTACCAGAATCCCGTAATATCGGAGAAAACCGCAGCAACCCCTGTCGTACTATCACCTGCTCGAAAGAACATCGCAGGCAAAATCATCAACGCTTGCGCAAAAATAATTGGCATGACACCAGCCGCATTGACCTTAAGAGGTATGTATTGACGCGCTCCCCCGAATTGACGATTCCCGACAAGACGCTTAGCATATTGAACTGGAATTCGACGAGTTCCCTGTACCAAAAGAATCGAGAACATGAAAACAATAAACAAAACAATCATCTCCACAAGGAACATGACAAGTCCCCCTGCCATTTCCTCAGCTCGATTAAAGAACTCAGCAGTAAACGCAAATGGCAAACGCGCAATGATCCCAATCATGATAATAAGAGAGATCCCATTACCAATCCCTTTTTCTGTAATTCGTTCACCTAACCACATGACAAACATCGTCCCTGCAATTAGAATAATCGTAGATGTTACAGTAAAATAGATCCCTTTCAAAGCAAATGCAGTGTCGGGCAACTGGAAATGTAAATTCGCTAAATAACCTGGAGCTTGCA
The DNA here is from genome assembly GCA_963543925.1 of uncultured Bacteroidia bacterium. Classification (GTDB taxonomy): domain Bacteria; phylum Bacteroidota; class Bacteroidia; order Bacteroidales; family CAJPTX01; genus Bacteroides_D. Next base: position 12,916 of record CAUUCP010000046.1, on the reverse strand, counting down.
ATATTAAAATAGCAACTGTCAAATAACGAGTAATCTGATTGATCTTTCGATGCCCACTCTCACCTTCTCTTTGCAATCTCTGAAAATAAGGGATTGCCATCCCAAGCAGCTGAACAACAATCGAAGCAGAAATATATGGCATAATACCCAGAGCGAAGATAGACGCATGACTGAAAGCTCCTCCAGAAAACATATCTAACAGTCCCAACACCCCATCTTCAGTTTGTCGCTGCAAAGCACCTAACTGAGAAGGATCTATCCCTGGTAATACCACAAAACTCCCCAAACGATACACTAATAAAATACCTAACGTATAGAGGATTCGCTTACGCAGATCCTCTATACGATAAATATTCTTAAGCGTCTCAATAAAACGTCTCATAGTCTACAGTCTACTGTTTATTAACGCTCCCATTTTGGGATTTAATAAGCTCCTCAGCCTTCTTAGAGAAGGCGTGAGCCGTGACGTTAAGACTTATACTACATTCCCCTCCAGCAAGAATTTTAACCCGTTCTTTCTGTCCCAGATATCCTACCATACGTAAAAACTCTGGAGTAATATCTTTAACATTAAACGATTCTGCTAAGCGCTGCAAATCAGAGATGTTAAAGATACGATACGTAACCCTAAATGGATTTGTAAATCCGAACTTTGGCAACCGTCTTTGCAATGGCATCTGACCTCCCTCAAAGCCCTGCTTGCGAGAATACCCAGATCTAGACTTTGCCCCCTTATGACCACGAGTTGATGTGCCTCCGTATCCCGAACCTTGTCCACGCCCTTTACGTTTATTAGCACGCACCGCTCCCGCATTCGGTTGTAAACTATCTATCCTCAAAAGTGTCATTCTCTCCTCTCCTAATTTACAACGCTTCGATCTCAATCAAATGATTCACCCTACGAATCGCTCCCATAATACCATCAGTAGATTCTAACTCCACTGTTTGACGAATATGACGAAGTCCGAGAGTTTGCAAAATCTTCCGTTGACGCTTTGTCGCCCCAATAACGCTACGGACTTGTGTAACACGAACTTTAGACATCTAAACTTCCCCCCATTAACCATTGAAGACCTTTGTCAACTCAACCCCACGTTGACGCGCAATTTGATGTGCATCTCTCAACTCCAGTAAAGCAGCCATAGTAGCCTTCACTAAATTATGAGGATTAGACGAGCCACGACTCTTAGCCAAGACATTATGAATCCCCACACTCTCTAATACAGCACGCATAGCCCCCCCTGCAGTCACCCCAGTACCTGGCGAAGCTGGACGAATCATCACTCGCGAACCTCCATACCTAGCAATCTGTTCGTGTGGGATAGTTCCGTTAAGGATGGGAATCCTAAACAAATTTTTCTTCGCACTCTCTACCGCCTTAGCAATTGCAACAGAGACCTCATTAGCCTTCCCCAAGCCATAACCGACGACCCCATTTTCATCTCCAACGACAACTACTACAGAGAAACTCGCGGTACGCCCCCCTTTCGTGACCTTTGTAACACGGCTAATAGAAACCACACGATCTTTCAAATCTAGATCTGTAGCCCGGATTCTTACGTTATGCTCAACAGACATTCTTTATTTCAGCTTAAAAATCTAAACCCGATTCACGTGCAGACTCTGCAAGAGCTTTAACGCGACCATGGTAAAGGTAACCATTACGATCAAAGACAACAGACTTAATCCCCTTGGCTATTGCCACTTGAGCTGCAAGAGTTCCCACTGCTCGGGCTTGGTCAATGCCTGAAAGATGTCCCTTTTGTGCAATTTCTTTATTTCTCGAAGACGCCGCAGCCAAGGTTACCCCCTTTACATCGTCAATAAACTGTACATATATCTGACAATTACTACGGAAGACACTCATCCGAGGCGTTTGCTCCGTTCCGGAGATTTTCAAACGAGTTCTATGTTTAATGCGCAATCTACGCGCGGTCTTTAACAATGACATCCTTAAAATCACAGTTTACTATTTCGACTGAGCCTTCTTACCAGCCTTGCGACGAATTTCTTCACCCACAAAACGAATCCCCTTTCCTTTATAGGGTTCTGGAGGACGAATCGAGCGCAACTTTGCAGCAACCATACCCAACAATTGCTTGTCTGGAGAACGGAAGGTGACGATCGGGTTACCGCGTTTTTCTTGTTTAGCCTCCACCGATACTTGAGGAGGCATCAAGAAATGGATATCATGAGAGAAACCCAAACTTAACTGCAGGACGTTTCCTTGTACTTCCGCCTTAAAACCGACCCCTATCAGCTCTTGTTGCGTTTCCCAACCTTTAGAGACCCCATATACCATATTGTATATCAAGGCACGATACAAACCATGTAAAGAACGATGACGCTTCTGCTCGGAAGGACGCGTCAACACAATCTGAGTTCCTTCAACTTTCACCGTAATATCTGGATCTACTGGTTGCATCAGTTCTCCTAAAGGACCTTTCACGCTTACCACATTGTCCTTACCCACAGTAACGGTAACACCACTAGGCAAGTTTACAGGCTTATTTCCTATACGAGACATTTACAAAAATTTTCTCTGAACAGCTTAGAAAACTAATACACAATACAAAGAACCTCGCCTCCAATACCTCTCAAGCGAGCTTCCTTATCTGTCATTACACCCTGTGAAGTTGAAATAATGGAAATTCCCATGTTATTCAAAACTCGGGGCAACTTATCTACCCCAGCATAATGACGCAACCCTGAACGACTAACTCGTTGCAAGTCCTTAATCGCATTAAGACGCGTACGCGGATCTATTTTCAACGCAATCTTGATAATCCCCTGCTTACCATCATCCTCATACTTGTAATTCAAGATAAATCCTTGAGAATACAAAATATGCGTAATACTCAACTTTATTTTTGAAGAAGGGATCTGAACCACCCGATGACCCGCCCGTACCGCATTTCGGATACGAGTTAAATAGTCTGCTATGGGATCTGTAACCATTGTCCGTTTCTTAATGTCTACCAACTTGCTTTCTTTACTCCAGGAATCAACCCCTGCGAAGCCATTTCGCGAAAGGTAATACGGCTTATACCGAACTGACGCATATAACCACGAGGACGACCACTCATGCTACAACGATTATGCAACCGAGTTGCGCTCGAATTGCGCGGCAACTTTTGAAGCCCTACGCTATCGTTAGCTTCTATCAATCGTTTCCGTTTTTCTGCATACCGAGCAACCAAACGCGCACGTCTCACCTCACGCGCCTTCATAGACTCCTTTGCCATATTAACTCTTCTTCGTTTTAAAGGGAATTCCGAACTCTCTAAGCAATGCTAGTCCCTCCTCATCACTACCAGCACTTGTAACAAACGTAACTTCAATTCCCATCAGCTTAGCGATTTTATCGATATCAATTTCAGGGAAAAGAATTTGCTCAGTAATACCTAACGTATAATTACCTCGACCATCCATACGCTCTGGTACTCCTTGGAAATCGCGAATACGGGGTAAAGATACATTAATTAAACGATCTAAGAACTCATACATTCGCTCACGACGAAGCGTAACCATCGTCCCGATGGGCATATTACGTCTCACCTTAAACGCATTTATATCTTTCTTAGCCCTCGTCACAACAGCATGTTGTCCCGCAATATTACTAAGATCACTCTGCGCTTGCTCCACCAACTTCCGGTCATCGGTCGCACCCTTAACCCCTTGGTTCAAGACAATCTTAACCAAACGTGGCACCTGCATCACACTCTTATACCCAAAATCCTTCATCATTTTGGGTACAATTTCCTCAGAGTAGCGACGGCTCAATGTAGGAATGTACCTCATTAGCGGATCTCCTTATTAGATTTCTTCGAATAACGTACCACCTTACCCTTATCATCTCGACGGCGTCCGATACGTGTGGGCTTATTGCTATCTGGATCCAAAAGCGACAAATTCGAAACGTGAATTGATGCTTCCCGTTGCACAATTCCCCCTTGCGTATTACTAGCAGAGGGTTTCTCATGATGCGTCATCATGTTCACCCCCTCGACAATAGCTCGATTCAGACGGGGAAAGACTTGCAAAACTCGCCCCCTTTGGTTCTTATAGCTACCAGAAATCACGCACACAACATCCCCTTTACGGATATGCAAGCGACGTGCTTTCACATTTGACAAACTCTTCATTATTGACGCAATAAATTACTACAAAACTTCAGGAGCTAAAGAAACCAACTTCGCATAGTTTTCCCGTAACTCGCGTGCAACAGGACCAAAAATACGTGTGCCCACCATCTCCTCTTTCGACTTACTTAACAAGACACAAGCATTCTCGTCAAACCGGATATACGATCCATCTTGACGACGCACCTCCTTAGTAACGCGAACTACCACAGCTTTGAGCACGTCTCCTTTTTTCACATTACCCTTTGGGATCGCGCTCTTCACACTCACCACAATCTTATCGCCCAATGAGGCATAACGACGCTTTGTTCCCCCCAAAACACGGATGCACAAAACCTCCTTCGCCCCACTATTATCAGCGACCGCCAATCTCGTTTCCTGCTGAATCATCGTTATTTAGCTCTTTCTATTACTTCCACAAGACGCCAGCATTTTGTTTTACTTAACGGACGCGTCTCCATAATTCTCACAAGATCTCCTACACGACACGTGTTTTCAGGATCATGCGCATATAACTTCGTTGTTTTTTTAACAAACTTACCATACTTAGGATGACGCACTCGGCGTTGAATAGCAACCACAATGGTTTTATCCATTTTATCGCTCACTACAACCCCCTGACGTTCCTTGCGCAGATTACGTACCAAACCTTCAGCCATTACTCAATAATTCTACTTATCAGTCTCTTCGGGACGCATGCGCTCTGTATATATCGTAAGCATGCGAGCTATTGTGCGACGACAAGCACGCAACTCCTTCGGATTCTCTAAAGGAGTAACCGCATGCGTCATCTTTAAACGTTGTAAACGATTTCGTTCACCTTCGATCCGCTCGGCTAACTCACTTAACGGGATCTCTCGAATTTCGTTGGGTTTCATCGTACAAACACCTCACTATTCTCTGTAAAATCTCTACGGACAATAAACTTCGTCACAACAGGCAACTTTTGAGCTGCTAGGCGTAACGCTTCGCGAGCAACTTCTAGAGGAACCCCATCAGCCTCAATAATAATACGCCCTGGAGTTACGGGAGCTACAAAACCCTCTGGAGCCCCCTTTCCTTTCCCCATTCGGACTTCAGCAGGTTTACTCGTCACTGGCTTATCTGGGAATACACGAATCCAGATTTGTCCCTCACGCTTCATATAACGGGTAACGGCCTGACGAGCAGCTTCGATCTGACGTCCTGTTAGCCACGCTTGTTGTAAAGTTTTTATACCAAAAGAGCCAAAAGCCAGTTGATGCCCGCGATGGGCAACCCCCTTCATTCGTCCCTTTTGTTGCTTTCTAAACTTTGTTTTTTTCGGCTGTAACATCTCTTACCGTTCCTACCTATTAATGTTCTCCACGTCCAGCTCTATTCCCTGCTCTACGATTATTATCGGGACGTCCACCACGTGAACCGCGATTCTGTGAGCCTGTCTGAGAGTTCATTCCAAAATTAGGAGATAAATCTCGACGTCCATAGACCTCGCCACGGAAAATCCAAACCTTCACGCCAATAATTCCCACTTTTGTCATAGCTTCAGCAAGAGCATAATCAATGTCCGCACGGAATGTATGCAGTGGAATACGCCCTTCTTTCACAGTCTCTGTACGAGCCATTTCTGCACCACCTACACGTCCTGCGATCTGTACCTTAATTCCTTCTGCTCCAGTGCGCATCGTAGCAGCGACAGCCATCTTCATAGCACGTCGGAAAGAAGCTCGTCCCTCCAACTGATGTGCAATATTTTTTGCCACGAGATAAGCATCTAATTCTGGACGCTTCACTTCAAAAATATTCACCTGCACATCGTTAAGTTCCTTCCTTGTAAGCTTACTCAATTCGCCACGCAAAGAATCCACTTCTTGTCCTCCACGTCCGATAATCGAACCTGGACGCGCAGTATGAATCGTCACCGTAACCAACTTAAGGGTACGTTCTATTACAATCTTAGAGACTCCCGACTTATCAAAACGTTCGCGGAGATAGCTGCGGATCTTGGCGTCTTGTGCCAAATTTTCCGCATAATTATTACCTCCATACCAACTAGAATCCCAACCCTTAATAATTCCCAAACGATTGCCGATTGGATTTACCTTTTGTCCCATACTACTTCTTTGTTTCTAGATTAGTATCAATCGACACGCCTTCTTTCTTCTTGACATCCTTCAAAACAGGAGTTCCGACCTCCAAGGTAACATGACAGGAGCGCTTCAAGATCCGATTAGCACGTCCTTGAGCACGAGGACGAATTCGTTTCAGCATACGTCCCTCATCCACCATAATTGTCCGAACAACAAGTCCCTCACTATCAACGTCCTTGCCAGGATTCTTTACCCCCCAGTTAGCGAGAGCCGAGACGAGAAGCTTTTCTACCCGAGGAGCACTCCCCATCGTAGAATAACGAAGCAACCCCAATGCTCGGTTCACTTCTACCCCGCGAATCATATCAGCCACAAGACGCACCTTCCGAGGCGACAAAGGACAATTACGCAAAATAGCAAAACTCCGCTCCTTATTCGCCTCAGCTCTACGCTGTGCAGATAATGCTTTTCTATTTCCCATTTATCAAATCCTTCCCCGCACTTATTTTTTCTTATTTCCGGCATGACCACGGAAGGTACGTGTGGGCGCAAACTCTCCAAGTTTATGCCCCACCATATTCTCCGTAATGTACACAGGAATAAACTTATTCCCATTATGTACATTAATAGTATGTCCCACGAAATCAGGAGATATCATCGAAGCTCTGGACCATGTTTTTAGAGCCTGCTTGACATTCTTTTCATTCATCGCCAGAATCCGACGCTCTAGCTTATAGGCAATGAAAGCCCCTTTTTTTATTGAACGACTCATCTTGCAGTACTAAATTAAGCTTTCTTGCCATTACCACTCTTACGACGCTCTACGATAAAACGCGACGAGGGTTTCTTCATCTTTCGCGTCTTATATCCCTTAGCCAAAAGCCCCTTTCTAGAACGAGGATGTCCCCCTGAAGCCTTACCTTCACCTCCACCCATCGGATGATCTACTGGGTTCATTGCAACCCCACGAGTATGAGGACGCACCCCTAACCAACGACTACGTCCCGCCTTACCAGACTTTTCTAGATTATGCTCAGGATTTGAAACCTGTCCAATAGTAGCCTTGCAAGTAAGTAAAACCATACGCACTTCCCCACTCGGCATACGCAAGGTTGCATACTTTCCCTCTCGCGCTAACAAAACAGCAGCTGTCCCAGCACTACGAACCAAAATCGCACCACCACCTGGACGCAACTCTACGTTATGGATAGAGGTTCCGAGGGGGATATCTGACAAATAAAGCGTATTTCCCACTTCAGGATCAACTCCCCGTCCAGACTGGATTTGTTGACCCACACGCAAGCCACTCGGTGCTACAATATAGCGCTTTTCACCATCAGGATAGCAAACAAGCGCAATACGTGCGGAACGATTAGGATCGTACTCAATTGTCTTAACGGTAGCGTCTACCCCCTCCCGCTCTCTATAAAAATCAATAATACGATATCTCCTCTTATGACCGCCACCAATATGGCGCATAGTCATCTTACCTGTATTATTACGCCCCCCCGTACTCTTAATAGGAGCTAGCAAAGACTTTTCAGGACGACTTGTCGTAATCTCTGCAAAACTACTTACACTACGGTGACGTTGACCGGGAGTAACCGGTTTTAATTTACGAACTGCCATCCTTAAATATTACTAAAGAAATCGATAGTGTCGTCCTTATGTATCGTAACGATCGCCTTCTTAAAATTAACCGTACGACCTACTACTGGGGAATTTCGTACACTACGCGCCCGCACCTTCCCTGCATAACGCATCGTATTTACAGACTCCACTCGCACCCCATAAAACTCTTCTACAGCCTTTGCAATCTCAATACGATTCGCACCCATGCGTACAATAAACGCATACTGATGCAACCGCTCAGCTTGCTTTGTCATCTTCTCTGAAATGACAGGACGTACCAAAATACTACCCAAATTACTCATTTCCCTCTACAGACTCCTCACTAGCAAAAAAAGAAGACAACTCTCCCAAGGCACTGACAGTCATAACAACTACCCCCGCTTCCAATACACGATATGCATTGAGTAAATCAACAGGCATCACACGTACCGAGCTCAAATTTCTTGCCGACAAAGATACAAAAGAATCAGCTTCTGGAAGCAAGAAAAGAGAACGCTTCGAATCGATCCCTAAGTTTTTGCACAACAAAGCAAATTCCTTGGTACTTGGTTTTTCAAAAGAGAGATCTTCAATCACAAGAATTGCATTGTTTTGAGCTCTGTTACTCAATGCACAACGACGTGCGAGATCCTTCTCTTGTTTATTCAACTTAAAACGATAATCACGAGGACGAGGACCAAATACTCGCGCTCCACCCTTGAAAAGAGGAGAGTTAATATCCCCAGCACGAGCTCCGCCCGTTCCCTTTTGACGTTTCAACTTCCTTGTACTTCCAGAGAGCTCACTCCGCTCCTTCGTCTTATGTGTCCCTTGACGTTGATTTGCAAGGAACTGACGAACCGCCATATAAAGGATGTGATTATTCTCAGCAACCCCAAATATAGAATCTGGCAATGTAACCACATTGTTAGTGGGTTGCCCTGCCTTATTCAAAACTTTCAAATCCATCGACAGCACTCCCTAACTACTTGTTAATGATTACATAAGATCCCTTCGCTCCAGGAATAGAACCTTTTACTAACAAAAGATTGGACTCTGGAATAATGCGAATCACCTTCAAATTCGCCACCGTAACCTTGTTTCCTCCCATCTGTCCGGCCATCCGGAGTCCAGGAAATACACGGCTCGGGTACGAAGATGCTCCTACTGAACCTGGTGCACGTTGACGATTATGCTGACCGTGAGTAACTTCCCCTACACCAGCAAAACCATGACGCTTTACAACACCTTGAAAACCTTTTCCCTTAGAGACTCCCTGAATATCAACCCACTCAACACCCTCGAAAATATCTGCAAGGCTAATCACATCCCCTAACTGATAGGTTTTATCCCAATCCTTAAATTCGATCAGACAACGCTTAGGAGTCGTATTTGCCTTGGCAAAATGACCAAGTAGCGCCTTAGTCGTATTCTTTTCTTTCTTTTCAGCAAATCCCAACTGGAGGGCTGCATAGCCATCCACTTCTGGCGTACGTACTTGCGTCACGACACACGGACCTGCTTCAATCACAGTGCAAGGGATATTTCGACCTTCAGCATCAAATACCGAAGTCATCCCAACCTTTCTTCCAATGATCCCCGCCATTTCCCAACTACTTTACTTCAATTTTGACAGAGACTCCACTTGGCAATTCTAACTTCATGAGTGCACTTACTGTTTGCGTCCCATGATTATAGACATCCAACAACCGTTTGTAAGAGTCCAGACGGAACTGCTCACGCGACTTCTTATTCACAAACGTAGAGCGATTCACCGTAAAAATCCGACGATGCGTCGGCAACGGTATCGGTCCGCAAACCACAGCGCCTGATAACTTTACAGTTTTCACGATACGTTCCACTGCACTGTCCAACAGGTTATGATCGTACGAACTTAACTTGATACGAATCTTTTCGTTACTCATCGAAAAACACCTATTTACTTCTTACTGCTTCTCGCAGCATTTCTCTTATCAATAACTTCCTTAGCAATAGCATCTGGCAATGGTTCGAAATGATCGAACTCCATGGTCGAATAAGCGCGACCTTGACTCAGAGTACGCAATACTGTTATGTAACCGAAGAGATTTGCTAGAGGTACCATACTTGTAATGTCCTGCGCATTGATCTCTCCAGAAACATTGACAATCATACCACGTCGCTTGTTGATATCACCTTGGATATCCCCTACATAATCATCTGGCGTAGTAACTGTCAACTTCATCATTGGTTCTAGCAAGACGGGGTTTGCTTTCTCACAAGCCTCGCGGAAAGCTTGACGGGCACACAATTCGAAAGAAATCTGGTCAGAGTCAACTGGGTGGAACGAACCATCCTTCAAAACGACCTTGAGACTAGACATTTCATACCCCGCAAGAGGACCATTCTTCAACGCAGCCTCGAACCCCTTCTGTACCGATGGGATAAATTCCTTCGGAATATTTCCTCCAGTAACCTCGTTCACAAATTGCAAACCTTCTACATTGGGATCTGCAGGCGACATTTCGAAGACAATATCAGCGAACTTACCACGCCCCCCTGTTTGCTTCTTATAAACAGAACGATGATTTACCGTAGTTGTAATAGCTTCTCGATAGGAAACCTGAGGAGCGCCAAGATTCACCTCAAGACCAAGTCGTTCCTTCAACTCGGTCATACGCACCTCAAGATGCAACTCACCCATCCCTGCGATAATTGTCTGCAGACTCTCCTCATCTGTATAGTATATGAAAGAGGGGTCTTCTTCCGCAATCATCTGCAACCCTTTCTCTAGAAGAGCGAGATCTGACTGTTTTTTGACCTCAACAGCCTGCTTAATCACAGGTTCTGGGAAATTGATCGAAGAGAGCAAGAGTTTACGCTTTTCATCGCAGAGCGTATCCCCCGTCTTCAATTCCTTAACTCCGACAAGTGCACAAATATCCCCCGTCTCACAAACAGAAAGTTCTATCTGTTTATTTGCATTCATTTGCACTAAACGACTAATACGAACTTTCTGACGGCTACGCATATTATAAACGGTATCGCCAGGATGCAACATCCCACTATATACACGTACAAATACAAGCGAGCCGTGCTGTGTTTGTAACACCTTAAATACAAGTCCACTGAAAGCTTCGTCAGGAGAAATATGACGGATTTCCTTCTCCTCAGGATTATCCGCATTCATAGCTTCCAAGACGCCACGATCCAACGGACTCGGCAAATAGAGACTCACAGCATCCATAAGACACTCAATCCCTATATCCTGCTTAGCAGACCCACACAACACAGGAACGATCTTTCTCTCAAGGGTTGCCTTACGAGTTACGCGCATAATCTCTTCATCAGAGATACTCTCTGAATTTTCGAGATACTTCTCCATAAATCCGTCATCCACGGTAGAGATCGCCTCCATAAGCTCGTTTCGCTTTTCCTTCACTTCCTCCAGCATATCAGCGGGGACTTCGCAGCCCTGCATTATAGGATACCCCTTTGGATCTGGATTCGGAATCCACTCAAACGCTTTTCCTGTGATCACATTCACGATTCCTCTAAAAGAGGCTTCATACCCGATAGGAATGAATATCGGGCAAGGTACAACCCCCAGACGTTTTCTAATTTGAGTCACCACATTCTGGAAATTTGCCCCACTGCGATCCATCTTATTAACGAAAGCGATCTTAGGCACTCCATAACGTTCTGACTGACGCCACACCGACTCGCTCTGTGGCTGCACTCCTCCGACTGCACAGAAGACCGCAATAGCTCCGTCGAGGACGCGTAGACAACGTTCCACTTCAACAGCGAAATCCACGTGACCTGGTGTATCAATCAGATTGTACTGATACTGCTGCTTACCACAATTCCAATAAAAAGAAGTCGCTGCCGACCCAATAGTAATTCCACGTTCACGCTCCTGTTTATCCGAATCCATTGTGGAGTTACCATCATGGGTTTCTCCGATTTTATGGATTTTACCAGAAAGGTATAACATACGCTCAGAAACCGTGGTCTTACCCGCATCAATATGCGCCATAACACCGACGTTTCGAGTCAAGGACAAATCCCTAGCCATCTAACTTCTACTCCCAAACAAGCCTTACCAAATAACTAATGTCTAAAATGAGCAAAGGCTTTGTTTGCTTCAGCCATTCGATGGAGTTCCTCCATTCGACGATAAGCCTGCCCTTCCCCATTATACGCAGCCATAATTTCTGCAGCGAGTCGTTCACTCATACTGTGTCCCGAACGCTTACGTGCGGCCGCGATCAAATTTTTCATAGCCAAGCTAACCTTGCGCTCTGGACGAACTTCCTGCGGAACTTGCAAGTTCGTTCCACCGACACGACGGCTGCGAACTTCCAACTGAGGAGTTACACGCAAAAGCGCCTCCCGCCAAATATCCAACGCAGACTTGCCTTCTACAGTCATCTTCTCATTAACCAGATCGATCGCTTCGTAAAAAATACCGAAAGCGACACTCTTTTTCCCATCATACATCAGATGGTTTACAAAACGAGTTACCTCTACGTCAGAATAGGTAGGATCTGGCAACAATACTCGCTTCTTTGGCTTACTTTTTCTCATTGTAAAAACTTCTCCCTATCAACTGGCTTATTTTTTCGGACGCTTAGCACCATACTTCGAGCGACGCTGACGACGTGCCTCTACGCCAGACGCATCGCGCGTACCACGTACCAAGTGATAACGAACTCCTGGCAAATCTTTCACACGTCCACCACGGACTAAAACAATTGAGTGTTCCTGCAGATTATGCCCTTCTCCGGGAATGTACGCATTCACTTCCTTACCATTGCACAACTTCACACGAGCGACCTTACGCATCGCAGAATTTGGCTTCTTAGGCGTCGTCGTGTACACACGTACACAAACCCCGTGACGTTGGGGGCAAGCATCCAATGCAGGAGCTTTGCTGGTCGTTTCTAGAACCGTACGACCTTTTCTCACTAACTGCTGTATCGTTGGCATTTGCGAACTATATACTTGGCTATAATAAACAATCACAAAGATAAATACAATATTTCATACGACCAAATGCAGGGCAACCGCATCAAAATTAGTAGAGTCTCTCTACCTTTGACCCATGAAAGC
>CAUUCP010000045.1:0-18241 GCA_963543925.1 uncultured Bacteroidia bacterium | reverse complement strand
TATTTCAAGCCCAGTCGTTCGTCCCGTCCTCGCCGCTGGTCTTTTCTCCCGAGGCGACGGCGGTCTTCGACGCGGGGCGCGCCCTCTGGCGCTATTATCATACACAACCCAATGCTAACCCCAATGCCTCGTACTACGACATCCGTGCCCACTTCCAAGGGCGCAATGAGAAGGGGAAGATGAATGCCAAGAGTGAAGATCTGGAATACATGCGGCTATGGGGTGTGCTGAAAGAGGCTATGGAGCAGTTGCGGCAGCAGATCGTGCCCAAGGTATACGCGTACGGGTTCTTGATAGAATAGGGGGGTAAGATTCCGCCTACGGTCGTTCCATTTTCAGATACTGTCCTAAAAGAGTGTGTAAGCGGCACGGGCGCTGGTAGACAGTCGAGGGGGATTTTGTCCAGTCACGAATTCCTTTAAGCCCTGTGGGCGCAGTTATATTCACTACACAGCTTTCCACACCCCCTTCTGTCACATGAAAGGCTCGGCACACAGTCCTTCGAGCCAGCCCTCTAATGCCTCAATCACTTCGGGTCGCTTGGTGAGGTGAAGCATGTGATCTGCCCTAGGCACAACTACCCGCTGCGCTTGGGGGTAATCTGTTTGCCAAAGCTCGCTCGTGCCCTCGGTAAAAGAAGAGCTCTCTCCTACAAGGAAACAGACAGGACGGTCAAGAAGAGAGGGCTGTAATAAATGACAAAGCTCACGGCGGACGAACTCCCCTACCCTTTCCAGTATCGCCTCATGCGCCTCTGGCGTGTGTCCCTTGAGATATTTCTTTAGAGAAAGGTAGTAAGGGGATGTCTCACTATAGCTGCTGTCGGCGCAGATCTGTGGTGAGGAAAAGAAATGCTGCAGGGCGTTATGAAAATCGTATTGCTTTGGGAATGCTGGGGTATAGTAAGGGAGGATGTCCAACGTTACGACGCCCACCACCTGTTCTGGGTGCTGCGCTGCATACCGCAATGCGACTAGCCCCCCGAGTGAGTGCCCCACGAGGAGGTAGGGCGATGAGATTTTTCTTAACTGCTCCTTGAGGTCTTCTACAATATTGGTTGCGGTCAATGTCACTGACGCATGACGCTCTCCGTGCATGGGCGCATCAAGGGCATAACTTGCGTAGTGCCCAGCGAAGTGTTTGAGGTAGGGGACGAACTCGCGCGACGAACCTAAAAGACCGTGGAGAAACACGAGGCTTGGTCGGGGATTGCCGAGCATGTTACGAGATTATCGGCTTCCCGCTATCGTGCGTAGGTATTGCTCGATCGTCTTTTCGAGACCCCAGTGCAATAGGGCGTCGCTGATGAGGGCTTGTCCTATCGAGACCTCGCTCACGTAAGGTAGACGACGAAGGAAATAGCCGAGGTTCTGCAAGTTAAGGTCGTGTCCCGCATTGACCTCTAAGTGCAATTCACGCGCTCGCTCAGCAGCAAAGATATAGGGGCGGATGGCTTGCTCGGTATCCTTTCCGTACCCTGCGGCATACGCCTCGGTATAGAGCTCTATGCGGTTAGCACCCACCTTCTTTGCCCCCTCTACCATCTCAGGTATAGGGTCTACGAAGATAGAAACCCTTATTCCAGTCTTGTGTAGACGTTCTACCACCTCGCCCAGGAAGTCGGCATGGGCGACCGTATTCCACCCAGCACTGGAGGTAAGGGCGTCGGGCGCATCGGGGACAAGGGTTACTTGGTGGGGCTTTACTCGCGTCACCAAGTTCAGGAAGTCTGGGGTCGGATTGCCCTCGATATTAAACTCTTGACTGGATAAGACCATAAGATTTTTCAAATCCTCCACGTCCTTGTAGGTAATGTGACGAGCATCTGGGCGAGGGTGTACCGTAATGCCATGTGCCCTGCTACCGAGGATGATCCTTGCCGCCTCTAGCAAGTTGGGTACATTGCCTCCGCGCGCATTGCGTACAGTTGCTATCTTGTTGATATTGACACTCAGACGAGTTGATTCCATTTGCTGTAAGAGACTAGAGTTGTGGGAGGAGTTCTACCAATAGCTGAGCGAGGTTGCTACTTGCCTTTGCACCAACGGCTTGTACTTCGTCGTGCGAAAGGGCTTCTTGGTGCTGCAAGCCTCCGACGTTCGATATCATGGAGAAGGCGAGGACTTTCATCCCACAATGGTTTGCGACAATCACCTCGGGGACGGTTGACATCCCGACGGCATCAGCACCTACAGTGTGATAGAAATGATATTCGTGAGGAGTCTCGTAGCATGGTCCCGTTGTACCGAGATAACATCCCTCGTGCAAGGTCACTCCTGTATGCAGTGCAGCTTGTCGTGCCCGTTCGAGCGCTGTAGGGTCATATGCGGCATGCATGGTAGGAAAGCGCGGACCGAGCGTGTCGTCATTCGGACCGATCAATGGATTGGGCATCAGATTGATGTGATCGGTAATCAGCATCAGATCGCCTGGACGGAAGGAGGGATTCACGCCTCCGCTCGCATTGGTAAGTACTAGTTGTTCGACCCCTAGGGCATGAAGAACACGTACGTAGCGTGTGACCTCCTCCATCGAGTATCCCTCGTAATAGTGCCATCGTCCGCGGAGTACGAGCAGAGGCACGCCTGCCAGCTGACAATAGGTGAGTCGCCCCGCGTGTCCTGCGACCGCTGCACCATCGGATCGAGTGGGAAGCCCAGGGACGTCGGTATAGCGCACTTCGAGCTCCACTTGGGCTTGGTGCATAATGCTGTCCAGCCCAGACCCTAAGACGAGGGCTATCCGTGGGGAGTGATACTTACAGCGACGGAGGTACGTTGCAGCACGTTCCACGCTCGCTTGTTCTGCCGTTACAGACCTCATGCCAAATCCTTTCCAATATTTGTTCGCTCCCCCAAAGCCACTTTAATCGGATGGGTACGTAGAGCAAACGTTCGTATAACGAGGAGTGGGAGGGAAGGTACTGTCGCAGGCGGGCGGCGTCTTTTTCGGTGGTAAAGATAGTAAAACCTTGTTCTGCCAAGGCTTCTAGTTCGGCCAGCTCTTTTGGTGTGAAACGATAGTGGTCTGGGTAGACACGTGTCTGGGTTACGCCCCAGTTATTTTTCAAGTATTCGAAAAAGGGTTGTGGTTGCGCGATGCCAGCAATGGCGAGCATTAGCGTGTCCCCCTTTTCCACCACAACCTCTTCCCCCCCCAATCCTCTTGGCGCATCGTATACCACACCCGAGAAGAGCAAGCGCTGTTGTGGATGGGTTCGTAGGGTTTCTGCTACGGCTCTCGCCTCAGACTCGGAGACCTCGGGGGGAATCCCCGTGAGCGCGATAGTATGGGCTCTTTCTGCCGCTTTTCGCACGTCTCGTAACAAACCCCTAGGTAATAGCCAGTCGCGCGAATATGGGCGGTTGTAGCGCGAAAGAAGGATATTGTAAGAGGCGCGCAAGCGTCGGTGTTGAAAAGCGTCGTCAAGTATGATGCATGGGCAGTCTGGGAATGTCTCTAGGAGACGTTGGCATCCTGCCACCCGATCTTCGCAGACCACAACCCTTGCTTCTGGCTCACGAAGCTTGAGTTGTAAGGGTTCATCGCCCACCTCGGCGGCTAAAGAAGAAGGTCGCACCTCCCGATAACCTCGGGTAGTGCGACCATAACCTCGACTCAAGACCACAGCGCCGCTCGGCGTGCCGAAACGTGCCATAAGATCGGCTACGAGGGGTGATTTTCCCGTACCTCCCACTGTCAGGTTTCCGATACAGAGGGTGGGTACGCCTGCCTCGTAACTCTTGAAAATTCCACGGTCGTAGCACCAGTGACGTAGGCGTAAAATGACGCCGAGTAGTAACGCGAAAGGTGCGAGCAAGCAACGCCCCATTGCGATGCTTCGACGTAAGACGCTTAACGAATGTCTACCATGTACGGTAGCTCGGCGCGTATGCCACGCTTGGTGGTGAGGCGTTGGATGTCGTCTAAGAGCTTCTGCTCTTGCTCTGGGATGGGACTCAGGGAGCGTAAGAGCGAGCTCTTTACGGAAGAGAACTGGTTGAATATTTCCGACATAAACTCCTTGTCAGACTGTGGATATACGGAGAGACGATAGTTGTCCTCACAGCCAGCACGTTCTGCTGCCAAGGCGATGGCGTCTTCCAAGGTACCTAGTTCATCGACGAGTCCGAGTTCGAGGGCATCTACCCCACTCCAGACACGCCCCTGCCCCATGGCGTCCACCTCCTCGGTGGTCTTACCACGCCCACTAGCTACGCACTGTAGGAAGTCGGCATAGACATGTTCGATCGAATGTAGGATGGTTTCCCGTTCAAAGTCAGTTAGTGGACGGAAGGTCGATCCGAAGTCAGCGTAGGTGTTGGTTTTCACCACGTGTGGGTGCACACCCAGCTTTTCTTGTAGGAGCTTTCCGTAAGTAAAATACATCCCAAATACCCCGATCGACCCAGTGAGTGTGAGTGGGTTTGCGACGATCGCATCTGCAGGAGCAGAGATATAGTATCCGCCCGAGGCTGCGTATTGCCCCATGGAGACCACCAGTGGCTTTTCCTTTTTCAGGAGCTCGAGCTCTCGCCACATGATATCGGAGGCAAAGGCGCTCCCTCCAGGAGAGTTAACACGAAGTACCACCGCCTTGATCTCCTTGTCCTTTCGAAGCTTTTCAAAAATCTTGGCGTAGGCGTACCCTCCGACATTTTCGTCACTATCGTCACTATCGTTGATTTCCCCATCGGCATATACGAGCGCGATCTTCTCTTTCGAGAGCTCGAGGCTAGCTTGACTGTTAACATAGGCAGCGTAGGAGGCTAGGGTGATCGTTGATGCCTCTTCCTCTTGAGTTCCCGTTCTTTCCCTTAGGAGTTCGTCCCATTGGTCTTGGTAGAGTAGTCGATCGACGAGTCCCGCCTCCAGAGCTTCTTTTGCGAGGAACATCAACTTCTTATTTGCCAACTCTTGCATTTTCTCTGGAGTGAGGTTTCGTGACTTAGCCACGCTTTCCACGATATAGTTCCACATCGAACCGAGGTAACGTTCTGTCTGCTCACGGTTGGCAGTACTCATCTCGTTTTCCATGAAGGGTTCTACAGCAGATTTATACTTTCCGTGACGGATAATCTGTGGTTCTACACCGAACTTAGCCAGCGCGTCCTTAAGGTAGAAGAGTTGTGAGCTAAACCCTCGCCACAACATCTCGCCACTTGGGTGTAGAAATACGCTGTCGGCCACAGAGGCTAGGAAATAGGGACGCTGGTCGTATCCTCCAGCATAGGCGTAGACGAACTTTCCACTCTCCTTGAATCGTTCGATGGCACGTCGGAGCTCATCAGCCACGTTGAGGGACATGTTGAGGTCGTCGGCATTGATAGCGATCCCTTCGATATTCTCGTCCTCGGCTGCTGCTTGGATAGCCTGCACCATGTCGTAGAGTGTCCCCTGATATGGAATTTCGAGACTACGCCAGTTCATCCGTTGCCAAGGGTCGTTATTGACCTTGTCGGTAACATTCTTGGAGAGATCGATGACCAACACTGAGTGAGGGTTTACGTAGATCAGCTCATCCTCGGTCATCGCACCGATAATCCCCGTAATCAGGAATATAAACAAGAAGCCTGCGAGGAACAACCCGAACAGGACAGCTAGGACAGTTTTCAAAAAAGACTTCATCGGTAATTACCTTTACACTAAAGTTAGCGCGTAAAAGTAAGAAGAATCAAGGAAATTGTAACGTATCTTTCGGTAGTGTCCGTAAAAGTGTGTAAGCATCACTGCAACGGGGGAGAAAAACGGGGAAATGCAGCTTTATACTTTCCTTAATTCCTTATCCCCAAACAAGGCATGTTCGGAGTACACCAACGCTACACCGACTCTACACGTACTCTACACGTACTAAATTAGGTAAAATTACCTACCCCAAAAAGCCCATACTCTATACGTATTTCTATGTTCCGTCGCGCTATTATTTAGCTTGTCGTATAGAAATAGCGTTTTAGGATTTCCTAAAGTGGTAGTGTACACTATGCGTATAAAAAACAATGGTAGACCTGAAGATAGGTCGCTTCTTTACACACTGTTTAGGAAAGTATCTGAGCAACTGGTAACGTACCCCTTGCCACTGTGTTGAGCGCAATAAACAAGAGACTATTTGAGTAGAGTTACTAAAAATAACACTGATAGAGACCGTGTCTTACTAGGTTTTACTTACTGGTAATCTGGATACGTAATCCCAACGAATTCTGCACCTCCAGACTCTATGAAGAGGGAAAGTCACACTAACGTGATTTTATAAACACGCGTTATCTTTGTCTCCAAAGTATTAGCGATGACGAGCAAGAGTAACACCTACGGTCGTGGCTTTGAGTATGCTTGCCTGCTAGCATTAAAAGAAGGGATAGCACGGCATCGTACAGTAGACGTATTTGAGAATACGTTTTTTCATGCATCAAAGACGGCATGGGACGCATGTTCTTCTACTGAACAAGAACGTTTCAAAAGAAGCATAGAAGCTGCTATTCCGACTCTTTTTGCGCTAGAGCCCAATATCCTTGATGGCGATGATGTGTTAACGCTTTTTGTACAAGAGGACCGAAAAGGCGCGGCTGCTGATATACGAGATATCGTATTACGACGCGGCTGTGATGTCTGGGAAATCGGTTTTAGTGTAAAACACAATCACTTCGCAGTAAAACACAGTCGTCTGGGCAAGAGTCTAGACTTTGGAGCTCGTTGGTATGGAGTAAAATGTTCTCCTAGTTACTGGGAAGAAATTGCGCCTATTTTCTCGATCCTAGAGCTAGAGAGACAAAAAGGGACGCTATTTTCTGCTTTAGAACACAAGGAAGAGCGTATCTACGAACCTCTTCTTAAAGCGTTTATTACGGAAATATCAAGACAAGTAGAAGCGTATCCCTTACTCCCAGAACGCTTGGTGCAGTACTTGTTAGGCAAATTTGATTTCTATAAGATTATTAGTCACGATGTACGACACTTGACTACTATTCAAGCGTTCAATATGTATGGTTTACTAAACCTACCAAGCAAGAAGGAGAAGCCTACGATCAAGGTTCAACGGGTTCGTTTACCCACACACATCCTCTATATTGGTTTCAAGGTAGGGAGTAAAAATACCGTCCTCCTGGTCTTTGACCATGGTTGGCAATTTTCTTTTCGTATACATAATGCGAGTAGTCGCGTCGAAACATCTCTAAAGTTCGATATCCAATTAGAAGGGATTCCTGCGGAGTTAAACATTAAATACCACTGTGCTTGGCATGAACCCGTTCTCCCTCATTAGTCTCTTTTCTGGTGCTGGAGGACTGGATCTGGGCTTTCATAAAGCAGGATTTACAACCCTTGTTGCGAACGAGTGGGATCGGAAGATTGCCCCTACCTACCGCGCAAATTTCCCGACTGTCACCCTCCTCGAGGCAGATATTCGTTCCCTACATCCTGCCGACTTCCCTGCTGATGTAACTGGGATTATTGGAGGTCCCCCTTGTCAGTCTTGGAGCGAGGCGGGAAGTAAACGAGGTATCCATGATGAAAGAGGACAACTATTCTATGACTATGTCCGCATCCTACAACAAATACAACCCCTCTTTTTCCTCGCAGAGAATGTACCAGGTATGCTCTCCCCACGACACCAAGTGGCTGTAAATGAGATTCTCGCACGCTTGGATGCCGCAGGCTATTACATACACCTGCGCAAGCTAAACGCCAACGACTACGGCGTCCCAGAAGATCGAGAACGTATCTTCTATGTGGGATTTCGCAAAGACTTGAATATAAAGACCTTTCATTTCCCCCTTCCTCTTGCTTATAAACCCACACTGCGCGACGCTATTTGGGATCTACGCGCGAATGCCCTCCCCGCTTTGGAACAAAATAAGACGCGTGGTAAGGAGTGCCTATCCCCCAATCACGAGTATTTCGTGGGTTCCTATTCCCCTATCTTCATGTCACGCAACCGTGTACGAGGTTGGGATGAGCCTGCTTTTACCGTACAAGCCAGTGGGAGACAATGCCAACTCCACCCACAAGCGCCAAAGATGATAAAGATCGGGGTGAATAAACAAATCTTTGTTCCTGAACATGAGAGGTTATACCGCCGCCTCTCAGTGCGAGAGGTCGCAAGAGTACAAACATTCCCAGACGCCTTCCAATTCCTTTACCAAGACCTCGACTTGGGCTATAAGATGATTGGGAATGCGGTACCCGTAGAACTAGCCTATCACTTAGCATCTGCCATCCGCCAAGCACTAAAGAAGTCTGTAGGGGAAAAATAGGAACTATACCCGCAAAGCTCAATAACCTCCCGAGAAAGGAACAAGGTACACGACGATACTGCCCATAAAAGTGTGTAATAGGCTGCCTATTTCTCCGTCTATTGCTCGCTCTTTGTACATACAGTGCAGAGTACGACTTTAGGGATTAGTAAACCGATATTCTATACAACTAACTAAATAATACTATATAAAATAATGGAATATGTTATAGATATGGACTGTCTTTCTACCGAATTTACAGGGCGTTTTAAGCGTGAACAGCGCGTGTAGAGCGCCTATAAAGGGCGTGTAGAGCGCGTGTACTGAATGTAAATAGAGGGTGTACCTCCGATCTACCCCGTGGGTAATACGTATATTTAAGAATATACAAAGATTTATAAGCTCACGATCGCCGACCAGCTCTCACCCCCTTACACACTCTTTTAGGACAGTATCCTATTTTGTGTTTACTTTTGTAATGCAAAAGCCAACTTAACGATACCATGAAACGGATTTTATTACTAGCCCTCCTTCCAACACTCTTGTTGGCCTATGCGGTCGCACAAGAGGTTCGCGTAGAGGATAAGAGCGTTGTCTTCACAACAGAAGAAATGGAGAGAGCGAACACCGCAAAAAGATTTAAGGAGATGTCCGCTCTTGAAAAAGATGCCATTTATCTTCTCAATTTAGCACGTACGTGTCCGCAGAAATTTGCAGAGCGATATGTAAAGGGATACCAGCGTGGCGGATATATGTTTGCAGAGCGGAAAGATTCTCTCTACCGCGAGCTCATGCATATGACCCCTCTAGATCCAGTACTCCCACACCCTGGGCTTTATGCCCATTGTGTTTGTTTGGTCGAACAGAGTGTGAAACGCGGCTACATCTCGCATAGTCGAGAGGGTACGACCTGCGAGAAACGTTTCAGTGGCGAATGCGTTTCCAACGCTGGCACCAATGACGCACTAGTGCACATTTGTAATTTGCTAGTGGATGCTGGAGAAGGGAATGGGGCGCTCGGACATCGTCGGCTAATGCTTAGTAAAGATTTCCATTACGCTGCTGCTGCCCAAGAAAATAGATTCTTTGTGTTACAGTTTTGGAGAGATTTGAGTGGGGACACGAACTATACCTATACCCGCGGAGAAGAACAGGATTCTGACCAAGGGACGGAGCAAGAAGAGGAAGAAGAGGAAAGCAACAAGGGCGAAGATGAAGAAGATGACGCGCCCTCAATCCCACCTGAGGAAATTGACTACGATACCTACGTCAAAATGCAGTTTGATCATCCTGAGGACGACCCTCTGTTCTATAGTAGGTAACGACACAGCACAAGAAATGCAAAACGAGCTGTCTCCTAAACTGGAGGCGGCTCGTTTTTACATCGGACAATACGGTAGACACTCTATACGAATGTCCTAAAAAAGCGTGTAACCATGTTTCGGGAACGTGGAGTTAAATTTATAAAGCAGTAAAGAAAACGGGAGTGACACAAGCTACGATAGTGCCCGACAATGATAGGGAGATTTCATTTCACGACACCACGACGACCGTCACCTGCCCCACGACTATCGAATCCCCCACGCGCAACTTAGCACGCTTACGTAGCTCTATGACTCCATCGCGGAGGACTTGCCCCCTCATAACAAGTTCTTTTGCCTGAGCTCCATTCTCCGCCAGCCCCATGTACTTCAGTAGCCCGATTAGCTCAATATACTCCGAGCCATCAAGAGAAAATGTTCGTTTTTCCATGAAAAATCCCACTACACCCACAGCTTAATCTACTCGGAAATTCGCAACCTCTACATTCAGCACATGGACGCTATCTACAATCGCCGTACTATCAGAGGCTAGGCTATCAGAGGCTTCGGCATTCTCTTGCGACGTAGTGCTGAGTCCATTCACCGCCCCGTCTATCTGTTCTACGGCATCCGTAATCTGTTGGCTATTACTATTGAGACGTCGCATGTTCTCCAAAACCTCCTCCATTACGTTTTTGAGCTGTTCAAGATCCCCCAATGTATTGGCGGAGATCTTTGCCGAACTAGCTCTCAACTTTTGAATTCCATTGACAATCTCTGTACTACGCTCAGCAAGCGTACGAACCTCAACGGCAACCATCGAGAATCCCTTTCCAGCATCGTCTGCACGTGCCGCCTCTACGGCAGCATTGAGCGCAAGAATCCCAGTCTGCGAGGCAATATTGGCGAGTTGCATCTCACGGGCAACAATTTCGGAGAGTGTTCGGTTCGTATCCTCGACATTGTCCACAAGCTTTTTCAATGTTTCACGGGCGTCGGTCACCTCACTAGAGGCTTTCCCTGCCATGTTGACGTTATTTTGACAAACCTCCAAGACACTACTACATTGTGCCTGCACCTCTTCAGTAGCCGCAGCGCTGTTACGCGCCGCCTCTGCAATTTCTTTCGCGAAAGAGTTTATATGTTGGCTATCATTGCTTAGTGCCTGTGACGAGGCTACTATCGAACGAATCACACCGCGGAGCTGTCCGACCATCTGATAGAAGCTCTTTGCCATCCGTCCCAGCTCATCCTTGCGTCGTTCATACCCAGTAGGTTGCACGACAAGGTTCCCATGCGATATATCCCCGATATGCGATGCTACCACATGTATGGGACGGAAGAATTTGCGAAGGATCAACAACACCAAGACGATCAATCCTCCACAGAAGACCACTCCGAGCAATAGACTCAAGATCGATTCCCTGTACACCGTGGCCATGACGTGGCTCTTATCAAAATCGACACTTAGGAGAAGAGGGTGCTCACACGAGCTCATATAGAAGGGGGAGATGTAGCTCACAGAATCCCCCTCTTTGTGAAAAATACGTAGACGATTTCTGAGCGCCTGTTCTTCATTCTGCGAGAGTCGATCCCAGTTAAAGTGCTGTACTTTCCCCTGCTTGGCAGTTGTAGCCAAAAGCGTCCCTTCGGGCGAATAGAGTGAAATCGTAGCTAACCCCGCGAGCGAGGTATCTTCTCTCACCCAGCAGAGGATACGTTCAAGCTCTATATCGACCTCGCAGACCCCAAGAAAGCGCCCGTCCTTTACGATCGGCTCTGCGAAGCTTGTAATATTTACGTTCTTTCTATCAAGGATATCTAGTAGGTAGGGCTCATTAAAGAATGCCCGTTGTGTACGTTTAGGCTCAGAATACCATTTGCCAAAGAGGTGCGTATGTATAGTGTCGCTATAACGTCCCCGTCCGTCGGCATCCCTTGCTATAAATGGGAGGTAACGTCCTTGCCAACCACTGCCTTTTACGCCCCCCTTAAACAGGGAGTCTTTTCCATCAAAAGCATTCGGTTCATAGGCAACGCCGATCCCGATTACGGACGGATACTTCTCTACTGAGTTCTCAAACATTCGAATCAGCTCTTCGCGTGACAAGGAGACGTCTCCCGACAAGAATCGCGCCGTCGTTCTCGTATAAGCAACCGTTTGTTCCAAATCGGTCTCTATGCGTTCAAAAAGGTTACGGGACGCGTACTCCACCTCATGAATCAGACGTTCGTATCCTGCTTTCTGTAATTCTTGAGATGGAAGGAGTGCCAATACGAGCATAATGATCCCCGATCCCAAACCGACAAGTAGCCCTACACGAAAGAGAATTGACTTGTTTTTCATCGCCTCAAAGCCCATAAAATCAACTAACGCACAGTACAATGTGAACTAATCCGTACCTATCATCGAAAGGAGACACAGGGCAGGGTAAGCGCGAAGATGAGATTCGTTGTTATCGTATTCTTCCCTCCTGCTCTTTCCTTGTTCAAATTAAAGGGTAGCGCTTACATCCTAAAATAGGAGATGCCGTTACGCACATTCTGTACATGATCTACAATCTCCCTACTCTCCTCAGCGAGATCATTTGACGCCGCTGCGTTCCCCTGTATCAAGGCGCTTAGCATAGAGATAGCCTCTAAGATTTGCCCCACCGACTCTGTAATTTGCATACTATTCTCTCCGAGCTCATGCACACGCCCTGCAATAGTTGTCATCACCTGTTCGACCGTCGCCAACTCGGAAACGGTAGCCTCCGATGCCGTCATGGAGCTAGTCCCCAACTCTCGGATTTTCGCTACGACCTCAGCACTCCGCTCTGCGAGTTTTCTCACTTCACCAGCGACTACGGCAAACCCCCTGCCCGCCTCTCCAGCACGCGCAGCCTCTACGGCAGCATTAAGAGCTAGGATATTGGTCTGAGCAGCGATTTCCGAGAGGAGCTTCTCACTCGCGACAATTTCCGTCAGTCGTTCATTTGTATCCTTAATGCCCCGTGCCAACTCTTGAAGATTTGTGCGTGCCTGCGTAGCTTCCTCCTTAGCGAGCCCCACCCCATGGGCATCACGTTTACAAATTTCGAGCATACTTGAGCACTGCGCTTGCATCTGTTCTGCAGCGGCCGCCCCGTGACTTGCCGTTTCCGCAATCCGTTCAGAAGATTCATTAATCCGCACACTAGAATTATCGAGGTGTGACGTCTGCTCGTGGAGTGACAGGAACATCGGGCGCAAGGTATCGAGCATCGTATTAAACGCCCCTGCAATATGCCCTATCTCGTCAGTCTGATTGTTTGCCACAAGCTTGTTCGTCGCCAAATCCCCTCCAGCGATCCGCACAATACTATCTGCCAACGAACGCAACGGACGTAACAAATGCACAATAAATAATAATAGTAGCAAGACAAAGAGCGTCGAAAGCAGTAGGGAAACAAGAATGATGGGTAGGATTTGAGCCGAGACAGAACTATATGCTAGGTCTTTATTAACGTGAAAGCGCACCACCAGCGGGCGATCACTACTCCCCAAGATGAGGGGAACCAAGAGTTCCAATCCATCTCCTCGTTCGTACGTGACCGATTCACCTCGCACGAGCTGCTCCTTCTCTTGGGAAGAGAGTTCCCCAGCTAAGCCTTCAAAATGCTTACGCAAAGAAGCATCGACATTGGAAGAAGTCGCGACAATGGAGAACATTGGCGAATAGAAGACGACCGACACAAGTCCATCCATGATTTTGGCATTACGCAAGCGCTGTTCTACATGCCCGAGTGCGACGTCCGCCTGCACCACCCCAATAAAAGCCCCATTGCGCATAATAGGCGCTGCGATGGTAAAAACCGTCGTGTCATTCTTTGCTCCAGCATAAGGGAGCGTCATATAAGGCTCTGTAACGTAAGTCTTTCCCGTGCGCTTCGGATTAAAGAACCATGAATCTGGCGTATCCAACTTGTAGTTATAAAGGGTATCGTCCAGCTTAGCTTGGTGTTGTGCATTGATAGAGACATAGGGACAATACTGTCCTCGATAATTACACCCAGGGGCATATATCTCAGCCATATCATTACCGTCCAACTGATTGGGCTCATAAACGACCCCGATTCCAAAAACAGAAGCGGATTGTTCTAGTGCAGTCTCCAACATATGTATAAGCTCGGCACGTCGTCCTGGGGCTTGTTCCATGGCAAAGAGTTTGGCTATGGTCTCCACGAGTGCGACACCATCCTCTAGATCCGTCGTCAATTGAGCTCTCAAAAAGACCGCCGATTTTTCCATCTGCTGCGCTAGGTTATACAACCCCATCTTTCGCAGCTGGAAATAAGGGAACAAGACCAACGTAAAAGCAATAATGAAAACCCCCACCCCAATAGCAAGCCCGATTTGCCATCGTAAGGACAGCCTACCCATATAGATTCTCCCTATTTATAAACAGAACTCCGCCACTTCTTATAACGTAGCAAAGCCCTTCGATGTTGTATTAAAATGGTTACAATTAGCACACTACGCCTTTCACCGCCGTTGTCGGGAGCACGATCTCAGCCCATCCGTTGAGTGCATTCAAAAGCATAAGCTTCTGGTACGAAAGAAGCTCACTCGCAGCGATGTCTCGCTCTCGGAGCTTTCCCTCTTTTAATAACGAGGCACGCATCGTCCCCTCCAACAAGGGTGCGGCAGGAGTATACCACGCCCCCCCATCGAAGAGTGCAATATTGGAAAACGAGGTATCAGTCAAGAGACCGTTGCGTACAATCAACACGTCATCGCATCCGTCTCGTTGCTCAAAGAGTAACTGCAGAGCCTCGCGATGGGTACTCTTGAATCGGTATTCAATCGTGTCGGAAAAGAGCAAGCGCAATGAACCGATACTCCTGCGCTGATAGGGCTCAAAAGAGACATTCTGAACCCCTTTTTCATCGTAAAGGATACGAACCTTCAACTGACAAGTTGAGTGCGGAATTTGCGCCACGTATGGTGTCAAATCCACCCATTCCTCCTCTTTCCAAAAGTGCTGACGCGTGGCATTAAGACGCGCCTCGTGCAACGGGAGGTTACGTACCACGCCTCCCTGCGATGATAGGGTCTCAACAAAGGGGAACATACACTTTGGCTATTACCTCGTCATACTCGGCTTGACAACGACTCTGTGCAGTCACTCCTCCTCCAGCCTTAAAATACAGTTGTCCGTCAACCTGATCAATAAATCGAATCAGCACGCCCGTGTCAAGAGAATACCCGTCCCAGCGCCCCATCACACCAGTATAGAAGTCACGCGTATAGTTTTCCGCCTTAGTAATCACATCGATAGCGCATCCTTTGGGATAGCCCGTTATAGAACCAGCAGGGAGCTGCGTAAAAAGGATATCGCCCAAGTGGTGATGAAAGTCTGAGGCGAGCGTGCCACGCACCTCGGAACTCGTTTCCAAGAGGTCTCCCTTGTGTGTGTGTAGCGTATCAATGTAACGATAGCGAACCGTATGCACACCCGTTGCCACTTTCTCGAGATCAGCAGTAATGAGCGCTACCACGTCAGCGTGTTCAGCAGCCTCCTTGGGATCATCAAGAAGTAGTTGTGCCGCCTCGGCGCTAAGCGCAGGAATTGTCCCCTTCATCGGATAAGAAGCGATTTCTCCGTCACGGATCTGTACAAAGATCTCGGGCGAGAAGCAGACCATCGTGTCCTTAATCCACAAACGGTAGCGAGCATCGGCATGGTGAAAAATCTCTTCAAGTGAGAGGTTCGTCTGTACGGGTACTTTGCACGTAAGGTTAACCAACGAGGTTTCTCCCGCCGCAATAGCTCGTTGCACGACCTCAAAACTCCGAGCGTACTTCTGGTAGGAAGGGGGTGTCAGAGTCCAAGAGAGCTTTCGTTCTCGGATAGGCGTAGCCTTAGGGGCATTTCCTACGCCGTTAAACGAATATTGGAATAGCATGGGATCGACTTCTTCCTCAGAAAGGATTAACGTTTTCGAACCGTCATAATTAACGACAAAGACGAACGGGAGACGCCTACTCCCCAGTTCGTTCATACGCGCAACGGCACTTAGTTTATCTAGATATTGCATTAAGCACCAGCTATTTTAGTAGTCGCAAAAATAACGCTTTTACCCCAAAAGCCCACGACTACACAAAGAAGAACGCGCTTGTATAAATCCTCCCCTACTCCACTACCACATAGATATCCTCATTCGCCTTTCGCATGAAGTATTGCTCTCTAGCAAACTTCTCTAAGTTTCGACGATTGGTGTGAAGCTCTTGCAGGCGACGCTGCTCCTCGGCAATCTGGCGTTGGTAATACCTCTTCTTTTCCTTAAGTTCATGGACGCGCCTCCTTGCCGAAAAGATATTCACCACACTATTGGCATCAAATAGTCCTACCCAGACTACAAAAATCAAGAGCAAGAGGATGGTTCTCTTGCTCAGGAGTGTAAACAACCGTTCAGCCCACTTGGGCAACGATGCAAAGCGTGTCACTATCGCCTATTTTTTAGCCCCCGTCTCCGAGGCGTGCTGCGCCGCGTATTCGGCATTCAAACCACGGAGCACATCGGCGGTCACTGAAAGAGCAGGATCTGCATAGAGCAATCCTAGACTTAGGATATAATGAAATCCATGCTCCTGATTGTATTTCCGAATAAAATTATCGATCGACTCCTGTACACGACGGAGGCGCACCTGCTCCTCTTCCTCGAGTTGTCTGCGTTTCGCCTCCTGAAGTTGGAGATAACGCGTCTGGTCTTGTGCCAATTCCTGCGCCTGTTGCTGTGCTTCGCTTCTTGTCACAAGTCCTTTTTCCATATCCACTCGCAGCTTTTCATCGCGTTTTTGCAATTGTGCCGCCTTAGCCCCTAACTCCTTCTCAGCACTTGCCGAGAGGGCTTCCATCTCACGTTGCATCGCAAAGTAGTAATCATAGCCCTTGAGGAGTGAATCCATATTAACCCATGCCACACGCAACCCCTCGGTCGGGAAGACGACTTTAGAGTCACGCGCCTCTAGCTTTGGTGTTTCCACCGTGGTTTCGACCTTGTTCGCGTTGTTCGTCGTATTCCCCTGAGTGCAGCTAGAAAGAGCTGCGGCCGTAAAGAGCCCGAAGGCCAGTAGTGCAACTATCTTCATTGTTCCGATGACCAATGCTTGGTTATTATCTTTTGACAAAGGTACATTTTTTACTAAGATCCCCCTATTCTCCCTGCGAGGTTTTCGGTTTCTCTGCTCTCGGCTTACGCCGCACAAACGGTCTCCGAGACTTGTTTTTAGGAGACGCCTCTTTTGCAGAAGGAGTTTGTTTAGACGACGCCCCCGCTTCTGACAAACGGCGTGCCCCCCCCTGTCTTCTCACAGCACGTTTCGTCTTGCTCTTGGAGAGATCTTCCTCTGTCAATGGGGTAGCATAATTTTCTGTCCATTCTTCTTGAAAGAGTGGCACGGGCTTTTCCAAGAAGCGCTCTATGCGGCGTAGGAGATAACCTTCCTCCTGCGAGACCAACATGAGTGCGGTACCCGTAGCGCTCGCGCGCCCCGTACGCCCAATCCGGTGTACATAGGCTTCGGGATCTGCAGGAACGTCATAATTCACCACAAGATTGACCTCCTCAATATCAATACCTCGCGCAAGGATGTCGGTAGCGACAATCGCCGTCACTTTATGAGCTTTGAAATCACGGAGCGCCTCCTCTCGTTTCGCTTGTTCGAGGTCGGCGGAAATACCACACGTATTGATCCCTCCACGCTGCAAGCCATGCACAATGACCCGCACGTCACTTTTTCGTTTCACAAAAACGATAATACTCTGAAACTCTGGGTGTGCCTTTACCAGCGCATTCAAAAATCCAGACTTAGCAGCATGCTGTAACTGGAACTGGAACTGAGTTATCGCCTCCGCAGGCTTGGAGATTGCAATATCGACCGACTGCGGCTCTCGTAGAATCTTCTCCGCCAACTGACGTACTTGCAAAGGCATCGTAGCAGAGAAAAGCAAGGTTTGTCTCTCCTTCGGGAGCGCATCTATGATTTTACGGATTTGCGGCAAGAATCCCATGTCAAGCATCTGATCTGCCTCATCCAGAACGAGGATTTTCAAAGCACGGAATAACGACGCATCTCGTTGTAGGAACGAAATCAAACGTCCTGGCACTGCGACAATAATATCAGCCCCCGTGTCGAGAGCATCTCGCTGCATATCCCACTCCTTGCCATCATTTCCTCCATAAACCGCCTTGGAAGAGACCGAGGTAAAATATCCGAGCCCGTCTATCTGCTGGTCGATTTGCATAACCAACTCTCTGGTGGAGGCAATAATCAACACAGAGATCCCCTCTCTGTGTGGCATCTTCATCAAGCGATCGATAATCGGCAAAACAAATGCGGCCGTCTTTCCTGTTCCCGTCTGGGCACAAGCGATAAGATCCTGTCCCGCTTGAATAATCGGGATCGCCTTCTCTTGCACGGGGGTAGTCTCCTTATAGCCCATCGTGTCGAGGGCTTGGAGAATAGTATCATCAAAGTGAAACGCTGAGAATTCCATGGTAGTCAATTCTATCGTTAGAGGGATCGTGTGGCGACACTACTATGGATCTTAATCCCACACGTAGTGTGGCGAGGAAGCAGAGGGGCTTCATATATACAAAAAAAGAGTCGTTGGAATACCGACTCTTCTTCTAAGTGGGAGCTATAGGATTCGAACCTATGACCCTCTGCTTGTAAGGCAGATGCTCT
>CAUUCP010000044.1:0-18859 GCA_963543925.1 uncultured Bacteroidia bacterium | reverse complement strand
ACTTTGCCTTCATCTTAGCGCCTTTAATTATAGCGCTAAGTTACTAAAAATCATTAACATAAACGGTATTTACCGTGCAATAATCCCTACCTGCCTTCCTACGACTAAGGGCGCTGGACTCGCCAAATGATTTCTATTAACAAAGAAATAGGATCGTTTCCACGAAAACTTATTACCTTTGCACGGTATGAAGTTGATCAGTCAATAAAATGTTCATGCGAACGAAGTCTCTTTTCCTACTCCTCATTGCCCTCTCTTTTTGGGGGGGAGTATGTGCACAGCAACGAGTGCTCAATATCGACAGCTGTCGCGCATTAGCGCTTGCACAAAACCACGACTTGCAGATGGGGGTCTTGCGCGTGGAGAAGGCAAAGAACGAACATAAAGCCGCATTTACCAACTTCCTGCCTAAGATCTCCGGAAGAGCTGCCTACTTCTACAACGGAAAGAATCTACAGCTCCTGAGCAAAGAACAGCAGGATAGACTCGCGCACCTCGGTGACCGAATGACAAAGAAAATGGAGGGGAACGATGCGCTCAAAGAGGCGCTCTTTCAACTCGCTATGAAGAATCCGACCCTCATCCCAACACTCACCGCACTACAGGCGCAACTCCCTATGCTTGCCAATGACCTCAATGCCTTGGGAACATCCATCGTCAACGACCTCAATTTTGATATGCAGAGTGTGACCCTCGGCGCCGTCACCCTCACGCAACCCATCTTTATGGGCGGAAAAATTTGCGCCTATAATCGTGCGACACAACTGGCCGAGGAACTTTCCCGCTCGCAGGCTGAAACCACGCGTAATGATGTCGTCGTAAGTACAGACAAGGCCTACTGGCAGGTCGTCTCTTTGGTCAACAAACAGAAGCTTGCGGCAAACTATTTCGAACTACTCCAAAAGCTACAAAGCGATATCGAAAAAATGGTCAACGAGGGCGTCGCTACCAAGAGCGACCTACTCACCGTGCGCGTCAAGGTCAATGAAGCGGAAATGAGCCTCGCTAAGGTTGAGGATGGACTCAATTTGTCGCGTATGCTCCTCTGTCAGCTGTGTGGGCTGCCTCTTGACACAGATATGCGTTTGGTAGACGAAGGACTGGAGGATTTTCACCCACATCTCTACGAGGGGGGAACCAGCATAGACTTTGCCTATGCACAACGTCCAGAGCTACGAAGTCTGAATCTCGGGGTGCAGATCTATCAAGAAAAAATGAAGATTGCACGTGCTGCCTATTTCCCACAGGTCGCCCTCGTGGGGAACTTCCTAGTCACAAATCCATCACTCTATAACGGATTTGAAAAAAAGTTCAATTGGAATTGGAACGTTGGGGTCACGCTCTCCCTACCTATCTGGGATTGGCAAGAAAATACCTATAAGACCCGTGCTGCACAGGCAGAATATCGAGAATATCAGGAAAAACTCGCCGATGTGAAAGAAAAGATCGAAATGCAGGTGACTCAAGCCGTAGCAGGGGTACGCGAAGCGAATAAGAGACTCGCTATGGCAGAGCGTAACCTCGAACGAGCGGAAGAAAACCTCAGGTATGCAAACCTCGGATTTCAGGAGGGCGTGATTACCGTATCAAAGGTTCTAGAGGCGCAAACTGCATGGATGTCGGCACGCTCTACGAGACTCGACGCAAAGATCGACGTACAGCTCTCCGATCTCAATCTGAGAAAAGTGCTCGGCGTAGCTTTCTAGAAACCGACGGACAACGAAGAAAAAACTTTTTACTGAACCAATTTTTAATCTCTTGCACAATGAAGTGGGTGGGGCGTGTGAATGATACGCTGCTGGCGTTTGTGACTCTCTTGGGCGTCATTATTGTCGTGATTGTGGTGGGGGTCTTCCTCCTGCAGAAGCGGAGCGATATCATACAAGGGCAAGCCGAGGTCACAGAGTATCGGGTCTCAAGCAAGGTCCCCGGACGAATTCAGCGCTATTTGGTGAGCGAAGGGAGTAATGTCAAGGCTGGCGATACGCTGGCTATCTTGGAGGCACCAGAGGTGCGTGCTAAAATGGAACAGGCGCGTGCTGCCGAGGCTGCCGCTGCAGCACAGAGTGCAAAGGCGAATAAGGGCGCACGGACGGAACAAATACAGGCTGCCTACGAAATGTGGCAAAAATCCAAGGCCGGGGTAGAAATTGCTGAAAAATCTTACCAGCGTCTGAAAAATCTACACAGTCAAGGTGTGGTTCCTACACAGAAGCTCGACGAGGTCACCGCACAGCGAGATGCGGCCGTAGCTACCGAACGTGCCGCCTATGCACAGTATAGCATGGCGCTAAATGGCGCGGATGTCGAAGATAAATTAGCTGCACAAGCATTGGTCGAAAGGGCGAAAGGCGCGGTCGCAGAGGTCGAATCCTACATTAGTGAAACATTCCTCCTAGCCCAATCCGATGGAGAGGTCTCCGAAATCTTCCCAAAGGTCGGAGAGCTCGTAGGTACCGGAGCACCCATCATGAATATTGCACACCTCGACGAACAGTGGGTGAGTTTTAATGTTCGAGAAGACTTCCTACAAGACCTCAAGATGGGGGCACTAGTAAAGGCTACAATACCTGCCTTGGGGCATAAGGAGGTTACACTCAAAGTATTTTACATCAAAGATTTGGGCTCATACGCTGTATGGAAAGCGACAAAGGCCACGGGAAGCTTCGACCTTCGCACTTTTGAGGTCAAGGCTGCGCCAACACAACAGGTCGAAGATCTACGACCTGGTATGTCCGTGCTTATCGAACGTGACTAAGGGGCGCGTGAAACTATGACTTTTTGGGGTGAACGTGAACGGAGGATTGCGCAGGTCATGCGAAGAGAGTGGCGTATTCTCACAAGACGACCGCTCTACATCTTCTGCATGGTCATTGCACCACTCTTCTGCAACGTCTTCTTTACCACGCTTATGAAGGATGGACTACCACACGATCTCCCTGTGGGCGTGGTCGATCTCGACAACTCCTCCTACTCCCGACGTCTGGCGAGAAACCTCGACGCCTTTGCGCAAACGCACGTGGTGGCTACCTATGCATCAATCAAAGAGGCGCGTGAGGCCGTACAGCGTGGAGAAACCTACGGATTCTTCTATATCCCAGAGTCCTTCTCTGCAGACGCACAAGCTTTTCGACAACCGAAGATCTCTTTCTATTCCAATTACTCCTATCTCATCGCGGGCTCGCTCCTCTTTCGAGATATGAAGACCATGAGCGAGCTTACATCAGGCGCGGCAACGCGCTCTGTACTCTTTGCCAAGGGAGCATCGGAGAGAGCTGCCATGGCATATCTACAACCCATTGTGATTGAGTCACACGCCGTGAATAATCCATGGCTAAACTACTCCATCTACCTGAGCAATTTACTCCTACCTGGGGTGTTAGCGCTGTTGATTATGATGGTTACCGTGGCTGCCATCGGTATGGAAATTAAGTACGAGTCCGTAGGCGAATGGCTCGCCATGAGCGGCGATTCGATCACTGTCGCCCTCGTGGGGAAACTCCTACCACATACACTCATCTTTACACTGATGGGGGTCTTCTACAATGTCTACCTCTACGGATACCTCAACTACCCATGCAACAGTGGATTGTGGCCTATGCTTGTGGCTACGTTTTGTCTAGTGATCGCCTCCCAATCCCTAGGCGTCTTGATGATAGGGGTGCTGCCTACCCTTAGACTTGGGCTGAGTTTTGCATCCCTATGGGGGGTGATCTCCCTCTCCATCGCGGGGTTCTCTTTCCCTCTGATGGCTATGCCCTCTATCATACAGGCTGCCAGTGTGTTGTTCCCCTTGCGGCACTACTATCTCATCTACGTAGCACAGGCGCTCAACGGGTATAGTATGCTCTATGCATGGGAGAACTATCTAGGGCTCTTGCTTTTCATGTTATTACCATTCCTGATCGGGCGTCGCTTGCACAACGCTTTGCGAAATGCCAAATATATACCGTAAATATCAAGATGTTAGGTTCCTTTTTCGCAACTCTTAAACAGGGAATTCGGAGTATGACCTACATCTTCTGGGAGGAGATGCGAGGGGTCTTTCACGACCAAGGGGTCTTCATTTTTGTACTCCTAGTACCACTCCTGTATCCATTGGTATACAGCTATATCTATTCGAAAGAGGTGGTGCGCGAAGTACCCGTGGTGGCGGTCGATGAAGAGCGTTCCGCACTCAGCCGAGATTACCTGCGCAGGGTCGATGCCACCCCTGACGTGGACATCGTTGCACAGTGTATCGATATAGAGGAGGCGCGTCTAGCACTCAAGTTCCGAGATGCGTATGGGGTCATTTATATACCAAAAGATTTCTCTCGAAACCTCGCTGCTGGTGAACAAACCAAAGTCACGCTCTTTTGTGATATGAGCGGATTACTCTATTACAAGAGCATCGTAATCGCAAATACTGCGGTATCCCTCGCGATGAACAAGGAGATCAAGATCGCACGAAGCGGCGTCACCACCGTGCAGCAGGGAGAGCAGCTCGCATACCCCATAGAGTACCAAGAGGTCGGGCTATTTAATCCAGCGACCGGATTCGCCTCTTTCCTATTACCAGCCGTTCTCATTCTGCTCTTGCAACAAACTATGCTCTTGGGGGTGGGAATGTCCGCAGGATCCATGCGAGAGGGAAATAAGTTCAGAGACCTCATACCACTCAATCGTCATTATGAGGGGACATTGCGCATATTGCTCGGAAAGGGATTAGCCTATTTCCTACTCTATCTCCTGGTCTCGCTCTACGTATTGTGTGCCGTACCGAGGATGTTCAATCTCGTCCAGATGCCTGACCCATTGACCCTGTTGGGCTTCGTGATTCCCTATCTTCTCTCCTGTGTCTTTTTCTCCCTTTCGGCCTCCGTGTTTATCAAGAATCGAGAAACATGTATGATGCTCTTTGTCTTCACTTCGGTCCCATTACTCTTCCTCTCGGGGATCTCATGGCCTAGTGCATCCATATCTACTTTTTGGCGCTACGTCTCTTATGCGTTTCCATCGACCTTTGGAATCAACGGATTCGTAAAAATCAATAGCATGGGAGCTACTTTCCCCGAAGTGCGCACGGAGTATATAGCGCTCTGGATTCAGTGTGGGGGCTATTTCATCCTATCCTTTTTCGTCTATCGCTGGCAGGTGTTACAGAGTCGTATCCATTTGGTGAAGCGCGCGCGTCGCACATTGTGGTACGCATCACGTAAAAGACATTAATAACCAATAGGTTATGACTCCTAGACATACCACGCTCTGCGTGGGCGCGTAGCCCTCGCGGCGAAAAAGTGCGTCCGTCTCCTATGCAGAGATGTGTAGCTTAGAAAAGAGAGCGACCCTTGTACCCGTAGTACAAAAAAATAGTACCAAAAAAGTAGTACCAAAAAAGTTGTGGAGCAACTACTTATCTTTTCCCGTATGGGTGTTATCTATTCTTTGACACCAAGAGTTGCATTTACAAAAGAATATGCTACCTTTACGGTGTCTCCTTGTGGAATCTAAATACCACATTATTTGAGAAATAGATAAATAGAAATGACGATGCGTCGTTTTTTGTGGATAGTTCTTCTTTCGCTTCTCACGCTCCCTGCATCGTGGGCACAAACTCGAATCACCGTGGAGGATGTGAATTTCGAGGTATACGAACTCTCTGAGGCGAACCCAGATGGGGTGAAAATTACGACCAATCCTGTGGATCACTCCCTGATTTTCACATTAGAACGGAAAGAAGCAGGTGTCTATAATACTTACTACAAAGCGGATGCAAGAGCAGCATTTAGCGTTAACTATGACTACTTGGATCTCAAGGGACATGAGTATGTCATACCTCCACATGGAATAGATGCAGGAAAATTCCGTTTTCGTTGGCGTTGTCGCTTTTTTGAAGCCAATTCCGACAATCAAAAAGCCTATCAAATGGAACGTGCGGAGATCTTCTACGAGGCCGATGGAGGACCAAGAACCTTGTTACAAGATCTCAGGGTGGAGAATTCCTACTTCAATACCTATACGGCTGGCAATTCGGGAGATATAAATCTCTCACAACCCAGTGGGGTAAAGCAAAAAATAAAGTTCTTAGTCAAATGCTACCTCCGTGAGCGGGAGGCCGTCACGGTCTCTAAACAGGGACTCGAGTCTTTCTCGCCTGGCTATTTTTACGACTCTGGGACTCCTGAAACTACTCCTAAACCAGGAGGAGGGGCTGAGGGAAAGTACAAGATGGTACGCGGAAATTTGAAACTCTGGAAGAATACGATGTTCTTCCTAGAGATCGATAAGACGAAACCGTTTAACTTAGCACCAAAGGACTCTAAAGGAAATTTCTATACTAAAATCCTCAAGCAGGATGAAGGATCTATTACCCGTTATGGGTGGTTTATTACTGACCCCATACACGAGTGGGCTACCGAGCCAGAGAATTGTACCTTGAAGATTACAAGAAACGACATCATCCCCTACTCACTTACAAACAATGAGTTTAGGAAAGAGGGAGGAAGTTATCACCTCCCAAAAGGAACGCAGCTAACCTTTAGAGTCAAACTCGCCTCTACTTGCAATAAAGTCAGTCGCTTTATTGTCGAGAAAGAAGCTGGCGGAGAGGAAGTCGTCGGATCTGTCGAGGAGTTCTTAGGGGTGTATTATGAAAACGTCTCCTTCCTGTACACGATAAAAGAGAATATCAAGGATGTCCGTATAGAAGAGGTTACCAAGGTCTATCGTCTGAATTATGCCACAACCATTGGCGACAGAACGGTCTCGCTCGTCGAGATGGCCTCCGCGGCAAATGACGCTCAGGAGTTGGGAACGATCCCGAGTGGAGCTATGAAGAATTGCAATACATACGTCAGGGTCAAAATCTCGGGGGGCACAAAACCCATAGAGTCGCTCTCTTATGTTTCTGAGCAATTCCCAGCAGGACGTGTCTTGAATGAAATCTCCCCAGGATCCGGTATCTACAAGACCTTCGTACTGTTTGGTGATGTCTCCGAGATCCGGATCAGTTTTGCACCACTACTTCATAAAGTCAAGTACAATTCCAACTCCTCGGGATGCGGAACCCTTACCGTAAAGGATGATAAAGGAAACCCCCTGACGGCAGGAATTGTACATAATCAGTCTTGGGAGTATTTGACGTTAGAAGCGTCTGCGTTAGCTTCAGGGAAATACTTTAAGCACTTCAAGATTACCTACGAGGACGGCACGACCGTCAATCTCAAACACAATCCAGCCTACCCCTTTGATCCCAGCAACCCATCTTATCTCGTTAGGTTACCATTGGAGAAAAACATAGATAATATAGAGTTTGAGTGTGGAGATCTCTGTTCCCTGAAGTTCACAGGAGCGAACTATACAGTAAAGCTGGAGAGCGGTTCATATCTCAAAGACGGGAAGTTGCTCGAAGAGGTGGGACATCTCTTTGCACCGAATAGCACCCATTTTCTCTCTATGGGCTCCCAACTTCGTTTGGGACTCTCCTCAACGCACAATCTGTTGCCAATGACCAAATTACAACTTACATTTGGCGACAATACTACGCAGGAGTATCCCCTTTCACCATCGGTACGAGAGGTCGTGCATACGCTAGCCAAGGGAATTAAAGAAATTAAGCTCTTAGAACCCACTAACATCTTGACAGTACACCATGATGCCCAGAATGGGAAACCGCGCTTGAAGCTAAAGACAGGACAAGCCTTTGACAAGACTACTCATCTCACTGTGGCGGTCGGGAATTTCTTGCCTGCCGACGCCCTCGTGGTCAATGGAGCAACGCTCGAACTCGATGTGACGGGCGTGACTCCCTCCGCAGAGGATAAAATGATCGTCAAGTACGTCGTGAAAATGACCAGTGGGGATAAGGAGTTCCTCCCTACAGCCACAGACAAGTCATTTACTGTGACGGGAAATGTTACCGAGGTCAAGGTGGAAGAACAGAACGATCCTGCCATTGCTGGTCCATTTACTATCGATTGGAACGAGAATTCTGCGGTCTATTCCCTCTCTGTGACCTACCTTGACGGAACGCCAGTGACGAAAAATACCACTCAGATACCTAAGAACACCGAGCTCAAGGTCACCCTTACGCTTCAAGATCCTCTTGCTGGGATTGTCCAAAAGGTTGTACCACGATTGGATAACGGGGTTACGTTAGAGCCACTTACCCCGACCGTAAATGGGGCAGAGTATACCTATTCTTATACCATTAAGAGAAAAACAACCCTGCAGATTGAGGCGCAAAATCGACAAACGTGGATGGTAAGCTATCAGAAGCCTGCTGATCGAAACGTCTTCGTAGGAACCTCTACCACCGAGGTCTTGCCGACAGGAACAAAGGTACTCGACAATACAAAGATTTACATCCGTATTACCAATGAGGCCGTAGATGCTGCAGACTATACGTTGCACGAAGTGAAGGTTAATGGTATTCCGATCTCGGAGAAGGAGGGAGATTTCTACACATACACCGTAACAGAGAACGTCACCACTATCGAAGCGGTCTTTGTCTCCCGCCCCCGTTTTACAGTTATTTACGAGCCCGATCAACCCAATGTGAAACTCTCCGTAACCAAGCGTGTGGGAGGAACGGAGGTTCCCTCTGGCTCATCCTACATTGAGGGGACGGAGCTCCTTGTGAAACCTAAAATTATCTCGGGAGCATCAACAGACCCCATACTTGCCGTGAAAAAGGTGGTCGTCCAATACGATGATAATACCGCTCAAGAGCTCCTCAAAAATGGAGATTCCTATATTATCCAACTTACCAAAAATATTACCGCCATCGTCGTTGAAACCCGTGTCGCTTCGAAGTATAAGGTCACCTTTGGGACAAAGAAGGATAAGAATATCGTCTACACGGTCACGAATTCCACTACTGGACAGATACTCGTTAGTGGCGACGAGGTCGACGCTGGGACAAAGCTACAGATTCAGGTGATCCGCCAGAAACCATTCTCTATCCAACTCGCAGAGCTCTTTATTATTCGGAACAATCCAAACTATACCGAGGGCTCTAGCGAACCTAAATTCCTTTACAAGAGTATCATCAATCAGGTAGAGTCGAATGGAGGCGATCCTTATTATTGGTATGTCGTTGACGACGATATTACCATTCGTGCCGATTTTGATGAACAAGAACTCCCTAGTCTCAGTTTTCGCTTTGCAAACAAGCCAGGAGACTATACGCTGGAGGTGCGTGCTGGAAGTGCGAAAGGTAAGCAACTCAATGAGGGAGAAATTTATAACTATCCCTCAGGCACGAGGTTCTACATCAAGGTGATTATCGACCCCTCAAAACCAACCTATCGTGTCTCCTACACCTCGGTCAATGAAGTAGAAACACACTTGGAGAAGGAAGGGGAGTGGTATGTGGTAGAGCTCGACAGAGACATCACCTCTGTCACATTCGAACTCAAGGCGATTTCCTCCAACATGTCCCTACTCACCTATCAAGATCCTGTCAATGCCAAACTGCAGATCTACAATCAGGGAGTCCTAGTCCCCAGCGGTACCATGCTACCCCAGGGTACCGATCTCTTCGCTGTAGTCTCTGAGCAAGGAGATGCGAGTTTCTCTATGATTACCATCAACGGGATTGTACACCTGCCCGCCTTTCTCTCCTCACAGAATGGGAAAGAGGGGATGGCTTTTCAAACAACTCATGAGCTCGAAACAAAGGTTGTGGCGTACGTAGCTACACCGCTTCCTGAGAATGTAAAACGTTACCACATCACCGTAGAGAAACCTCTCTATGGCACTCTCAGACTTAGACGCCTCCCTGATCTGCAAGAGGATATAAACTCTGGAGAAACCAAGGAGGCACTCGTAGGAGATCAGTTCGAACTCGATGCACATTATTCAGACAAAGAATATGAACTCGTGAGTAACTCCATTGCACAGTATATCACCAAAGATCCGTCGAGAAACACTCCCATATTTACTGTACCTACATTGCCTGATGGGGAATATCATATTCGCGTCGTCTTGGTCTATGCCCCACTTCGTCCAACGTTTGAGATCTTTTGGTCGCAGAACGCGGGGGGAAAGGTCTCCGCGGTCAATACCTCTGATGGCGATACCGAGGTCATCTTGGGAAGTAAAGTACCGCAGGGAGATTTCATTCGTTACAAGCTGCAGGCTGAGAAGGGCTATCGCATTGCACAGTGTGTCGTGAATGGCGAGGTACTACCCACAGGAAATCTAGCAAACTACGAAGCAGTATTTAGGATGGAATCCTACCTCCAGATTCTTGCCTCCTTCGAACCAGACCCCAATTATCAGGAAGAAGATCCATCAACACCCGTAGAAGATATACCCACATTGCGGGGAGTACGCATTACCCCTAATCCGTTTACTACACAGCTTTATATTCGAGGGGAGAATGGCGCTGGATTGCGTTACGAGCTTATCAATGCCCAAGGAAGATTATTACGCGCCGGGCTCCTGGATAATGAAACCCTACTCCATACCGACGATCTACCAGCGGGACTCTACCTCCTTCGTATTTTAACACCACAAGGGGAAGGAAGGACATTCCGCATGGTGAAGTAGGGGCGAAGATTTATTTGTAGGAAAAGGGGGGGGCTGGCTTTGCCCCCTCTTTGAATATTATGTAGCTTTGCATCCAGATGAACACGGGTCTAGACCCGCTAATTGGTGTGACGACAATGGCTATGCGCAAATGGCAAATAGAGGACTCCGAGGAGTTATATAACATCAATGGATGGGGAGGAGACTATTTCTCCATCAACCAGAAAGGGAATGTCGAGGTGCGTCCACACCCAGAGTGCGTCGGGGTCGATCTCAAGGAGCTAATAGACGAACTCATGATCCGTGACGTCAGTGCACCCATGCTATTGCGTTTTACTGACATCCTAAATAGCCGTATCGAGGGCATGAATAACTGTTTTAAGACAGCTGCGCAGGAGTACGGTTTTCGTGGACAGAACTTTGTGATTTATCCCATCAAGGTCAATCAGATGCGACCCGTGGTGGAGGAGATCGTCGCACACGGAAAAAAGTTCAACATCGGACTCGAGGCCGGAAGTAAGCCAGAGCTCCACGCCGTAATTGCACTCAATACCGATAGTGATTCACTCATTATATGCAACGGGTATAAGGACGAGGACTATGTAGAGCTGGCGCTTTTGGCACAAAAGATGGGACGACGAATATACATCGTCGTAGAAAAGCCTAATGAGTTGCGCTTGATTGTAGAGATAGCCAATCGTCTCAAGGTAAAACCAAATATTGGCTTTCGTATCAAACTCGCTAGCTCGGGAAGTGGAAAGTGGGAGGATAGCGGAGGCGACGTCAGCAAGTTCGGGCTGACATCTACGCAGCTTCTTGATGCTGTGCAGTTCCTCCAGGAGCGCGATATGCTCGATGCCCTGAAGCTCTTACACTTCCACATCGGAAGTCAAGTCACTAAGATCCGCAGGATTAAGCTCGCGATTGAGGAGGCGGCGCAGTTCTTCGTACAGCTCTCCAAGCTTGGTTGTCTTGTAGATTTCGTTGATATCGGGGGGGGGCTCGGGGTCGACTACGACGGAACGCGTTCTCCAAATAGTGCGAGTTCGATGAACTATAGTATCCAAGAGTACGTCAATGATGCGATAAGCACTATCGTCGATGCGAGCAATAAGAATGGATTACCCCACCCGAATATCATCACCGAGTCGGGACGTGCGATTACGGCACACCATTCTGTCCTCGTGTTTGAAGTCATGGAGAGCGCTACACCACCCGATTGGGATAAGAGTGAAGAACCGCCCTCAGAAGAAGCACACGATCTCGTCAAGGAGATGTACTCCATCTACCAAGACATCAATGTGTCAAGCTTTTTGGAGAGCTGGCATGACACGCAGCAAATCCGGGAGGAGATCCTAG
The DNA here is from genome assembly GCA_963543925.1 of uncultured Bacteroidia bacterium. Lineage (GTDB taxonomy): Bacteria > Bacteroidota > Bacteroidia > Bacteroidales > CAJPTX01 > Bacteroides_D. Next base: position 6,985 of record CAUUCP010000044.1, on the reverse strand, counting down.
ATTCCTTCCCGCGTGGGCATGTTGACTTAAAGACAAGAGCCCAAGTCGAGTGTCTCTTTTGGGCGATCGCGAGGAAGGTGCTCACTCTGGGGCATACCCTCAAACATCTCCCTGAGGAACTTAATGACCTACCTAAGATGTTGGCAGATAAATACTTCTGCAACTTCTCTCTCTTCCAATCCCTCCCAGACTCATGGGCTATAGATCAGATATTCCCCATCATGCCCATTCATCGATTGGATGAAAAGCCAGAGAGAAATGCTACACTCCAAGACATCACATGTGACTCCGACGGTAAGATCGAAAACTTTATTTCTACATCAAACCGTGCCTATTTCCTTCCATTACACTCCCTTAAGCCAGGAGAACCTTATTACATCGCGGTCTTTCTCGTAGGTGCCTATCAGGAGATCCTAGGCGACCTCCATAACCTATTTGGCGATACGAATGCGGTGCACATCTCTGTCTCATCGAAAGGTTATCATATCGACCAAGTAATTGACGGAGAGTCCGTTGCTGAAGTATTGGATTATGTACAGTACAGTGCGAAGAAGCTTGTCCGCTCTGTCGAATCCTGGGTTTCATCGGCGATTAAGCAAGGGTTGATTACTCCTGCAGAAGGAAAGGAGTTCCTCTCGAACTACAGGTCGGGGCTCTACGGTTATACCTATCTCGAACGCTAGCGATGTTGCTAGATTTTCACACGCATAACCGTTCTACAAAGGCGAACCCAGAGGCATTGGCGAGTTATTCATTGTCTGATATTGACACATGTCCCGTGGGGCAGCTCTTTACCGTTGGGGTGCACCCTTGGGATACCGATACGTATTGGCAAGGAAATGGGTCGGAAACGCAGTTACTATTAGAATTGCAGTCTCCCAACTGTATGGCACTCGGAGAGATCGGACTTGACCGCTTGCGGGGAGCACCCCTCAAGGAGCAGATCGATATCTTGCTGCAGCAACTAGACATCGGTAAGCGTGTGAAAAAGCCAGTTGTGCTACATTGTGTACGTGCTTGGGGAGAACTGAGACCCCTCCTGCGAGACTTCCCTTACCCTAAGGCTATTCATGGTTTTAGAGGAAATATCGGGGTCTTGAGAGAGCTTGTTGACGATGGATGGTATATCTCGCTCGCTGCACAGACTTTTTGGGAGGCGAGGGGAACGAAAAATCTACCTCGGAGAGGACTATCCCTCATACCATACGATAGGCTACTTTTGGAAACCGACGATACTGGATTGCCTATTCTTGAGGTATACCAAGCCGCAGCACGCTATCTTGAGTGTCCCATAGAGCAGGTACAAGAAAGGGCGGGGGCTAATATCAGACGCTTTATTTCTTGTGCGTAAATGTCTGTACCAGAGTGGCAAGAGAGGACGTTATTGTGTGTAGGCGAGGAACGGATGACCTTGCTCCGTGCTGCACACGTCTTAGTCGCTGGGTTGGGTGGCGTAGGTGGTGCAGCAGCAGAGATGCTCGCGCGATCCGGGGTAGGGGAGTTGACGCTCGTAGACCCAGACTCCGTGCACCCTACCAATATCAATAGGCAACTCCTCGCGCTCCACTCTAATGTCGGTATACCAAAAGTCGAGGTCGCTGCACAACGTCTTCGAGACATCAATCCAGAGATTGTAGTACACCCGCTACAGCTCTATTTACAAGGAAAGGAGCTCGACGAGCTGATCTCGTCCCCTTTTTCTGCAATTATCGACGCGATTGATACGATAGCCCCTAAGGTCTTTCTTATTAAGAATGCCCTGATGGCAGAAACTCCACTAGTGAGTTCGATGGGGGCGGGGGCAAAGTTTGACCCCAATGCCATCCGTGTCGGCTCCTTCTGGAAGAGTAATTACTGCCATCTTGCACGCACTATCCGACGTCGACTGCGTAAACTTCGTGTCGAGGGGCTCGAAGACAGGGACTTTCTGGCTGTCTATTCTACAGAACTATGTGACGAACAAGCCTTTGAGGCTGTCGAAGGCGAACAAAACAAGAAAACGCGCGCAGGAGTCCTCTCCTACATACCCAATATCTTTGGTTGTATGGCTGCTGGGGCTGCTATCAATATCCTATTAGCTGAAGCTCCGAGTAAAGAAAGAATATAAAATAGCTACTTTTGGCTATTGTATACTCCTGCTGAAGATACGACCTTTGCAATGTATAATTAAACTACATACGATGGAAAAGGTAGGAATTTTCTTTGGCTCGACCACAGGTAATACCGAGGAGATTGCGAACAAATTGCAGTCCTTGTTGGGCAATGCAGAGGTCTTCAATGTAGCAGAAGTGAAGCCTGCTAAAATGGCGGAGTTTACCAATATCATTATCGGGACTTCGACATGGGGGGTAGGCGATCTTCAGGACGATATGGTAGAGTTTGCTGACGGGATCGGGAGTGTAGATCTCAAGGGGAAGGTGATTGCTCTCTTCGGCTTGGGAGACCAGTCGAGCTATGGCGATACCTATTGCGACGGTATGGGCGAGATTTATCAAAAGCTCAATGGTAAGGGGTGCAAGATCGTAGGTTTTGTTTCCACAGAAGGGTATGACTTTGCTGCTTCTAAAGCCGCTGAAGGCAAGGAGTTCGTAGGGCTGGCGCTTGATCAGATGAATCAAGACGACAAGACCGAGTCCCGCCTCAACGCTTGGGTAGCAGAATTGAAGAAACAGTTTGCATAAAACTGTTTTCTAGGGAAATGGCGCTCCGTGTCGTCCATAGCGTCTCGGATGCTATCCCGCTCTTTGATGATACAATGTCTTAGGTTATAGCGTTAGGAGTGCCTGATCCCACCGTGGGATTAGGCACTTTTTACTATCATAGGGGGCGTGTCACGATGGACTCATAGGCTTGTCAACCACCCTCTAGTTAGTGTAAAATACGCTTGCTGCGTTCTGTGGCATTTGAAAGAGGAGGCAGCAGGCGATAACTCCCTACGCTTGGATGGTTGGTGATCTTCGTATATTCACAATATCTTATACACACAATGTCTGCACCTGACCCAGTCATTTCGACAGCACCTGCTACATCCTCAACCCCCTCAATACCCGTTTTAGATAAAGTGCCCGTGAGCAGCGATTTCAAGATTCTCTGTCACCATATTTATGAGTATCACAAGGGACTCCGAAGTCTCGTACTCCATACGATGAATAGTGCCGAGCGTCCCCTCGTGGAGCATTGTCTGGGGATACGCAAGATTAGCTATTGCATCTATCCACTCGGTGAACATCGTATGAATGTCTTTTTCGGAAACGACGATTGTGTGGAAATTGTCAGAGGCTTCCATACCCATTCCCTTAGTGAGCTTACAGATGAAGAGGATTTCATGCTCGGGATTATGCTCGGCTACAATAGGGCGGCGCAGTGTACTCGATTTCTGAAAAGACGCGCTGCACGTTCCTAGTGCAAAATACATTACATTTGTTCCCATATTAACGGACACTGAAATGTGGGAGCGCTTTCTTGCTATCTATCGCAACCGCCGTGTGCGGTTCGTATTTTTCTCTCTCCTTTATATTGCTGTCGTCATTTGGACGGGGCATTATCTCTGGCTTTTGGGACTCCCGATTGTCTTCGACCACTACATCACACGCAGGGTACACTGGTTCTTCTGGCGAAAAAGGGGGGTTAAGAAGCAAAAGGCATGGGTGGAGTGGTTGGATGCCCTCCTCTTTGCTGTGGTCGCTGCAACTTTGATTCGACTTCTCCTCTTAGAGGCATTTGTTATCCCATCGGGGTCTATGGAGAAGACGCTCTTGATTGGTGATTACCTCTTTGTGAGTAAGGTAAGCTACGGACCAAAGATGCCCGTAACCCCCATCGCTTTCCCATTTGCACACCATACGCTCCCCCTTACCGATCATACCCCCTCGTTCCTTTCTCGCCCTCAATGGAAATATGACCGCCGTCCAGGGTTCGGATCTGTGCAACGTAACGATGTCGTCGTCTTTCATTTCCCCGAGGGAGATACCGTGGTCGTCGGTTTTCAGGATCGGAGTTATTATCAAATGGTGCGAGACCTTGGAAGAGAAAACCTCCATCGCGACTACGAGCTCCTTTATCGTCCCGTCGATCGCCGTGAAAACTATATCAAGCGCTGTGTGGCTATCCCTGGAGATAGGTTGGAAGTCGTCGGTGGACAAGTGTATGTCAATGGAGAGGCGCAGCCCCTATTCCCTTACACCCAACGCAATTACGAGGTAAAAACCAATGGCACGCAGATCAATCCTCGTTTCTTCGAAAAGTGTGGTGTCTATGAGGAGGATTGTCTCTACAACCCCGTTACGCGTGCCTACGTTGTGCCCCTTACTACCCAGCACTGTGCCGAGCTTGCTAAACTCCCCAATGTCGACTCGATCGTTCCGTACAATGACGTCGATTACGACCTCATGTCGCGTTATATCTTTCCCCACGACGGACGTCGATGGACAGAGGATAACTTCGGACCGATAGAGATCCCTGCGCGTGGACAAACCGTTACTCTCACACGAGAGACCCTTCCCCTCTATCGTCGTATCATCGAGGTCTACGAAGGGAATCGTCTGCAGGTGGTCACTGCTCCTGACGGTACAGAAACTTACCGAATCAATGGAGAGCTTGCAACGACCTATACGTTTCAGATGGACTATTACTTCATGATGGGAGACAATCGTCACCGATCCCTCGACAGCCGATTCTGGGGCTTTGTGCCCGAAGATCACGTCGTGGGAAAGGCGGTCATGGTTTGGTTCTCTACTGACAGGACGCGTTCATTCCCATTCAACATTCGTTGGTCGCGAATCTTTACGACTATCCACTAGCATCTCCCTGTTTGCTTTGATGGAATTGTCGCCACAGTCGCGTGCCAATAAGGTCTGCGCCTATTTCCGAGAGGTGATGCCCGACCCGCGCTCCGAGTTGCACTATCAGAACCCATACCAAATGCTGCTCGCTGTCGTGCTCTCGGCACAGTGTACCGATGTGCGTGTCAACCAGATCACGCCTGCGCTCTTTCAACGATTCCCAGATCCGCAGACTCTTGCAGAAGCCACTCCCGCTGAGATCCTTCCGTATATAGCCTCGTGTTCTTACCCTAATTCCAAGGCAAAATACTTGGCGGGCATCGGAAAGCACCTTGTAGAGGCTTTTGAGGGTATAGTCCCGTCGACAAGAGAAGGCTTGGAATCATTACCTGGCGTGGGGCGTAAAAGCGCGAACGTGGTGCTTGCAAACGCGTTCGGCGTACCAGCCTTCGCCGTCGATACGCACGTCCATCGTGTAGCGGCGCGTCTTGGGCTTACACTGCACGCTCGTACTCCAGAGGAGACTGAACGACAGCTCACTGCGCTTATCCCGCCTCAGGAGTGGTGGCGGGCACACCACTGGCTTATTCTCCATGGGCGCTACACTTGTGTCGCAAGAAAGCCAAAGTGTGAAGCTTGTCCCTTCGACTCCTGGTGTCCAAAGATTGGGTTGGGATAGAGTAAGCTTGTGGAGGATAAAGAAGCGTTTGATTGGAATCCTAATATCAATCCTAATACATTGTAAACATGACGTATACACTACCCGAACTTGCGTATTCGCTGGATGCCCTCAATCCGCATCTCTCGCGTCAGACTCTTGAGTTCCACCATGGTAAGCACCACCTTAACTACGTAAATACCCTTAATACACTGATTGTGGGGACTCGTTTTGAGGATGCTTCTCTTGAGACCATGATCTGCGAAGCCGACGGTGCAATTTTTAATAATGCTGCGCAGCATTGGAATCATACCTTCTACTTCGAGGCTTTCGCTCCCAATCCCAAGGCTCAACCAGAGGGTGCGCTTCGACAGGCGATCGATCGTGATTTTGGTTCCTTCGATGCCTTCAAGGAGCAGTTCACCAAGGCCGCAGTGACACTCTTTGGCTCTGGCTGGGCTTGGTTGGTGCAAAATGAGGAAGGAAAGCTACAGATCGTCCAAGAGAGCAATGCTGGCAACCCGCTCCGCGCTGGGCTTCGTCCCTTGCTCACCTGTGATGTCTGGGAGCATGCCTACTACATCGACTATCAGAATCGTCGTGCCGACTATGTCAAGGAGTTCTGGTCGCTCGTTGATTGGTCTGTTGTCGAAGGACGTTTCTAGTGCCATAAGCTTCTAGTGCCATAAGAGGTACGTAAGCGAGTAAACGAATAAGGGGCGACTCTCTGTGCGAGAATCGCCCCTTTTTCATTAGTACCTTAGTATCATTAATACTTGATAGCCTCTATACTCTTTTGCAGAGAATTTGACGCCTTTACGCGCACAATATAGAGTCCTTTCGGTAGTGTTGTGGTATCTACAAGCGTTTCTTCACTATTTAAAGCTCCCGAGTGAACCACTATCCCTGATAAGTTCACTATTTCATAGCTTGCATTTATCCCTTCTGGATTTAGGATTCGTATCTGGTGAGTAAATGGATTTGGAGAAATAGAGATACTAGCCAAAACACTTTCTTCTACTCCATTGCTATTGCTTTGTATAATCTTAGCAGTTACTTTCTTTCCATCATCCGACCGAAAAGTAATAATTGCTACGCGCCCGTGACCTTCGTCGTTCCTTTGCAAGAAGAATGGAAAATCTACATTATTTTCATTGGAAACTTCTTTGTCTCGCGAACAGAAACTACTCCCATTGGTTATTTCTGCATCCCAGTGTCGCGACGGATTGTCTTTGCGGGATAAATAAAAGTGTACCACGCCACCATCTTTACCAATATGTTCCTCTTGGGGTGATATTAAGTTAGAGCTTTCGCCTTGATCGCCTCCATTGTTTCCACCACCGTTATTTCCTCCACCATTATTTCCTCCGCCATTATTTCCGCCTCCATTGTTTCCACCACCGTTATTTCCGCCTCCATTGTTTCCGCCTCCATTATTTCCCCCACCGTTGTTTCCGCCTCCATTGTTTCCACCGCCATTATTTCCTCCACCGTTGTTTCCGCCTCCATTGTTTCCGCCTCCATTGTTTCCGCCTCCATTGTTTCC
>CAUUCP010000043.1:0-19161 GCA_963543925.1 uncultured Bacteroidia bacterium | reverse complement strand
TTGGTATCTCAATTTAGTTGTTTAATACCACGGACGGAATTGTTGCATTTGTGGGGGGAATCCAGCAAAAAAAATGACTCAAAAAGAGGGGTGGGGAGGTACGAGGTGTTTGCGCAATGTTCCCATTACAAACAAAACCGCCTCTCTGTCAAAGCGACAGAAAGGCGGCAATTTATTCGATAAAAGAAACAGATGCTACTTAGATACTACTATACTCTTTTTGGCGCCATTTTGCGCCTCTATGCGCACGAAATAGATACCTGAGGACAGTGTCTCTGTATCCACTACAAGCTCTTTTTCAGAAAGCGCCCCCGAACGTACGACGATCCCTGCGCCATTCACCACCTCGTAACGTGCCACGACGCCCTCGGGATTGAGGATGCGCAGCTGCGCGGCGAACGGGTTCGGCGCTACGACGATACCTGCCAACAGGGCGTCCTCTACTGCACCTCCCTGCTTGGACTCAAATACCGCCTTCACTTCCGTCGTTGCCTTCACGATGAACTTCTTGGTCTCGGTGATATCCTTGTCACCAGCCGTCAGGCTCTTCAGCTTGTACCCCTCTTTTTCGGTAACCTTCACGGTCAGCTCTGTACCGTGCGCTACTGCCGTCAGGTCAGATGCACCCGTGAGCTCTATCGAACCCCATTTTTCGTCATTGACGCTGGTCGTTACAGCAAAGGTTTCTTTCTCAAATACTGCTGTGACGGTAGTTGCTGCTGTGACAGTGAACTTCAGTGTGGTCGTGATATCCTTGTTGTTGGCCTTCAGGGTCTTGAGCTTGTACCCGTCGTCGGGCGTAGCCTTTACGGTGAGCTCGGTGTCCTTGGCTACGGTTATCGAGCTCTTTGTAGCGTACCCCTCGATCTCTATCTTACCGTTTGCGGGGCGTGTAAGGGTTACAGTGAAGCTCGTTGGGTTGCTCCCATTATTATCCCCTCCCCCGTTGTTACCACCATTATTTCCTCCGTTTCCGCCTCCGTTATTGCCGCTGTTTCCACCACTATTTCCTCCGCCATTGTTGCCCCCGTTATTCCCTCCGTTTCCACCACCACTATTTCCTCCCCCATTGTTTCCTCCTCCGTTATTCCCTCCATTACTTGACCCTTCCACGGTGATTTTACACTCTTTGGTTATCGGGCAGGTCGGGTCTAGGCTTTTTACAGTAATGGTGCACTCTCCCTTCTTCTTTCCCCAAACGACGCCCTCGCTCACCATAGCAGTCTCGGGGTCGGAGCTTTTCCAGACAAGTCCCTGTTCGGCATTGTCAGGTAATACGACTGTTGCCAATTCAGTGGTTGTGCCAACCTGTAGCGTCCGACTTTCGGGCAATAGGATGCTGGCAACATGGGCTATCTCGTCTACTACGGTCACCTCACATCTTCTTTTGACCATATATCCATTTCCATATATTTTTGCATAGATCCAACACTTCCCTGCCTTTTTAGCAGTTACTTTCCCATTGCTGTCTACCGTAGCTATCTTGGCGTTTTCGGTTCTCCACTCCACCACTCTTTCCGTAGCATTCTCTGGAAAGATATGGGCTGTAAGCGTGAACTCCTCCCCGACCTTTAGGGTCTTGCTTGCAGGGGTGATGGTGATGTGTTTTATGGGGATATGCTCTATGGAAATCTCTATCTCGCAGGTGCTGGTATAGACATCATGCACCCCAGGTTTGGCTGCGATAGTGGCGGTGAGTTGACACTTTCCCTTCTTGAGCCCCTTGATATGCACCCCCTTCTTGTCTGCGGTCAGTCCGTAGGAGATGATCCCTTCCGTGTCGGTCGATAGGGTGACCTCCTCTGTTGTTTCCACTACGCCCCACTTTTCTAAGGGCAGAGTGAATTCCTTGTTGAGTACAAGGGGTAAGAACTGGGGGGTAATGGATACGCCACTGGATTGGTGGCTATCAGTGGCGATTCTCCATCCTTTGGCAACAAGCTGTTCGTGCGCCGCCTTACCTTGGTCGTTATAAACGAGTCCATCGTTATGCACGAAAAATAGATCTTCAGCGATATCCTTTTGCCCTGCCCACCCAATGAGTGTCTGGGAATAGTTCGAGGGGCTCATCGCGGTTTCAGAAAGCCTACCTACTGCTGTTTTTATCTTCCACGAGCCCAGCGGCTGGTTGAAGGAGGAGCAGCCAGCGAACATCTCCTCCATGTTGGTAACTTTGCTCACGTCCCACTTATCCAGCGGCTGGTTGAAGGAGGAGCAGTTCTCGAACATCCCATGGTGATCACCGTAATAAGAATTTATGTTGGTCACGTTACTCACGTTCCAGTTATTTAGCGGCTGGTTGAAGGAGGAGCAGTTATAGAACATCGCCCCCATGTTGGTCACGTTACTCACGTTCCAGTTATTTAGTGGCTGGTTGAAGATGGCACAGCCCGCGAACATCCTCTCCATGTTGGTCACGTTGCTCACATCCCACTTGTCTAGTGGTTGGTTGAAGGAGGAGCAGCCCTCGAACATCCCCTTTATCTCGGTCACTTTGCTCACATTCCAATTATTTAGCGGCTGGTTGAAGGAGGAGCAGCCCTTGAACATCTCCCCCATGTTGGTCACGTTGCTCACGTTCCAGTTATTTAGCGGCTGATTGAAGGCGGAGCAACCATTGAACATCCCCCCCATGTCGGTCACCTTGTTCACTTTCCAGTCATTGAGCGGCTGGTTGAAGGAGGAGCAGTGCTCGAACATCCCCCACATTTTGGTCACCTTGCTCACGTCCCAGTTGCCCAGCGGCTGGTTAAAGAAGAAGCATCTATAGAACATCATGCTCATGTCTGTTACCTTGGAAAGATCTGGGATATCGATCCCCGCTGCGAAGGTCATGTTGCTGCACTCAGCGAACATCTGTTCCATCGACTCCCATTTCACCGTCCCGAACTGTACTACCTCGCGTAAACTTCTAAAACGCGAATCATTCTGCTGAGTTCGCATATACTTCACCCCCTCAGAACCAGCCTCTACGGTATAAATTCCGTTTTCCGTTGGAGTAAAGATGTAGGGATGTCCCGCATCTGCGACGGTTACCGTCTCATTGACCTTCTCATTCCCACTCTCATCCTTGATCACCATATTGTACGTCCCTACAATCGGGATCCTTAACTCCTTTCCAGCTTCTCCTTTCCACTTCGTGATGAACGGGCGTCCCGTTCCCGACTGGGCAAATACTCCCGACACGCCCCACACACAGAGCAATGTCACGAGTGCTACTACGATATTCAACGTCTTTCTCATGATCGTCAACGGTTTATATTAAGTATGAGGCAAGTTCTCAAAAAAAACGTTAACACAAAATGGCGCGTAGCAGGCGAGGAGGGCGAGCGTCCCCCAAAGGCAGTAGGGAACTAGGCTCGAGGGGATAAAAAATATTTTCGGTAATTCTCACAGAAAGGCTACAACAGGGGTAAATCCCCCTCTTTTTCGCCCCCGTATCGCTAGGAAGAGGAGGCGATTTTCGCTACTTTTTCTCTGAAAGACACAACCCATAAGAGTGGCTAACAGGCGGTCTATTTCTCCGCCTCTTTCTCCTCCCATTCAGCACTACCACTTTAGGAAATCCTAAACGAGTAGTGGATACAACTTATCTCAATATACGGTATAGAAATAATGAAATACGTCTATAATAGGGGCTATTTTTTACCGAATTTACAGGGTATACAAAGAGTCTACACTGATGCTACACTGATGCTACACTGAGTGACAAAGGATGACAAAATGGCACTATATCAGCGCTACCCCTATCTCACCCCGTAGGGCGCCTAGCATATTTAGGAATACATAAAGCGTCATAAGCTCCCCGCTCACCTACCCGCTCCTATCACTTCAACCTATCTTTTCGGACACTACCCATCATTCTAGGTATTTTCTGCAAAAGGTGTTGATTTACTGGGAAAACCCCTACTTTTGAGTCCAGAAAAAGTAGACGTAATGAGAAAGGTTATGATGAGAAAACTAGGTTTGTTGCTCTGTTTGGGGATATGGGGGCTGACGGTGGCGTATGCCCAAGCACCGCGTAAATATGCACTCCCTGAGCCTGTCAAGGAGGAAGCGAAGAGTGCTGGATGGGGAAGCCTTCTCAAGGCTGCATCAAGTGTCGCAAAGTCGGCCATTGGCGTCGTAGAGGAATCCGTGAGCCTACAAGAGGTCAGCAATTCGCTCTACAATTTCGAGAACAACGTCGGGGGATCTTGGATGAAGGATGCACGCTCCCTGCTCGGTAAAACCAAGGACGCTGTCCAACTGTATATGGTGAATGTCGACGGCGCATACCTCTACGACCCCGCTACGCGAAGCCTAAATCTGGTGGCAGAGGGCGACTTTCGCGCACAGATCGAGGAACAAGATTCCAAGTATCAAGGAGCTAAGGTCTTCGTCTTTGCTGCACAAACCCTAGAGGCATTTGCGAAACAACAGGCGGGGGGACTCCTCGGAGAAAAGAACACATCGGATAGCCAACCCTCTGGCGAAGGCGAAGCCTCTTACCCCACATCCTTCTCGCCTGGCAAGGTCTTTGTCATCTTGGGCGCAAAGAATTACCTGTTCCATTAGCGTTGCTCGCCCGTTGGGATAAAAACGTCCGTTGGGAATAAAAAAGAGGCTCAGCATCTCCACAAGACGCTGAGCCTTCTCTTTTGTGAACGCTACGACGCTATTCCTGAACTGGGGAAAGCGTGTACGACTCTGGCATTTCTGGCATTTCCCACTGGTCATTGACCATCACCAAATTGCCATTCTCCTGACGTACGAACCGCAGGCTGTGGTCCGCCAGCTTGCAGACGATCTTGTTCTTGTCGCCATTCTCAAATTCGAAAGTACCCTTCTCCAAGGTAGGTTTCTGATCCGAGTTCTCTACCACACACGTCACGGAGACTGCGCCCCCCTTTTCAAATACGAGGGTGTAGGCACTGCTTGCATGATCGGCGCCCGGCACCTTGCCAGTATACTTGCCTGCAATGCACTTATTCTCACAGGCTTTTTGACCATCACAAGTGCTCTTCTGTGCCTCTGCAGGCTTCGCTGCCTGCGCTGTGCTTGCATTTGCGTTGGTGTTGTTTGGGGTGGTATTCCCGCCGCAGCTCGCAAAAGAAACGGCTGCTGCTAAAAGGAGAACCCCGAAGAAACGGTTACGTACCATAGTGTCTTTATTTTTAATGTTATGGAATCCTCCCCTATAACGTTTAGGAAAAGAAAAAGTGACATCGCGCGGGACTAATGGGTCTTCTCATACATCCGTCCCGGTAACTGGCGGATTTGCCCCTTCATCTCTAGGTCGAAGAGTAGGGTTTGGAGTTGATTGATAGGAAACTCCACGGCTTGGACAATCTCGTCAAAACTCTTGGGCTCTCCATTACCTAGCGCATCCAGAAGTTGCCCTTCTTCTGTCGAGGGGAAAAAGAAGAGTCCCGCTGCCTGCGTCTGGGGCTTCTTCTCCCATTTTAGGGCGGTGATCAGATCCTCCACATTCTCTATCAATGACGCTTTGTGCTGTGCAATGAGACGATTACACCCCACACTCCACGTTTTGCCTACATACCCTGGCACGGCAAAGAGGTGACGCTTGTATTCGCGACAATAGTTGGCTGTGGAGAGCGCGCCACCGTGCGCTGCACTCTCTACCACGATCGTGGCAGTGGCGAGACCCGCGATCAACCGATTGCGCTGGAGGAAGTTCGGGGCATCGGGTTCGCGATAAAAAGGGTATTCGGTCAAAAGGCCACCGTTTTCCAACATCTGTTGCGCCAGTTGGTAGTGTTTTGGAGGGTAGAGATACGAGAGCCCATGACCTAATACCCCAATGGTGGGCAATCCATTGGCAAGAGCCGCATGGTGCGCCTCGGCATCTATGCCATAGGCCAGACCACTCACGATCGTGATTGAGGGGTCATAGGCTTTGAGCTCTGCGACGAACTCCGCCACAAAACCCTTTCCATAACTCGTGGCTTTGCGGGTACCTACTATGCTGATGGTGCGTTTCCCCGCCTGCGCGATACGATCGAGGTTGCCACGATAGAAGAGGATCAGTGGTGCCGTCGCTATATCCTTCAACAGAGGGGGATAGTGGGGATCGTCGTAGGTAAGAGCCGCTATCTGATGCTTCTCTAGCAGGGGGAGTTCCCGCTCCGCAATCTGGAGTGCCGAGCTCGCGCGAATGTTCTTGGCAACGATCGCCCCGACGTTAGGCACCGCCTGTAATTCCCGTTCCGTGGCGCCAAAAATGGCGGCAGGAGTTTTGAAGTAGGCCAAAAGCTGACGCGCAAGTATCGGACCTACGTTCTTGATTAGCGAGAGCGCTAGGACTTCTTGGATATGTCTAGGATCGCTCATTGCCCGCTCGTGCCCTCGGCACGCCCTTCTTGTGTGTAGTGGTCTAGGAGTGCAAAGAGTTGCGCTTTCTCCGCTTTTTTCAGTAAGGTGATGGAGAACCGAGGATAGCGGTAGATCTCCTGTCCCGCCTGTTGCCAAATCCGTACATAAAGACGAAGCCCATGCCATGCGCGTTCCACGTCGTAGCGTAGAAACTCCTCAAGGGGGATCTCGATGGCATGCTTCGAATTACTCATCGGAAGGATGCGGAAATGACGCACCCGCAACATCCCGACCAGCGATTCGTCACTCACGTAGAGATACATGATGTCGCGAAACCAAAAGAAGAACTGGTAAAGGATGTAAAGCCCCAACAAGCCAAAGGAGACAAGATAGTGGGAATAGAGGTACGTATCTAAGAATTCCCGTGGGACGGGAAAGTATGCCGTGGCAAAGAGTAACCCGGTGAGTACCGCTAGGAACTGCTTCTGTACTTGCAGGGCGATAGTGCGTTTTCCAGTATCGATCGTCATAAGTCTTTTACTTTCGCTCTTTGATTGAGAACAAAAGTACGGTAAATGTGTAAGATGAAACGCTACACTTTTCTTACTTTTGTGTAAAGACTCTTTGACGAGAAGACGAAGATGGATTGGACTCCCCTGCGTCGCATCTGGGCGCGAAACGTAGAGAATGTCAGACTCGCACTGGCGGCTATCTGGGTCAGTCGTGTACGGGCTTTTCTTACCATGCTCATTATCGCCATAGGCTTGTTGGCGCTCATGGGCATGCTCTCGGTGATCAATGCCGTCAGCTATACCATCGAACACGAGCTCGCCGATTCGCAGGGGGCAGTCTTCGAAGTGCGTAGTTGGCAGCCTTCGATGAGAGTGAATGGTAAAAACGTTTTCAACGGAGAGGATTACTCCTACATCACCCGTTGGCAAGCGGAACGTTTCTGTAAAGAATATGCACGCTATGGAACGGCAGGCTACCTGTCTTGGCTCGTACCAACACAGCTCAAATATCGAGACAAGGAGTCCCGACCCAGTCTTTACCTCAAGGGAGTGAGTGCACACTATCTCCAAGCTAATGGGCGCTCCGTATCCCACGGGCGCATCTTCTCCGAACAGGAGTACAAAGACATAACCGATGTGATCCTGATCGGTAACAAGCTTGCGGTACAGCTCTTTGAAAAAGAAGAAAATGCACTAGGAAAGAGAGTCATGGTCGGCTCCGCGCCATTTACCGTGGTCGGGGTCTTGAGTGAAAAAACAAGCTCCTTTGGCGGAGCTAGCAATGAGGAGATCTTCGTGCCTCTCCTCACTGGGCTCACGCGATACTCCGTACCAGAGGCGGATTGTCAGCTCTTTATCAGTCCGCGCACAGGAACCCCTTTTGCACAGGCAAAAGCCGAGGTAGAGATGATCATGCGGCGCGTGCGCGATTTGCGCCCCATACAGCAAAACACATTCAATGTGATGACCAATGATGAGATCGCGAATATGATCCTCAACAGTCTCTCCTCCGTAGGTATCGCTGCAATCCTGATCGGGTTGATTACCCTCGTGGGCTCTGCCATCGCACTCATGAATATTATGTTGGCAAGCGTGACGGAGCGTACGCGAGAAATAGGAACGCGCAAGGCCATAGGCGCCTACAGTAGTACGATCCGTGGCCAGTTCCTCCTAGAGGCGATCCTCATTACCGTCTTCGGAGGGGGCGTGGGGATACTCCTCGGAATTCTAGCTGGAAAGGGGGCCGCCCTAGCTATGGGCGTACAGTTCGCCATACCCTGGGGGTGGGCGCTGGGAAGTCTATGCTTATGTGTCTTCGTCGGTGTCTTTGCTGGCTATCTGCCTGCAAGTCGCGCCGCAAGACTCGACCCTATTGAAGCGTTGCGTTACGAATAGAAGCGGAAGGTAACCCGTGTGGGGGACTATACTGAAGTAGATTGTTGGGGAACGGTGACGTGGTTGAAAATAAAATCCTTACATTTACCACTACAAAGATGAAGGTAGGGAAAGGATTTTTACGTGTAGTACTGTCCGTGATACTCCTCTGGGCTGTGCAGAGTACCTCTGTACGAGCTCAGCAGGAGGAGATCGATAAGGGAGATTCGCTCGTCACTCTATATGGCGGACGTCTAGAAGCCCTTTGGCAAGCGGGGATCTACGAAGAGTATACGATGCTCCTCGACTCGGTCACGGGCGTGGCGAGAACCACACAAAACAAGGTCCTCGACGCCTATTGCGCCTTGTGGAAAAATATCGAATGCCGTTTGAGCGGAGAGTTTGATTCTGCTTTTGTACAGGTGACACACTCCTTGTACCTGGCCAGAGAGTTGCAAGATACCATCCTCTTGCGAGAGGTCTACTTCGCCTTTGCATTACTCTACCAAGAAACCGAGGATTATATGACGGCCTTGGCCGCATACCGAGAGTGTCTACGGATGGACTCACCACGCTATCGGTTTCCAGACTATATGCGATACGTCATTTACAACAACAATGCGATGCTCTACGAAGATCAGGGCAATTATGACGACGCTTATACCTACTACGAACGTGCCATCACCATGGGGGATTCCCTGTCGCTGAACTATCGTGCGCGTCTCTATTATAACATGGCAGTACTGGTCTACAGACAGAAGGATACTGCCAAGGTGGTCGAACTCCTCTACAAAGCCTATCCACAGGCGGTGCAAATGGGCGATACCGCCGTACTGATCGACATACACCTCGCCTTAGCCGACGTCTATATCGCACAGAATAAGATGAAATGGGCCAATGAGCAGATCTGGCAGTACGAAACGCGATTTGCAAACTTCAAACGCAAGGGTGAGACCGATTACTACGAGTCTACCTTGATTGCGCTTTATACAACCCTCAAGCAATATCAACGGGCCGAGGAATGTAAGAGGGAGGTCTATCGCGCCCTAGCCGCCGCGCCATGGCCTACAGAGCTATATCGGGAATTCCTCTTCCACTGCGCAAGACTCGACTCCGAGCAAGGGAATTTCAAACAAGCTGCCGCCTACATGGATACGATCTTGAGTATCGAAGCCAACAACGTCGTCGTCTTGCATGTTCTCAAAAAGAACAAACATGACTTCGATTTGCTCGACCTCCATCAACAAAACGAAGAAACGATCCTTAAGCTCGCTAAGGAAAATGAACTAAGGAAACAGCATCGCAAGCGAAGAGTGATCTTCTTATCCATCGCCTTCCTCCTGTTTGCCATTATCCTTTTACACCGTTACCTCAGTATCCACTCCCGCATTTTGCACAGGACACAGATGGACCTACTCAAGGAGTTGGACTATGCTCGACAGCTGAACCAAAAGTGGGGCGCATTGGAAAACGTCCTCAACAACCAACGCGTCGACCTAGAGCAGAGTACCGCACTCCTGCAGAACCTGCTCGACATGCTCCATAGCAATTCCAAGAAGGTCACACACAACATCGAGTTCGTAAGAGATATCCAACAGGTCATGCTCCCAGACCCAAAGCTTATCGAAAAGGCTTTTGGCGAATCCTTTATCATCTACCAACCACGAGATATCGTCTCGGGCGACTTCTATTGGTACGCCAACGCAGGACCCTACGAGATGCTCGCCCTCGTCGACTGTGCCGGGCACGGAGTCCCGGGCGCGCTCATGAGTCTGATCGGTCACGTCCTCCTCAACAAAATCGTCAAGCAGTGGCGTCTGAACGATCCCGCGCAGGTATTGACCTCTCTCCATGACCAGATCCATGAGAACCTAAGTTACCAGTCGACTACCTATCTCGGACACTATAGCATGGACTTGACACTCATCCGCTACGAACCCTCCAAGCGGGAGTTGGTCTTCTCCTCCGCATCGAGCTCCTTGTATGTCAGTACGTCAGAGGGGGTAAAGCGCTACCGTGGGAGTATCATGAGCGCCGGAAGTACTCTCGCCAACTGCTCCTACGAAAATGTCTACCTCACCCTCGCACCAGACACGTGGGTCTATCTCTCTTCAGATGGGTTCACCGACCAACTCAATGAGCATTTCCGAAAGTATGGGAGTATGCGCTTCCAAGAAGATCTGCGACGAATGTACGAGGCTGCCATCACGGCTGAAGACCAACGTTTCTTCCTCCTCGAAGGATTGATGTTACACCAAGGGGGTGTCGATCAGGCCGATGATATTTGTGTGATAGGTATCCATTTCTAAAACATGTGGGGTCTGAAAAAAAGCTTGACTTGGATAGGTGGATGTGCCTGCACGCTCCTCCTGTTGTGGCTGATGTGTGCTCCAGTACGTGCCATGCACCCCGTGCCAGATCGGCGCAAAATCGCTCCCCCAAAGTCGGTGGATGACCGAGTACAAGTGGTACCCTCGCAGAAAATCCCCCTTGACAATATATACGTCGACTGGGTGCAGGCTTACAAGGATATCTCACTCCTCAATATCGATACCACTCACTTGGTGGAGATCTATACCCATATCGCTCAGATGCTCGTCGGGATAGAGAACTATTCCTTTGCTACCGCATTCCTTGAAAATGCCTATGTGATGAGCGAGGCGAGAAACGACATGGAACGCTGTTTCCGTCTCCTCTATGACATGATTCGGATTGATGTCAAAACGAATAGTCTAGAACGAGCCGCCTTCAACCTCAAGGCGGCACAAAAGCTTGAGTCCGTCGCTAATAAAGACCTGCGTGAGCTCCTACTCTCCGATGCCTCGGGACTTTATTACCAAGGAAGAGGATTCCCAAAGGGAGCTATCTACTACTTCCAAAATGCAGTGGCGGCTGCGAAACGGATCGATGCATGGGAGAAAATCTCCGAACTCTATATTCACACAGCGGAGGCGTACCGACAGGTCGGGATTCTAGATTTATCAAGACGATACCTCGACTCGGCTCTCGACTATGTCCCTCCCCTATGTTACAACGATCAGACGAGAAATTGTAATATCACAAAAGCCGCTATCTACACCATGCGCGGGGAACTCTCAAAGGCGAAGGAAAGCCTGAAAGAGTCTATTCTGGCTGCGCACAATGTCGGAAATGAGTGGTTGGAAGCTGGACTCTCCCTCCGTCTTGCTAGAATCTTACAGGAGGAGAAGGACTATAACCAAGCATACAAATACAAGCAGATGATAATCGAGCTGCGCGATAGTTTGAATGCCCTGATCTCCCAAACCAGTTTTAGACTCTATGACTACAAACGAATCAAAGAGCAACAATTGCAAGACGAAGCTCAAGGATCTCTGCGCGCCCTCCTACAACAAAACCAGAACCTCTATGCGTGGATTCTGTTCGCAAGTATCCTATTCTTTGGTATCTTCTTCCTGCTAATCGCACTGCGGATCTATCGTCGCCTCCAAGCAAGAGACAAGATTTTACAGCAGCAGCGCGTACAGAATGCCAAGAGGAATTCCGACCTCATCATCAGCTTTGCACATACCGAGAACTTGAGAACCGAGAACCAGTTCAAGAACGAACAACAGGAGTCGACAAGACGATCGCTCATCTACAAGAATAGCCTCATCATGAACAGCATCGAGTATGCCAACACGATACAGCGATCCCTACGACCCAACCAAGACAACATGTCGGCGCGTTACCCCAACCACTTCATCATCTATCGTCCTACCAACGTGGTGAGCGGTGACCTCTTCTGGTTTGCGGATTTACCCGACAAGTCGATCTTCATACTTGCTGACTGCTCGGGGCACGAGGTCGCGGGCGCTGCACTCTCCTTCATCACCTACATGAAGCTCAACCAGATCGTGCGTGAAGGAAATACATTTATTCCTACACAGATTATCTCGGAGTTTGCACGAGAGTTCAACGACCTATGGAAGGATTCGAGCGACGCTTTCAAGATGCAAGCCAATGTAAAGATTGGGGTCTTATTGCTGGATTATGCTACCAAGAAAGTCCAGTACGCGGGGGCGGCACAGTCGCTATTCTATTCGACCGATGGGCGGCAAGTACAGCGATACGTTGGGAAGATGCATACCATCTCGCAGGATATACCTTTCCAGTTTCGTGAGTCGAGTCTAGAGCTCGACCTCACGCCCAACATGTCGTTCTATATGATGACCGATGGGTTTATCGAACAGCCTAACAAGGAGAATTGTAAAATCGGTTCGAAGAGCGTACTCAATTACCTGACCGATATCGTCTCGATTCCTATGGAGGTGCAGCGGCGCCTCCTCCTTGCCTACCTTGCGCGCCACCGTGTCGGGATGCCTCAAGTCGACGATGTCACCCTCTTTGGCTTCTCTGTAGAGTCGACGGATTTGTAAAAAAAGGGGACTCTAGCGCCCCCCTTCTTTTTCTCTCGGATTGAGGATCTCGTCGAATAGTGCCGCAAATTGCTCGGCTTGGTAGGCGCGTGTGTAGGGGGCAAGACGCAGGGGCTGTGGCGCAGAAGAAGAGAAGACCTCCCCACGTTGGTGGCTTTCTAGCGCGTTAACCAGATAGGCGCGAAGCCGAGCTTTATCCTCTTCGTCAAAGGCTTGTCCACTCTGTGTGGTCGAGATCAGCCGCGCAGCCTCCCCATCCGTCGGTGCTAGGGCGACTATGGGGCGACCGCTCGCCAGATATTCGAAGAGCTTCCCCGTAAGGATCGCCTTGCTCGACGGGGCGCGATTGACGCTCAAAAGCAAGAGATCTGCACCACACAGAAGGGAAGGGATCTCCGCATGAGGAATGCTACCCCGTATCTCTACCAGCTCCTCCAGCCCACTATCCGTTATCGAAGTCTTTACACTCACATCGCACGTCCCTACAATCTCCAATCGAAAGCTTGTGGGCGTGATGAGCTCCTCCTTCTGTAATTCCTCCAATACGCTCCACAAGAGGAAAGGATTGCGATCCGGATTCATCGATCCCGTATACACCATCCGTAGTGGCGCACTCGGCGACGAGGGGCGGTGAACGGGAGTGGGAAAGTCTTCAAGGTCAAAACCATTGTAGATCACCCTCAACTGTCGCGGTGTATAGGCGGCGAAATCGCCTACCATCCCATCCGTCACCACCGTTACGGCGTCGGCTTCTTCTACCACCGAGCGTTCCATCTTGCCAAGCCGAGCCCAAGTCCTGGACGAAAAAGGGAGGTGTTGGTGATAGTCTATGTGAAGCCAAGGGTCGCGAAAGTCTGCTACCCAAGGTAGACCCGTGGCGCGATGCACCCCGCGACCTATCAGGTGCATCGAATGCGGAGGACCCGTGGTAACCATTATGTCCTGTGGGTGTGTCCGCAACCAGCGTCGTAGGAAGCGTACAGAAGGCCCTATCCACAGTGCCCGAGCATCAGGGACAAAGAGGTTCGCACGAACCCATAGGAGTAGCCCTCCGAGGCGTCCGCGCTGTCGCTTTTTGTTGCCCTCCTCTGCTAGGAGTCCATTACCAACACTTTTCTTACCTAAAATGCGCTTATAAAGCCGCAAGGGCTCGGTTATAGAGCGTTGTAGTAGTGTCGTGCCAGAGGGTATGTCCTTTAGCAGAGAAACGTCCTTATCGCTAATTTCAGGATTCGAGGGCGTGTACACCGTCACCTCCCACCCAAGGCGGATCAGATACTTCACTATCTTCAACCATCGTTGTACGCCCGGACCGCCACTCGGAGGCCAATAGTAGGTGATTAGTAGGAGGCGTTTTCCCTTTCCATTGCTCATCTTTCCGCTTTGCCACTTTGCTAAAGCACAAAGATGGTGTTTTTTACGATCATCGCAAATCCTTACCTTTGTCATAGAGAACCGTCACGGAACTGGTTATGGATTCTGAAGCTTTAAGACGTGCAGCTACCGAGGCTGCGCACGTTATGCAAAGGGGGGGCTGCATCCTGTACCCCACGGATACTATCTGGGGGCTCGGCTGTGACGCACGTAATGCGAAAGCCATCGAGAAACTCTATCAACTCAAGGCGCGTCCCCATAACATGAGTATGCTTGTGATCGTAGAAGGGGTAGAACGGTTGTCGCACCTCGTGGGGGACTTACCTTCTTGGGTCTTGGAGACGGTGTGCCAGGCGCAGCGTCCCACCACGATGATTTACCCACACGTGCAGGGGGTGGCACAGACCCTTTTGGCGGAAGACGGAAGTCTGGGGATTCGAGTCGTAAAACACCCCCTCTGCGAAGCTATGGTAAGAGCCCTGGATGCGCCGCTAGTCTCTACCTCGGCAAACCTGTCAGGGATGCCCACGGGACGTACCTTGGAGGAGATAGATACTCGCATTCGAGATGGCGTCGATTGGGTAGCGCCAGAGCGTTATGATCAAAACCATGGCAGCACGGGGTCACGAATTTTGAAACTGGTGGGAGAGGAGTTCCTGGTCATTAGAGACTAGCTTTTCCCATATTTTTGTAGGTAATCAAGTAGACAAAGAACCAGTGCGATTGACGCGTTGGCTCAAGGAGATCGGAGATGAAACACATACCAGAGGAGTTCCAAGCGAGAGAGGAGGAGATCGCGGCCCAGTCTTTTTACCATGAAATGCACGCCTTACGTTGGGAAGATCTGCAAGAGCAAATTGCTGACACCACCCAGGCTAGGGTCGAAAGAGCCCTCTCGCACGCAGGACACGGAGATATTGAGGACTTTGCTGCCCTCATCTCGCCTGCCGCAGAACCCTACCTCGAACAGATGGTAACTCTCAGTCGGCAGTTGACACTCCGACGTTTCGGACGTGTCATGTCGCTCTATGTACCTCTGTATCTCTCCAATGCTTGTTCCAATAGTTGTGTCTATTGTGGTTATAGTCACCAAAACAAGCTTTTACGAAAAACGCTCACCCAACAAGAGATCCTAGAAGAGGCGCAGAGTATCAAGGCGCTCGGCTTTGAACACATCCTGTTGCTCACCGGCGAATCGCCTACCGAGGCCGGCTTCGAATACCTATTAGAGGCCGTCAAGCTCCTCAAAGATTACTTTCCACAAATCTCCGTAGAGGTACAGCCCATGGATTCCTACCAGTATGCTGCCTTGGGGGAAAACGGTCTCAATTCGGTGTATGTATACCAAGAAACGTACAACGAGGCTACCTACCCAAACTACCACAAACAGGGCATGAAGCGCAACTATCGTTACCGTCTCGAAACTCCAGACAGGATCGGAGCTGCCGGTATCCACCGCATCGGGTTGGGAGCGCTCCTCGGACTCGAGGATTGGCGTACGGAGTCGTACTGCGTGGCAAGACACCTCCGTCATCTTCAGAAAAAGTATTGGCAGACAAAGTACTCGGTCGCTTTCCCGCGTCTTCGTCCCCACGTGGGGCTCTTTGAACCAAAGTACACGGTCAACGAGCGCAACCTGCTTCAGATCATTGCCGCCTATCGCTTGTTTGACGAGAACGTGGAGATGTCGCTTACAACCCGCGAGTCAGCCTTCTTCCGAAATCACGCTTTCGGTCTCGGAATTACCTCCATGAGCGCCGGTTCACATACCGAGCCAGGGGGGTACGCACATACCAACAAGGAGCTCGAACAGTTCGAAATCTCCGACGCTCGAACGCCTGAGGAGGTCGCAACTTTCCTACGAGCACATGGGTATGAACCCGTGTGGAAGGATTGGGATCAGAGTCTACAGTAGAAATAAGAACAGGAGAGCAGGCTCATGAAGAGAAACTCAATGCTTACCAGCGTTGGACTGTTGATCGGCGCTGGGATTATTATCGTGATGCTCGTCATGCTATTAGTCCCGATTGATCGACTCGCTTCCGCGCAATACCAAGGAGAGCTCCGAAAGGTCGAGTTCTCCTCTGCAGACCTCGTTGCGAAGATCCGAGGCGGTTTTGAGCAGGGGGAACACCTAGGGGAAACCCTCGCCAATCTACTCACCACGCATGATACCCAACCCCCCTGTACCCGAGAGGCGGCCATAGAATTGGTGAAAAATGCGATGGAGCATTACCCCGACGTATTTGGCGTTGCACTCGCATTCGAACGTGAGGCATTTGACGGGCGAGACAACGACTATATCGGCGTCAAAGGGAATGGATTTCATGGACGTTTTGTCCCATTTCTGGTGCGAGACTCTCACGGGAAACCCATACTCAACGATACCTGTTCCACACACATCGACCCCAAGGTCGGAAGTTGGTACTTTCAACCCATGCGCACACGACGCGCTAAGGTCTGTGAACCATTTACCCTTCGTGTACAAGGACACGATGTCCTCATCTTCACTATCGGCATTCCCATCTTTCGGAACGAACAAACCATCGGGGCCGTTGCCATAGACATACAACTCAGTCGTATCCAAGATTGGGTTGAACAAACCGAGGTGCTAGACGGAGTGGCTACGGTTGACTTCTATTCACCAGAAGGTAAATTACTCGCTACTTCGAAAAAGGGTGGAGCGGAGAGAACCTTCGACATGAAAAAGCTCAGCGATACCGAGCAACACGCCCTACGAAAGGCCGAGAGTCTCTTCCACTTCGAAGGGCAACAGGGGAGTTACCTCACACCCTTCTACCTAGGTTCGGATCGTGCCCCATTGATGCTTGCCGTCAATTTTGACAAGACGCGCATCATGGACGTTGTCTATACGCGAGTCGCTTTCCTCTTCTGGATGGGGCTGTCGCTTGCACTACTCTTCTTGCTCGTCGTACTGTTGCGTTTGCGTGCACTATTGCGACCTGTGAAAGTCTTAGCCCAACGGATTAGCGACCTAGCTGCTGGAAACCTTGTCCTAGAAATGACGGGCTATGAGCAACGGGGAGACGAAATGGGCATGATCTCGCGTGGCTACGGTGATATGATCACACAACTACGGAAGATTATCCGAGATATCGAGGGCTCCGCAGCTGGATTGGAGAAGAATAGCGAACACATCACAACCGCCGCGCATGAGATCGCACGCACCGCCGAGATCGAAGCCTCCGCTACAGAGCAGGTACTCGCCCAGTGCACCAGTGTGTCAGGGGTATGTCAGAACGATACGCAGATGGTCAAGGCTACATCGCAAGCCATAGACGCTGCACGCGAAAAATTGAAATCTTTGGCAGAGAATATACATGCCACCAATGCAACCCTCGAAGATATTGTGGATCGAGAGCAGCAACTCGCTGAAATCTCATCGCAAACGAACATCCTCGCGCTCAATGCTGCTGTCGAGGCTGCGCGCGCCGGAGATCTAGGAAGGGGATTTGCCGTAGTGGCCAGTGAGGTACGAAAGCTCGCTGAACAAAGTGCCGAGATTGTGAACGGGATGCATGGTCTGCGAGAGAACTCTACGCAGGTGACTGAGGCTACCCTACAGGATCTCCAGAGACTCCAGCACGTGATGACGGCACTCATGGAACGTATGACTGGGGTGAACGAAAATAGCCAGCAGATAGCCGAGTCGATCCAACAGATAGAGATGGCCATCTCAAGCCTCAGTAATACGGCGCAAAGGAATGCCGAAGCCGCCGCTGCACTTTCCAACTCCAGTTCAGACGTACTAGAGCGTATCCACGGTTTGCGCGACGAGGTCGGGCACTTCAAACTAGAAAAAGCGTGAGCCACGAAAAGGCTTCTACGCGGTATTGGAGGGATTAGAGATGAAGCGTCATGCACGAACCCTTGCGCTCCCCGATTTCGATCCAACGCGTATTGCAAGACTGCGCGCAGCCCACGTCCTCCTCGTCGGGGTCGGTGGGCTCGGGAGTGCTGTCCTACCCTTACTCGCTGCACAAGAGGTGGGGAGGATCGATATCGTAGACAACGACCGCGTCTCAGTGACCAACCTCCCGCGTCAGTTACTGTATACCGAGAATGAGGTCGGTTGTGAAAAAGCCTTTCTGGCGGCCGAGCGGGCGCGCGAATGGAATCCAAGAGGAGAGGCGCATCCCTATCCCATACGTCTGGATGCGGCATGGCTAGCAGCACTGCCCACGGAATATGATCTCCTGATAGATTGTACGGACAATTTTACCACACGCTCCCTACTTGACAGATTTTGTGCCCAGCAGCATATCCCACTTGTATGGGGCGCGGTGGAAAGTTATGTGGGGCAAGTGACCCTTTTGCATGGAAGGAAGGGACTCAGCCTTCAAGATCTCTTTGGAGATCTGCCTACAGAGCGACCACTTGCCGATGGAGTCTATCCTCCATTGGTACAGACCATAGGAAGTTTTATGGCAAGCGAGGCGCTGCGTTGGCTCGCCACGGGGGAGAGCCCTCTGGACGGTGCTCTATTGCAGTACGATGCTTGGGACTATCGTCTCGAACGTTATACTTTTTCATAGTACCGAGCTCGCCAGAGAGTATCAACAGCGTACTCCCATTACCCACACACTCCGCGGAACGAATGTTATCTTTGTAGCACTAAAGTAGCCTGTTGAGGTAAAATCTAAAACCACAAAAACAATGAACAAGGAAGAGATTAAGGACCAAGTGAAGAACGAAGCAAAAGACGTAGCGCGGAACATGCTCTCGCGCGTGCTGATGTCTGTCGTGATGACCTTGCTGAGTTTTATTCTGAGTGCCATTACGGGGAAAAAGATAAATCTTTAGAGACCGCCACCGCTACGATCCTGAGATTGAAAAATCCCTAGGGGTAGCGGTAAAAGAATCTAAGCTTCGTAGACTCCTCTAAAGAGGTGGAGTTTACGAAGCTTTTTATTTGCCCTGCGTCGTTATCCCATCTTTCTCTTGGATACTGTAAGTGGGTAAGCATCGATACTGTGATACTGTCCTAAAAGAGGGTAGTGTCCGTAAAAAGGGTGTAAGCATCACTGCAACGGATAAGAAATGGGCTGCTTATACCGCTTTATATCTTCCTCAATTCCCTATCCCAAAATAAGCCATGCTAGGGGGAGATACCTACTACACGTACGCTACACCGACTCTACACGTACTCTACATGCGGCAAATTAGGT
>CAUUCP010000042.1:0-19746 GCA_963543925.1 uncultured Bacteroidia bacterium | reverse complement strand
ATTCAACACCAAGTTACTAAAAGTGGAGCTTACACACTTTTTTAGGACAGTATCGCCGATGGTGTTGGGGGAGCGACGGAACAAAGGTTCTTTTTCTTTCCATAGGGTATCTACATCTTGCAAAAGGCTGGTAAGGAGTATCGTAATAAGCGCACAGCACCCCTTGTGATGTGCTTGTCTTTTCGAGGACAAATTCCGAAATTTGTACTTGTGTAACTCCCATTTTACTGGTTTATAACTTGGACTCCGAGGTACTAAAAAGGGGAGCTTGCACACTTTTTTAGGATAGCAGTCGCTAACCCCGTTCCAACTTCACTACCGATGCAACGAAAACACAAATCGTCGGTAAGAAAGCTAAGCCAAAGCAAACCTTTTTTCCTACCTTTGTTCTGTAGGCATCGTTGGAGCCACGCGTCATAGACACGAAACAGAATTAGAAGACTCAATGTCGAAACAACAGACTCTTGCCGCCCCCTTGCACGTAGCGGGTCAGGGACTTCATACGGGGGTGATGACAACAGCTGAGGTGCGCCCAGCCCCTGCCAATACGGGCATTCTCTTTATCCGTGACGATCTGGAGGGAGCACCCGTAGTGCGCGCCTTGGCAGAGAATGTACAAGATACCGCACGTGGGACTACCATAGTAGAAGGGCAAGCGCGCGTCAGCACGCTCGAGCACCTGATGTCTGCCCTCTGGACGATGGGGGTAGACAATGCTGAAGTACACCTCAATGGTCCTGAAGTTCCTATCCTAGACGGTAGTGCACGCGAATTTGTCAAACAGATCGCGCAGGTGGGACTCGTAGAACAGCAGGCCGAGAGAGTCTATTTCACGCCAAAGGAGAAAATCTCCTTCAAAGATGAGAGTGCGGGCGTGGAACTCTCATTTTACCCCGACGAGGACTACGCTGTGGAGGTGCTTATCGACTATCATTCCTCGGTACTAGGACATCAATTTGCGACCTTCTCCGAAAAAGAGGACTACGCACAAGAGATCGCAAACTCGCGCACATTTGTCTTTTTCCACGAACTAGAACAGTTGCGAGAGCATAATCTTATCAAGGGGGGCGACCTTGCCAATGCGCTTGTAATCTTGGAAAAGGAGGTGCCACAAGACGAGCTGGATCGTCTTGCTACGCTATTTGGGAAACCCAAGGTACAGCCCGTGAAAAATGGGATTCTGAGTAACGAACCCCTTTCCTACGAGAACGAACCCGCACGACACAAACTCTTAGACGTGCTGGGAGATTTGTCCCTCGTCGGGGTCCGACTACGAGGACATATCGTAGCCCAGAGACCAGGACACCGTGCGAATACAGAGCTTGCGAAATTGATTCGTAAAGCCTACTTAGAAACACAAAAAGACACTGCGCCCAAAATAGACCTCACACAACCCCCAATCTTAGACGTAAATCAGGTGCAACAGCTCTTACCACATCGTTCACCATTCTTGTTGGTAGATAAGATTATGGAGCTCTCCGAGACGCGCGTAGTGGGGGTGAAAAACGTTACGATAAACGAACCCTTCTTCGTCGGACACTTCCCTGGAGCTCCTGTCATGCCAGGGGTTTTGCAAGTCGAAGCTATGGCACAAGTGGGAGGCGTATTGGTCTTGAGTACCGTCCCTGATCCAGAAAACTACCTCACTTATTTCCTACGAATAGACAACGTCCGTTTCCGACAGAAAGTAATGCCTGGCGATACGCTGATCTTGTGTATGGAGCTGATAAGTCCCATACGCCGTGGTATGGCGGTTATGCACGGGACGACGTATGTGGGAAATAACCTCGTGGCGGAAGGAGACCTAATGGCGCAAATCGCTCGTAAATCCTAACACAATACGCGAAGAAAGAAATGACGATAAGTCCATTGGCTCATGTAGCAGCAGGTGCTACGCTAGGGAACGGCGTCGTGGTAGAGCCATTCGCTTATATCGCTGATGATGTAAAAATCGGGGATAATACATGGATTGGACCTCATGCGACCATCTTTGACGGGGCGCGCATAGGGAAAAACTGCCGCATCTTCCCCAATGCCGTAGTTGCTGGAATTCCCCAAGACTTGAAATTCAAGGGGGAATATACCACGGTAGAAATCGGCGACGGTACTACGCTCCGAGAGTGTGTCACGGTGAACCGAGGCACGCTGGCAAAACAAGTAACCCGCGTGGGAGAAGACTGCTTGGTAATGGCGTATGCACACGTCGCGCATGACTGCCTCTTGCACAACCACGTAATCCTAGGAAATAGTACCCAGTTGGCAGGAGAGGTGGAGATTGACGACTATGCGATCCTTTCGGGGGGGACGCTCGTACACCAGTTTACACGGGTTGGAAAACACGTGATGGTGCAAGGGGGTACTAAGGTGAACAAGGACGTGCCACCCTACGTCATTGCGGGAAGAGAGCCGATCATGTTCTGTGGATTGAATGTCGTTGGTTTGCGGCGACGATTATTCCCTGCCGAGCTCATACAAGAGATACAGGAAGCCTACAGGCTACTCTATCGCGAGGGGATGAATATCTCACAGGGCATAGAACGTATCATACAAGAAATGCGTTCCACCCCAGAGTTGGAGGAAATTATTAAATTCGTACAACAGTCAGACCGAGGTCTACTACGAGGAGGCAGGATAGAATGAGCGATACACCCCAGATACAATCCCAGATACAACCCCAGATGCAACCTCAGGTACATTTGCTAGGTCTTACGTTTCAACAACTTTATAACAGCGAACACCTGCAGCTCCAGGTGGCACGCCTAGCCAGCCAGATCGAACGGGGATTTCCGCACGACTCCGACCCCTTGGCGCTCTGCATCCTCAACGGAGCCTTTGTCTTTGCTGCTGACCTAGTACGCCAACTGCCATTTGTCCTCTCGGTAGAGTTCGTGCGCTACCGTACCTATCACGGAACTAATGCCTCGCAACAACCCGAGGAACTCTTGGGACTCACTCAGCGTATCGCACAACGAGACGTACTGATTATCGAAGATATCGTAGACACGGGACTCACCATGCAGTCCCTACTCGACAATCTGAAGGGACGCGGAGCGCGTTCCATCCAGATCGCCGCCATGTTTACTAAGTCCGAAGCCTTTGCGGGAAACTTCGATGTCGACTACGTGGGAATCGACCTACCCAACCGTTTCGTCGTAGGCTATGGACTCGACTACAATGGGTTGGGGAGAAACCTCCCAGACCTATACATTCTTTCGGAATAACGTTTTTCTACGGAGAATATAGTGATGATCAATCTAATTCTATTCGGACCTCCTGGTGCCGGCAAGGGAACACAGGCACAACTGTTGGAAAAGAAATACGAACTCACTCACATCTCCACAGGAGATATTCTCCGGGGGGCAATTGCAGCTGGCACTCCGCTAGGGGTACAGGCGAAAGAGTTTATGGACAAGGGACAGCTCGTCCCAGACGAGATGGTCATAGGGATCATCCAAGAATTCATACGAGCACACCGCGACGTCAAAGGATTTATTTTTGACGGTTTTCCTAGAACGCGACCGCAGGCTGTACAGTTGGATCAGATGCTGCACGACGAGGGGACGATGATCAACGCCGTACTTCTGCTCTCGGTAGAAAAGGAGGAGTTGGTGCATCGTCTGTTACAACGTGCCAAATTGGAAGGAAGAGCGGATGATAAAGAGGAGGTGATCGAGAACCGTATACAGGTCTATCACGAACAGACGGCTCCCGTAGCCTCGCATTACAATGGATCGGGGAAGCTTTTTCAGATCAACGGATTAGGGACAGTGGACGAGATCTTTGAGCGATTGCAAGAGGTGATCGATAAGTTATAATACGCATTGCACACGAAAAACATGACGTCGTTTCTTGTAACAGAAGCGGCGTCATATTGTTCTTGGGCAAGAACACCGCTCTATCCCATATGAATGGATTGCCTGATACGTTCCTAAAGAGAGGGAAGGAGGTCGCACGAACTTCTCTAGAAAAGGGATTTTTATCGTACCCAATGGCGCTTTATCGCACAGTACCAGTAAGGCGCTGGAGATTGACTAGAGGGGTAGAAGGTCGGGGATGGGGTACACACGGTTACGGACACTACCTTCGATATTCTGTTGAGAGAAGTGTCTTTTTTCTTTGAAAAAGCTATCTTTGTGCGTAAGGAGCTAAGTAAAACAAACGAAGTAGCGTGATGAACTTTCCTGAAAATATTCGTTACAGTGCGGATCATGAGTGGGTTCGCCTTGAAGGGTCTGAGGCTTACGTGGGCATAACCGATTTTGCACAGAGTGAGCTCGGTGACATCGTCTTTGTAGACGTAGATACGGTGGGCGAGACCCTCGAGGCGGGCGAGACGTTTGGGTCGATAGAGGCTGTAAAGACGGTTTCTGACCTCATTCTCCCAATAGACGGAGAAGTCTTGGAATTGAATCCAGACCTAGAAGCTGCCCCAGACAGTGTGAACAAAGACCCGTATGGTAAGGGGTGGATAGTGCGCATCAAAGTGAAAGATCCCAAGCAGGTAGAAGCACTCATGGATGCTGCTGCTTACAAGGAACACATCCAGAAGTAGTAGCGCATCTGAGGCGATAGGGATGGGGCTGGGATGGAGGGACTCGCATAACGACAGAATCTGGCCAAGGTCTAGTTTCAACACCACACGATAGAACGAGCATTGAAACATGCGCGGGAGAGCAGGATTGTACTGTGGCGTGGTGTTTTTGTTTGGGATACTTCCGTTAACGCTTTGGGCAACACCTTGCACACGGGTAGATTCCCTGCGGAGGGAGTTGCGCAGTGCATCCTCTGATTCGCTTCGTTTCCGAATTTATGAACAGTTAACGCGTAGCCTCTTAGACTCGACACTTGAGGGGGCTACGCGCTTTTTTGTAGAGTGGTGCGAACTTGCCAGACGTAAAGAAGCATGGTACGAGGCTGGGCGGTGCGAAAATATTTGGGGGATCTCCTCTCTCCAGCGAAGTAGTCTCTCTGAGGCTGCTACTCATTTTTCGCGTTCGATCCATTACTATCAAAATATTGCTGAGAATAGCGGACTGGGTCGCGCTTACAATAACCTCGGTATTACGCTCCGTCGTCAAGGACGTTTTAAGGAGGCCTTCCTCTCCTTCCTCGAAGCGCTCAAACATTTCCAGATAGCCAATGACCCCGCGAATATCGCGATGGTCTACAACAACATAGCGCAGATCTACTACAAGTATGGGCAGTACGGGCAGGCGCTTGATTATTTTACTCGCTACACCCAGTATCATCAGACACTCAAGCATCCTCTCGAACTCGCCAATGGTGAGAACAATATGGGGGCTACCTACTACGAACTGAAAGATTATACACACGCACTGGAGCATTATTACCGCTGTTATTCCATCTACGATTCCCTACACCATACGTTGGGGTTGGCGCTAGCGTCTGACAATATAGGTCTGATGTTAAGGGAGTTAGGACAACTTGACGATGCGATATCGCACCATCGGCGTGCGGTCGCGCTGTTGCGCGATTCGTCGCAAAGGTTTCAACTGACCATGGCCCTAGGAAACCTGTGTACGGCGTATCGTCTGGCTGGCGATTGTCAGCAAGCTCTTTCTGTAGGCAGTGAAGCGCTGCAGTTAGCCGAGACGCACGCTTTTGAGGAATTACGTACCCTTTTGCATGAGGAGCTCGCCTTGATATTTGAGAAGCGTGGTGAGATGAAAGTCGCGCTCGGACACGCTAAGCGCTGTATACAACAATTGAAGGATTCGGAGCAAACCAAGGGACAGGAACAGTTACTTGAGCTTTCAAAGGATGCGCACTTGCTTAGCGACCTTATCGCACACGCCAATGACGAACAAGCAGGGCATGAGGTGGCTATTGCTACGCACGCGGGCATGGGGCGTGGCGCGATCTTACTTGCTATTTTTCTTTTAGGGCTCTTATTCGGCGCGGGCGGCGTGTGGTTTTATCAGCGAAAGCGTGTAGATTTTGTTCGAAGGCGGTGAGATCTAGTATTTTTTCAGTAGCTTTGCAGCGTAGCCTTTGAGCTACCAAACACAGAATTCAAACGATATAGATAGTGTCGCGAATATGGTCAAAGGAGTGATTTCGCAGGTTATCGGTCCTGTGGTGGACGTTTTGTTTGACGTCCCCGACGAGCAGATGCCTACCATCCACGACGCGCTGG
Source organism: uncultured Bacteroidia bacterium (assembly GCA_963543925.1). GTDB lineage: Bacteria > Bacteroidota > Bacteroidia > Bacteroidales > CAJPTX01 > Bacteroides_D. The sequence goes on along the minus strand of CAUUCP010000042.1, from coordinate 13,589 downwards.
ATCTTACACGCGCAGACGGATCGCACCTCATCCTCGAGGTACAACAACACATTGGTGATAAAACGGTTCGGACTATCGCCATGGACTCCACCGACGGTTTGAGTCGCGGCATGGAAGTCGTGGCGACGGGCATGAGTATCACGATGCCCAGCGGGGATATGCTGAGGGGACGCCTGCTCAATGTTATCGGGGATACGATTGATGGGCTGCGTCAGCTGGAGGGGAAAAAAACAAATCCTATCCACCGAGAGCCTCCGAAATATGAGGATCTGAAGACGGAGAAAGAGGTCCTCTATACGGGGATTAAGGTCATCGACCTCCTAGAACCCTATATGAAGGGGGGGAAGATCGGTCTCTTTGGAGGGGCTGGTGTCGGTAAGACGGTTCTCATCATGGAGATGATCAACAACATCGCCAAGGGCTATAACGGTATGACAGTCTTCGCCGGAGTCGGGGAACGTACCCGTGAAGGAAATGACCTCTTGCGAGAGATGATCGAATCCAATGTGATTCGCTATGGCGAGGAGTTCAAGAAATCCATGGAAGAAGGGAAGTGGGATCTGGGCAAGGTGGACTATGAGGAGTTGGCCAAGTCGCAGGCTACACTGGTCTTTGGACAGATGAACGAACCTCCAGGAGCCCGTGCTACGGTCGCCCTCTCGGCACTTACCGTGGCGGAATCCTTCCGTGATGGGGGCGGCGACGGCGAAGGACGTGATATTCTTCTCTTTATCGACAATATCTTCCGTTTCACGCAAGCGGGCTCGGAGGTGTCAGCGCTTCTCGGACGTATGCCCTCCGCAGTGGGGTATCAACCGACACTTTCTACCGAAATGGGGGGGATGCAGGAGCGTATCACTTCGACCAAACGCGGATCGATCACCTCCGTGCAGGCCGTGTACGTACCTGCCGACGACTTGACAGACCCTGCGCCAGCCACGACCTTCTCGCACCTTGACGCAACCACCGTCTTGAGTCGTAAGATCTCCGAGTTGGGGATTTACCCTGCCGTAGACCCTCTCGATTCGACGTCTCGTATCCTGACGCCAGAGATCGTGGGACAAGAGCATTATGACACCGCACAGCGCGTGAAGGCGCTCTTGCAACGTTACAACGAATTGCAGGATATCATCGCCATCCTCGGTATGGACGAGCTTTCGGAACAGGATAAACTCACCGTACATCGCGCACGTCGTGTACAACGTTTCTTGTCACAGCCCTTCCATGTTGCCGAACAGTTTACGGGTTTGAAGGGAGTCTTGGTATCGATAGAGGATACCGTAAAGGGCTTCAATATGATCATGAATGGCGAGGTCGATAAGTATCCAGAGGCCGCTTTCAACCTCGTGGGAACCATAGAGGAGGCGATAGCCAAGGGGGAACGTCTCTTGAGTGGAGCGGAGAAGTAATCTAGTTGGGAGCATTGTATAGAAATGCAAGTGAGCATAGTCACTCCCGAAAGAACGCTTCTCAGCTGCGAAGCGCAGCAGGTACTCGTCCCAGGGGCTAAGAGTCCGTTTGCTATGTTGGAGCAGCATCAGGCCATCATTTCGTCCCTCCTCCCAGAGGGAGAGGTGGTCATTACCAAACCTGATGGGGAGCTGTTACGCGTCGCTATTGAGGGGAATAGTATCGTAGAACAGCACGACAACGTAGTATCGATCCTCGCAGCTAAGGCACATGTCGTAGAGTAAGCTGGTGAAGTAAGCTGGTGGAGTAAGTTGGCTGAGTAAGTAAGTCGTCTCTGGGGGGGGAGTGTTGATATTCCTAGCGGGTAGCGACTTCACGGATTGAAAGTACATAATACGCCTCTTATAGTGGATGTGGTGTGATACGTCCTCTATAAGGGGCGTAGGGTTATTCCTTCGGTATCTTAGGGGCAGTAGAATCTTTTGCTATGCGTAGTTTTTTCATTACGTGCTTGTTGTGCTTTGTTTGTGTTAGTGTCTTCTCGCAGCAGCCTCTGTTGACCCTAGAGGGACGCGTCGTGGGGACGAAGGTCGTGGTTTCGACGCAAGCACCTTACTGTGTGCTTTTTCCTGATGAGACGTATAGTGCCGATGAGCTGATAGTCTTGGCGCGAAAGCTCAACAATCTGGGTGCGAATGTGTTACTAGTTCCGTCGGAGGCGCCTTATACGAGTGTAACCTCCTCGCCTGATTCCTTAGTCGCAGACATCGGTTGGCGGGTGGCAGAGCTGCGTAAACATACAGCGCAACCGATTTTCTTATTTGCTCAGCACCGTGTAGGTGCGGCAGCACTGATAGCTGCTACGAAGTATTTTGCGATCAAGGGGGTCATAGCCGTCTCGGCTGGAGAGTATTTTACGCCCAAGGACTACGTAGCCTCTGCTCTTGGAATGTTACGTGTGCCCCTTTTAGCTCTTTCTACGGAAAAAGAGAGTAGCAGCGTCAAGGGGATACTGGAAAACGTTCCTCGTAACTTTGTGGTGCATTCTGCCGACCTTATGGCTACAGGCTTTGCTGACTTCCTGTCGAATGCCAAGAATACAGGCAAGGCATGGTTCGCACTCTCGGTCTTTTATCACGAGCACTTTGAAAAGTAGCCATTTTTTCTCCATATCCCATTTCTTTTCAAGGAGGGGGAGCTACTGGATACACTCTGAGTAATGGCTTTCCACGTTACGTGGCAGTGTCATTTTTGCACGTCTTAGTGCCCCATTGGAAATACCGAACCCTATTCGGGGAAACTATCCAATGTACGTAAAGCTGCGCTTTTAGAGTAGTAGGGGAGGGCATATTCCCCATAGACTATTCCGCTAAGTAGAGGATTCCTGCGATTTATCATTTTACATAGCGAGTTCGTCATAAGATACGCAACATTGTTGTGTAATATCATGTTTCCTAAAGAGTAGGGCGCGATTCTTGCACTCTGCTGTACGTAGGAAAAACAAATGGCGAGGATGAGAAGAGCTATCGGTGTACTGCTTGTGTTATGCACGTTGTTTTCGTTGGCAACGTGGGGGACACCTGTATCGTTGCAAGAGGCTGAAGCGTTGGCAAATAAGCATTGGAAAAGCATAGTCCCTTTGCGAGGCGAAGCTCATTTAACCCTCTTATACACGAGTTCGGGTGTCCCGTTGCGTGGAGCGAACGACAATAAGGATTACTACGTTTTCGGTAACCGCAGCGGTGTCGGTTTTGTTGTGGTGGCAGGGGATGATGCGCTACCCGCGATACTCGGGTATTCTACGCAGTCGCGTTTTGTAGCCTCGGCGCTGTCTCCGGAACTGACTGCGTGGCTTGCAGGCTATGCGCTGTGGGTACAACAAGTGCGTAAGGGTACAGTGCAGCAGAAAGAACAGCTCTTGCGCGCCCCTGATGCTGCAGTAGCGCCCCTGCTGGGCAATTTAACTTGGGGGCAAGGATGGCCTTACAATAACAAGACGCCGGGGTTAACAGGTTGTGTGGCTACGGCGATGACGCAAATCATGCGCTACTACGCTTGGCCAAAGAAAGGAAGGGGAGTGGTAACATTCAAAGAGAGTCAACAGACGCTAGACCTCTCTACCCATACCTATGCGTGGGATAAGATGTTGAACTCCTACACGTCCTCCGCCACCCCCGAACAACAAGAGGCGGTAGCCACCATTATGCACGACTTTGGACGCGCCGCCCAGATGAACTACTCTGGTGGGGGAAGTGGTGCCACCTCGATCAATGCGTTCACAGCACTGATCCGGAATTTCGATTATAGCAAGACGCTGCGTCGTGTGGAACAAATCCATTACAGCTTTCGCGATTGGCAGGCACTCCTCCTGAGCGAATTGCAGGCTAAGCGTCCTGTATATTATTCGGGCAATACTTACAATAATCAACCGCATGCCTTTGTCTGTGACGGTTATGACGGTAAGGGGTATTTCCACTTCAACTGGGGAGGCAATGGGGTTTCGGATGGTTTCTTTGCTCTGAATGCCCTCAATATCCAAGAACTCAATCATACCAACAACAGTAATCCTGGGTATAGCTTCTCGGTCTCGGATATGATTATTGGCATTCAGCCCGCCGTACAAGCTCCGTTGGATGACTATCCACTCAATTTTACCTGCGCTCGATTTGAGGTAAAAGAAGGGCGATACGCTAAGGGAGAATCCGTAGAATGTACGGTGCGCGGGTTGGAAAATGCCGCCTATCCCACACTGACGCTCACGGCTGGACTACGGGTTTTAGATGCTACGGGCAAAACGGTGAAAGAAATAGCGTCGACAGATGCCCCTGAGGAGCTAGCGTCGGGGCAAATCATCCACATCACCAATATCCGTTTGGCATGGGCAGATCTGCCGAAGGGGAAGTATACTGTAACCCCCTTAGCGTATATCCCTGAGCGGAAGACGTTTCATACTGCGCGGCTGAATTGGCGTTCGCCTGTTTTTGAGTTAACAGTGGACGAGGAGCAACTGGTAGTGAAGGAGGTTACGCCACAACCGATGCTCAGGATGGAGTGGCTACCCAAACAGATGTATAGCGGGGTGATGAATCATTGCACACTACGAGTAAGGAATGTGGGGACGCGAGACTACAATGCGATAGTGATGGTGCTTTTCACGAAAAGTGCACAGAAGCCAGAGTTAACCTCATTGCGTTACTCTGATATCACCTACCGCGCCACCATACGGGTATCGCCTGACGAAATGCAAGAGTTCCACTTCGATGCCTTTGGACCACTCGCTGGGGCGAAGTATGTACACTTCTTCTACGACAAGACCAATAACGAAGGAGGGGTCGCGCCTCTAAGCCCCAGTAATGGTAGTGGGTTAGTATCCCCCCAGTATTACCCTAAAGATTGGGGCGGAGTACAGGAGGTCGAATTGGGCGATTCGTATAGTTTCGGCGAGGTGCTTACAACGCAAGGCGTGCAGCCGAGTACGATACACCAAAACGAGTACTTAACCAGCCATTTTGAGTTCTCTGTAAAAGAACCTACAAAGGGAGCACGCTTGTGGTTGAAGGCTTATATCCGTCAAGGGAACGAGATAAAGAGTTCGTTTGACGCAGGAACGGTGAATCTCTTACCTGGTGAGCGGCAGAAGGTTTCCATCCCACAAATCATAAAACTAGCTCCTGGCGAGTACGAATATGCGCTCTCTATCTCCATTCCTGTTGAGGGTAAGTGGAAACATCTGCGCTATGAGAAGTTTACATTTACGGTGCTTGAGGGGAGTGGACAATTGCCTATCCCCCCTTACACACAACCTCAACCGAAGCCAAAGTATACCATCCCTGCCCCCGTTGTGGAAAATCCAGAGGGCGGTTCGTGTACTATGACGTACTACGATGGACAGACACTTACCTACGGCGAACAAGTGGAGGAGGGGACGCTCCTAAAAATCCATTTTGTACACAATACGGGTTGGAGGGTTGAGAAAAAAGAGGTAAAAGGTCTAACGCTTGTAGAGAACAACACTTACAAAGTGACAGGGCAGGTTCATGTCTCTGTAAAGTTTGCTCAAGAATCGTCCCCTACACCTCCTCTAAATCAAGAATACAAGTATCTAGGAATCAATATTACAGGGCAGGGCACGGTAAGGGTATTGTGCAATGGTAACGAGGTGTTGCCACAGGGGACGATGAAGCAAGGAGAGAAAATAACCGTCGTCGCCATCGCTAGTGAGGGCTGGGAGGCATTGCCTGCCAATCTGCATGTGACCGCTTCTGAGAAACTCACTGACTACGAATGGTTGCCCAAAAATGATTTTGTCGTAGCAATGCTCTTTGTGAAAAAAGTACCAGATATGTACGATGTGACTATTGCAGATGTACAGAATGGTTACATCACGGTAAGTAAAAGCAAGGCTTCGCAAAACGACGTGGTTAAGCTTACGGCGACCCCAGATGCGGGCTATCATTTGAAAGCAGGGAGTCTACTCGTTTACAAGACAGGTGACAAGAGCAAGGTGATTGCTGTGAATGATATGCAGTTTACTATGCCTGCACACCCCGTGACAGTAACGGTCGTGTTTGAGAAGGGGCAAGGTGGCGAAGGAGATAATGGGGGGAATAAAGGAGGAAACAGGGTTGGAAATGAAGGCGGTAACAATAAGTCAAAGAATCCCAATGCTGTCGAAGATGCCGTATTAGCTTCGCTCAGCGTAGCACCGAACCCGTTTATCTCGCACCTGCGGATCTCTAATCCTGAGGGGCTAACGGTACACTACGCTCTGGTAAACCTGATAGGTACCGTGCTCCGCTCGGGCGCGTTGAATGACAATGAGGTGGTAGTCGATACCTCCGCCCTCCCCACGGGTGTCTATTTCGTGCGTTTAGAGGCTCAAGGAGGCGTGTCAAAGACCGTAAGGGTAATTCATTACCAGTAATCCTCTTTTGTTGCAAAGAATTGCTTTGTATGAGCTTTTTGTGTAGAAGCACAAGTGCGCGAGCAGTATAAAGGTGAACTATACCCGATCGGGTATAATAGAGGCACATAGTAGACAGTTTATACCCGATCGGGTATAACGGAGGCATGTAGTAAGTAGTTTATACCCGATCGGGTATAATTGAAGCTTAGTTCTTTATCTTTGTGCCAATGAATTAAAGGATGGCGGGAAAGGGAAACATTGCGCAATATGTGAAAGATATGCGTGAGAAGCATAGATTGTCACAAGAAGAGCTAGCACAGAAGGCGGGAGTCGGGTTACGTTTCGTACGAGACTTGGAGCAAGGTAAAACAACGCTTCGTCTGGATAAGGTGAATCAAATTCTGGAGCTGTTTGGGACAGAATGCGGTCCTGTACCGATGTCAAGAGAGACGGAATGAGACAGGCGGTTGTGTATTGGAAAACGTTAAGGGCAGGGGTACTTACCGAAAAAGACAAGGGCTTTTCTTTTTCCTACGACCCCGCCTATTTAGCCCTAACCGAGGCGCGGGCGATAAGTCTTACGATGCCCTTGCAGGAAGCGCCGTTTTTGTGTAAGACCTTGCACCCATTCTTTGACGGTCTTATCCCAGAGGGCTGGCTCTTAGATATTGCACAGAAGAATTGGAAGATAGACAATAGAGACCGTATGGCATTGCTGATGGTGTGTTGTCGCGACTGTATTGGTGCAGTGAGTGTAGAACCGCTGGTTACGCAGGAAGATGACGACTAGGTGTCTCTATTGTTACGAACCTCTCGGGGCTGGAGAGGGTGATTTTCACCCACGTTGTAGTCGCAAGTTGTTCGGGATGCCCAAGCCTCCGTTATTACCTTATACGAGCAAGGAGGTGCGCAGCTTGGCAGACGAGGTCATTCGTTCGCATACGACACTCACGGGCGTACAACCCAAGCTTTCGTTAGACATTACCACGACCGACTACTCCTCAAAGCGCTTCACCATTGTGGGTTTATGGGGGCGGTTTATCCTTAAGCCGCAAACGGAGCTTTATCCGCATTTGCCAGAATTGGAAGACCTTACCATGCACCTTGCCGAGTTGGCCAAGATAGAGACTGTGCCGCATGGGCTTATTCGTTTTAGCGACGGAGAGCTTGCCTATATTACGCGGCGTATCGATCGAATGCCGAATGGGGAGAAGCTCCCGATGGAGGATATGTGTCAGATTGCTGAGCGGCTTACAGAGTACAAGTATCGGGGGTCGCACGAATTGATCGCTAAGCTTATTCTGCAATATAGTTCCGTGCCAAAGCTCGATTTGATAAAGTATTGGGAACAGGTCTTCTTTGCTTGGCTGGTGGGGAATGCCGATATGCATCTCAAAAATTACTCGCTCTACGCCCCAGATGGCGATGCGTATCAACTCACGCCTGCTTACGACCTTTTGTCGACGGCATTGGTGATCCCCTCTGACAAAGACGAGCTTGCCATGCCCCTTTGTGGAAAGAAGCGTAAGCTTACTCGACAACATTTTCTTGAAGCAATGACCGCCTCGGGGCTCTCTCCTAAGGTTTGTGACAATCTCTTTGCGCGTTTCCAGAAAGTCATCCCCGTATGGGATGACTGTATACGTCAGAGCTTCCTCCCCACGGCTATGCAGGAGGCGTATCGAGAGGGGGTAGAGGCTAGAGCACTTAAAGTGTTTTAGGGGGAATGTCCTAAGAGGAATACAGCTGGATTCAAGTTTGAATGCAACTCGCGACAGCTATGTTATCGACGGAGCTCAACGAGAAGATGCGATTCGTAAAGCCGCCCCTCGCGGGAAAGGGCGCAAGTAACGCGCTACACCTGCTTTTCACCCGCTGAATTCAACCCACAATAATCCCTCAACCTGTCTAGGATGAGGAGTGCCTTAAATTCCGCCCGTCTGGCGTGAAGACCACGAGCCGATATTGCGCTTTTGCTCGTCAAATGAAGCGCCTATCAAAAGGACTTTCTTATGCGACGCTTGGTAAGGGGTTGCATAACCCTGTGCTATAATTTGCTCGATGGCATCCTCGGGAGTCCCTGCACTCCAGAGCTTTAACTCAAAGATGTAAATCACCTCGTCCGTGTGAACGATAATATCTGCCCGACCTTTGTTGTTGTGCACCTCCGTGTGGACAAATTTCCCTAATAGGGTAAAGATGAAGTATAAGGCTATTTGCGCGTCACGCTCGCGGTATTCTACATCACTGATATTATCGTAAGGTACGCCTGCTAATAGAGACTCTATTTTCTCCATTATCTTCTCGACCTTGCCCGTCTCGATTGCCTCTTGAAACTCCCATACCGCAGCCCCTGTCTCGGAGTATTTCATGGGGGCGAGGATGGGCTGTAGGTTGCCGAGGAAGCTATACTTCACCTCATCATTTGGAAAGCCTAGAAGATAGGTCTCGCTCGCGGGGCGGTAATCTTTGATCGTCAGATACCCTGCTTGAAAGAGTATGGGGACAATATCCTGAGAGTCTGTACTGTAATTCTCCAAGATAATTTTGGGTACCACTACCCCTTTTTCAAAACTAGGAAAGTAATGCCGCTCACGTTTGAGCTTCTCTACGAGGAAGGTGGGCGTCCCCGTGGCATACCAATAGTCTCCTAACTCTTTACTCTTCAATACATTCAATAAGCTAAAGGGGTTGTAAACATGCTCCTTGCGAGGAGTAAAAAGATAACCGTCATAGCGCTTTTTCAATACCGCAAGGGCTTCTTCGTGTGAAAGTGTGAGCTCCGCGGCCAGCGCATCTATTTCCTGAGCGAAGTTCGTCGTGAGCTCCGCCTCCGTAATACCGCAAATCCCCGCGTAGGCAGACGTCATGCTAATATCTTCCAAGTTGTTAAGACCACTGAAGATTGTTAGCTTGCTGAAGCGTGAGATGCCCGTAAGGAAGACAAAGCGCAGGTATTCGTTACTTCCTTTTATGACGGAATAGAAGCCGTGGAGGGTATTTTTGATCTTTGCATGAAGCTCGGGTTCGCCTAGCGTATCTAGTAGAGGTTTATCATACTCATCAATCAATATGACCACCTGTTGCCCTGTCTTTTTATAAGCTCGCTGTATGACGCCGCGGAAACGACTCGAATAGGTCTGTTCCGTAGGTGCTGTCTCATAGCGCTTTTCCCACTCGGTCAATACGACGTTTAGTGTATTGTTAAGCTCAAATTCGCTTGTATAGTGCTCTTCGTTCAAGGTTATGTAAAGGACTGGATACTCCTGCCAAGCCTTACGCCCCTCCTCCGATGCTAGCTCGGTCTCGGCTCGCTCTAGATAAAGCCCATTAAACAGCTCTTTCTTCCCAAGGAAATAGGCTTCGAGGGTTGAGAGGAATAGGCTCTTGCCAAAGCGGCGAGGACGACTTAAGAAATAATACCGCCCTTGGGTTACTAAGTTGTAGAGGTACGGAGTCTTATCCACGTAGACACAACCATCGTTACGAAGATTTTGAAAGCTCTGTTCGCCGATAGGCATTCTGCGTTTTGTCGTCATGATCTTATCTTCTTTATCTTGCGAAAGTTACTAAAATTCCTCGCATGGGATGGGGGAGAGAATTGACAGTCCTGTAAAAGGGGCTAGAATCTATGCCTACACTGTAGGTAGTATATTGTGGAAGCTGGATTTCACTCCCCAAAGTGCCATACTCCTGATTTACCGACTGTATTTTTACCGAAACTGTAAATTTGAGCTTAGAAAATTGGACAACTAAACAGATATACGGTTATGAGAAAAAGCAGAAACACTATCCAGCTCTTGTGGTTCATACTACTGTGTAGTGCATTAAAGGCATGGGCAATACCCATTTCACACACCCCTGCGTACCTCAGCGGTTATTCAGCAGTGGAGGAAGAGGGATACAGTGCGGCTCAAGACCCTTCTACTCAAGTGTTGTGTGATGCGACAAAGGTCGTACCTCCACTCCTTCGTGGGTTGATTTGGGGACAAGGGCATCCGTATGACCTCTTTACGCCAGAAATCCAAGGTGCACATACTCTAACAGGATGTAATGCTACCGCTTGTGCCCAAATTATGCGATACTATGCTTGGCCGCCACAAGGTAAAGGTACAGTACAAGGGGAGCACGAGTTCTGTACCAAACCTTTCGATTGGGCGAAGATGCCAAACGATGCCACGAATGCCTCGCAAGAAGAAAAAGAAGCCGTGGCATATCTAATGCGTGAAATCGGAAAGGCCCTAAAGATGAACTATGGGCTTGGGGATAGCCCAAGTGATTTTTCGAACATCTACCATGCTCTTTTGGAGCACTTCGACTATGCGCCATCCCTCAGGTTCGTGCGATCCGCTAACTATTCTTGGCGTGCTTGGCAACAGCTCATATTGTCCGAATTACAAGCAGGGCGTCCCGTTATCTACGCTGGATCTCATTACAACCCAGCTGAGGGAGGACACTCCTTCATTATAGACGGGTATGACGGAAATGGGTACTTCCATGTCAATTGGGGGGCGGATGATGGCTTCTACAACGGCTATTTTATGCTGCATAAGCTCATTGATGGAAAGCATGACTACAGTTACTACCCGATGGCGATCATCGGAATCTGTCCCGCCATAAAATGCAGTGCTGCCGAGTCCGATGAACGAGATTATACCTACGACGTACTGGATGCTGACCCGTCCTGGTCGCTGGGTACCTATCCCATTTCTGTCCCTATTCAAGATATTGGCGTAAAGGGGCTAAGAACGAAATCCAAGGTAGGGCGTCCCGTGCGACTTGCCCTAGCGCTTCTGAATGAAAAGGGGGATGAGATCCGTCGATTTGTGTCGACCGAAAAGCCTACTACATTACAACCCTTTGTCTACCGTCTCAGATGTGACCAGTGTAACTGCGCAGGGATTCCTGATGGCAGCTACTCCCTCCGTCCCTATGTCTATGAGGTAGATAACAACGCTTACTATCCCCTAAGCAGTTCGGATAAACGTTGGGTACGCGTCACGATTGCAAATTCCAAAAGAACGGTGGAGGTGGTAGAGGATACGCAACCGCAACTCCCACACTTGGAGATCTCTTGGAAGAGCACCACTACTCTTCATATAAATAACTACAATGCGGTGGAGTGGAGTGTAAAGAACACAGGAACGAAGCGCTACCTCTCCACTATACAAGCTTCTTATAGCGACACGAAGACCCCCACACCCTACACCTCGCTAGATGATTGCCCTATCCTAGAAATGGTGGAGTTATCCCCTGGTGACGAGGTCACCATCCGTACTCCTATTAAAGGACCACTCCGTGCCCAGGATAAGTATCTTCACTTCTTTGCAGATGAACAGAACGCCTTCAAAATGGGAAAGATTGCTACACAACCCATTGCGAGTATAACCATACAGCCAGCTGCACATTACAACACCACTGCCCCCGATATCGAACTCCTAGAAAAAACAGATAGAGTAAAGGGAGGCGCGGACTACACCGTGCGCTTCAGGTTGAGTGCAAAAGGTGATGCGGGAGCCTATCTAAACAATTGGGTGACCTACATCAAAGGAGAAAAAATTGCAGTGCTCTCTTTGCTAGAGAAACTCCCCACCTATGTAATAGAACCAGGTAAGCACATCGAGGTTACACTCCGTAAGCCGCTCTATTTACCCTCAGGAGAGCATTATACGTTCTTCATGGCAAGAAAAGGTGACGACGGTGTCCTTGACGTTCTTTGTAAATACCCCTTTGCGGTAGAACAGGGAGAATATCAATTGCCTATACCTACCTACGGCACCTCGTCTCATCCTATTACCCTACTGTCCGCACCCCATGGTGCAGTAAAGGTGTCGGAAAAAGGAGAGGTTGCTGCCAATACCGAAGTCACTTTAACCCTTACCCCCGATCCCCATTACCATCTCTCCACCCTCACGATTTATAAGAGTGGAGAGGACGGAGTTACCCTTCCCCCCGCCAAGGTCAGTGACTCGGAGTATCGTTTCAAGATGCCAGCCTACCCAGTGACCGTGCAGGTGAGCTTTGAAAAGGATGCCCCTCAACCACAACCTCAATCTCCTACTACCTATTCGCTTACCCTACTGTCCGCACCCCATGGTGCAGTAAAGGTGTCGGAAAAAGGAGAGGTTGCTGCCAATACCGAAGTCACTTTAACCCTTACCCCCGATCCCCATTACCATCTCTCCACCCTCACGATTTATAAGAGTGGAGAGGACGGAGTTACCCTTCCCCCCGCCAAGGTCAGTGACTCGGAGTATCGTTTCAAGATGCCAGCCTACCCAGTGACCGTGCAGGTGAGCTTTGAAAAGGATGAAGAACAGGATGAACAACAGGGGGAACAACAAGAGGAAGAACAAGAAGAACAACAACAAGAGGAACAACAGGGGGAACAACAAGAACAAGAGGAACAACAAACTCCTGAACAGTCCACCGAAAGTGCTAACCACTGTCCTGTTACAATCTTGCCCTCCGCACATGGCAAAATAGAGATCCTCAATGAGGGGGAGCTGGAAGTGGATACATGGGTAATGTTAGAGGCAACACCCGATGAGGATTATCACCTCGAAACCATTACCATTTACAAGAGCAGTGCGAAAAACGTAAAGATCGATTATACCCTAGTAAGCGATACCGAGTGTCGTTTCACAATGCCCGATTACGAGGTCACTGTAGAAGCTACATTTGAAAAAGATGCCATACACAGCGACGATGATAACGAGGCTGAAGACGACTAGTATTATCGGTGTATCCCCATCCTTGACTGTTTAGAAGGTTAAGAGAACGGCAAAAGACCAGAGGGGTATAAAAGAAGGTCCTCTTCCTGAGTGTGTGAAAGCCGTCTTTCTGCTGTTGAGGTAGAAGGGCGGTTTTTTTTAGGACAGTATCTGAGAACATTGCGCAAGCACCTCGTATCTTTCACCCCGACATAACATGCTCTTCCACCACCAAACCCTCTATAAAGCAAAGTTGAATACCGCCCGAGGTGTGCTCTACAAAACAGCGACGCTCACTAATGGCGCGATTCCGAACATGTTCCCTTTCGGAAAATTATCTTCCTTTTTCACGAAGCGTGTTTCATGATCGATTCCAGAATCGGTGTAACGAAGCTGTTGATAATAGTCACTCTCTTGTTGCTTTTGCGCTTCCGAGCGTTCATCTTCGCGATCGCCTGCTATTTCTAAAATTTTGGGACAATGGGGTTTACGCGGTGAATTAACAACCCAAATTCAAAAGACAAATGCAACATTAAAAGGAGACGCTTGTCACATATAAA
>CAUUCP010000041.1:0-20787 GCA_963543925.1 uncultured Bacteroidia bacterium | reverse complement strand
CCTCGCTGGAGGAATGAGTGACCGTGGCGCTTACACACTTTTATGGACACTACCGATTCTACCCACGCTGGGGGAGACGTACCCCACTCCCAGAAACCCTAGCAGAGAATAAGCGCCCACTTCGGACAAAAAATAAGGAGGCTGCCATGAGCTGACAACCTCCTTTTCCTCAATCTTCTCTAGCCGAAGCGCTAGCGAGCGATTGTAATGTTCTAGAATCCGAACAAATCCTCAATCTTCACGACTTGTACCTTGCCGAGCTTCTCTAGCGTAGGACGATCCGTTTTGTCTGGCGCCCCCAGGACAGCATAGTCATAAACCAGCGGCTTGAGTGTGCTCTTCTGGAACTCAACGATATCCTTCATTTGCAAGGTGGGCACCATGTTATAAACCACCTCGTCAATACTCTTTTCCATACCGAGCTTTTTGAGATAGAAGTAAAGACTAGGCAAGGAACGTCCGTCATAACGCTTGGTACGCAACTGTTCGAGGATACCGTTTCTCGCAACCTCAAACGCCTTGTCAGACTCGGGCATGTTGAGTAGGATTTCATTGAAAGCCCCTATCGCATCTGGCAGCTTATCTGCCTGTGTCCCAATGTAGGAGTAGAGGTAGTAAGGATCTTCCTTGCGGGCGGGCGTACGATATACCGAGAATGCACTGTAAGCCAAAGCGCGCGCCTCGCGGATCTCTTGGAAGACGATCGCATTCATAGATCCGCCAAAGTACTCATTGTAAAGACGACGTACCGCAGCCTTATTGACATCGAAACGTTCGTCGTTAGTGCCATAGTGGGACAAGAAGATCTGGTTCGCCTCTGGGAAGTTGACTAAGTAAACCTTTGACTCCCCTTCTGGGATTCGCATCTTGAAGTCATGGAGCTGCTCTGGCAAAGCCACCAATTGTGAGGCTGCAGGATGTACCTCGTTGAGCACCTGTGTGAGTTCCCCCTCGGCACTCGGCGTGAAAGCCACTACAGTATGGGGCATGTCGAACAAGGAGGCTATTTCCTTTACCAAATCCTCAGGCTTCTGCGCCTTGAGTTCGGCATTCGAGAGCACCGAATTCGTGGGGTTCTTCGGACCATACTGTACATACTTGTAGAGTGCCCCGAAGACCCCCTTGGGATCTAATAGACGGTCGGCACGCCCCTTCAAGGTAGCTTGTACGAACTCCTTGTACTTGTCAGCATCGGGGATTAGGGAACGGAGATGCTCCTCTACGAGCGCCAAGGTAGGCTTCAACTCCTCGTTCAGACCGTAGATCTGAAGCGCTACATTCTCATCGCTCGTGGAGAGCCCCCATCCAGCCCCCAGCTCATAAAGCTTGTTATTAAAATCACTGAGGCTATACTTTGAGGAAGCTAAGTACTGTGCATACTCTGCAGCGAGTCCAATGGTCCGACTGTGGTTCGTGCCAAAATCGAAACGATAGGTGACCTCAAAGAGTCCGTTGACTTTATTCTTCGAAAGGATCACGTCAACTCCTTCTCGCAAAGTGAAGAACTGGAGTTCCTTCTTCGGGTCAGAGAATACAGGCTGTATAGGCGCAGGATTGGAATTCTGAATACGACGCACGAAATCACTCACCGAGTCACGGTTCATCTGAATGGCAGTAATCGCAGGTTTAGCGATTTTCACCACCGAGGTGTTATCTCCTTGCCGCTTGTAACATACGGCATACCCGTTCAGAGAGAGATACTTATTGGCAAAATCTACGATTTCCTGCTTAGTGACCTTGCTCATCTTGTCGAGGGTAGCAACCTGATCCTTCCACGGATGCTTGGAAAGGAACGAGCTCACCATGATGTCTACCCTTGCCTTGTTCGACTCTAGCTCGCGCTGTTGCTGGTATTCACGGTTACGTACAATGGATTTGAGGAGCGTCTCGTCAAAATCACCCTTTCGGATTCGCTCCACTTGTTCCAAGATCAGGTCACGCGCATTCTCTAGCGATTGACCTTCCAGCGGTACGACTATCGCAGCGAGGAAGTCGTAGTCTACCATTTCGAATCGGAAGACCTGAGCCCCAAGCGCCTTGAGTTTCTGGTTGATCTCTTGATCCAAAAGCCCAGCCTGTCCGTTCGACAAAAGGTCACAAAGGATAGATACAAGGTGCGCCTGATCCGATGCAGTACCCGGCATGCGCCACGCCATAGCGGTCATCTCCTGTTGCTTACCATAGACATCGGTCGATACGACGTGGTCTAGGGGATCTAGGGCTGGCGCATTGAGCACGGGCAGATTGTTGTTGGTGCGCATATCTCCGAAATATTTCTCGATGAGCGCAACCGCCTTGTCTGGATCTACGTCTCCTGCCAAACAGATAGCGATATTGTTCGCCACGTACCAAGTTTTGTAATGGTTGATGATATTGACTATCGAGGGGTTCTTCAAGTGTTCCTGTGTACCGATCGTGGTCTGTGTACCATACGGATAGGTTGGGAAAAGACTATGCATGAGGGAGTCGATAACTCGCGTCATGTCATTATCCATGGTCTGGTTCTTCTCCTCGTAGACCGCTTCGAGCTCGGTATGGAAACCACGGATGACCATATCCTTGAAACGATCGGCTTGAATCTCACACCAGTTCTCGAGCTGGTTCGACGGAATATCCTGTACATAGACGGTCTGGTCTGTCGACGTGTAGGCATTCACCGCCTGCGCGCCGATGGTGGCCATCAATTTGTCAAACTCATTGGCAATGAGATAAGAGGAAGCTGCATAGGATACACTATCGATGACATGGTAGAGTGCTGCCCGCTGTGCCGAGTCCGTAGTATGACGGTACTCTTCGTAGAGCTTTGTAATCTGCTCAAGGTACGGCTTTTCCGCTTCATAATTCATAGTCCCGTAACGGGGAGTCCCCTTGAACATCAAATGCTCAAGATAGTGGGACAAACCTGTCGTCTCAGCAGGGTCGTTCTTACTCCCCACACGTACCGCGATGTTGGCTTGGATACGTGGCTTATCCTTGTTTACCGAGATGTAGACCTTCAAACCATTCGACAAGGTGTAAACCCGCACCCCCAACGGATCTCCTGGCACGGGAGCCTCCATCTTCAATTTCTGCGGCGAATTGCACGCCAGCAGGGTACAAAAAAGAAGCAGCGACAGTAGCAAACTGGCCACTCCGAACAGGTGTAATTTTTTCATACTACTAGGACTGAACTGTTATAACCTCGCTGGCAAAAGTAGCTATTTCCTAGCGATCGCAGCTATTTTGTTGGTAAAAGATGAAGATAATGGAAAGCTTTACGCGGACTCCCATCGGGGAGGTAGATCGTCCCACACTCTCGGAAACCATACTGGCGCGCGATGTGCTGCATCCGCAGGTTATCCTGATGGGTGTCTAAACGAAGGTCGCACGCAAAGGTGTGGCATGCCCAATCGAAGAGAAAATAGGCGATCCCCTTTCTAGTCCCCTCGCTCGCTAAACGGTGAAATGTGACATAGGGCGCTTCTCGCAACCAAGCTCCTTCGATCACTGAATACGTGGGATCGGGGGTTTGCAAAAGCACAAAGGTTGCGATACACCTCCCTTGCTCCTGCACGAGATAGGTAGCCCCCGCGGCAATAGACTCCTGTACAGCGGCTAGGGAGTGGGTCTGTTCTGTCCACTGTGCCCAATTTCCGTCGGCTCTCATTGTTGCCAATCCATGCTTGAGCAAGGCGAGGACTTGTGCTGCCTCGTCCCAATGTGCAAGTCGTACGGTAGGGGTGGACATGTTTCAACGTACAAAATGTCCCTAACTCGCTCGATCCACTGGGTGAGGCGAGAGCCATTTCTTTCGCAACCACCCTGTGTATTTCTTGTCAAAAGTCTGTACCTTGCACCACTCCCCCTTAAAGTCAAGCGGGTGCATCTGCACCTCACCTTGCAAAACACAGAT
The DNA here is from genome assembly GCA_963543925.1 of uncultured Bacteroidia bacterium. GTDB lineage: Bacteria > Bacteroidota > Bacteroidia > Bacteroidales > CAJPTX01 > Bacteroides_D. The sequence goes on along the minus strand of CAUUCP010000041.1, from coordinate 16,895 downwards.
GGTGACCGCGGCCTCGGTAGGCGCGACACGGAGGGCGATCACCTCACCGTGAGGGTTGCGCGTAGAAAGACCGAGCGAGGAATAATGCACCCACTTATGGGCAAGACCTTGGTAAGGAAATACAACAGATGACCATACTTCCTGCTCATCAGACAATCTCCACCAGCCGTCGTGTACGGTCTCCACTTCGAACTTATAGCCATTCCCCGCGGGGAGTTGCATCACGACTTTTCCGCGCGGCGCATTGCAGACCTGCGTGGTCGTCCCATTGTCGATAACATAGACCACAAGCCCGAGCGATCGCTTCTTCGAAACAGCAAATCCGCCACGATAACTACAAATCACGGTTTCCAGACCCACACACAACAGCAACACCGCAAACAAACGTACTATACTCCTACACATCGTTACTTTGGTTGAGATTGAGAGTATTCTCCCCCATCACCGATGTACCACTCTGTAATGAGGCTACACTGTTAAGATTATCCAAATAGTGTGCCAAAGAGTTACTTCCCTGTATAGCGCTAGTAGGTAGGTTTTAGTGGTAGGTGTAGCAGAACCCCGTCGGGCAATTTCTCCAAAGGGGGCGATAAACACGCTTCTGAAGGAATCCCCTCTTTTCGCTCCTGCCTACCTTACTTCGCCGTAAAGGTACTCATAAAAAGAATTTCTACGGTAGTGTCCGTAAAAGTGTGTAACGAAGCTACCTATCTACTGGTCTACGACTGTTTTTTATGCGCATAGTGTAGACCACCACTTTTAGGAAATCCTAAAGCTCTATTTTTATACAATAAGCTAAATAATAGAGTAACGGAATAAAGAAATACGTACAGAGTATGGGCTATTTTGGAGTAGGTAATTTTACCTAATTCCGTCCGTGTAGAGTACGTGTAGAGTACGTATAGAGTACGTGTAGCATTGGTATACTCCGCACATGCCTTGTTTGAGGATAGGGAATTGATGAAAACATAAAGCGACATTTCCCTGTTTTTCTCCCCAGTTGCTGCGACCTTTACACACTCTCTTAGGACAGTATCGTTTCTACGCAAATAGAAATGGGAAATCGTAAGGAATACGACACTGTCCTAGAAAAGTGTGTAAGGAGGTGAGCGCTGGGGGAGATTGTGAGCTTAATTGTGTAGTAAACTATTGGCTTGTAGGCGGCGCTCTAGCTACCACTGTGTGGTCAGTCGATTCTCCTTCATTCGTAGACTGTAGGTCTGTAAGAAGGCTTCGAGGCGTCGCTGCATACTCGAGAACCGCTCAGCAGCCAGGGGATCCTGCAATAGGTTCTGCGATAATGTATTATCCGTAGCAAAGCGGTAAAGCCCCACGGGGGCGGTACCATCGTGCTGGAGCACATACTCGTCCTCGATAAGCTGGTACAGTCCGTCGTAGTCATTGAAAGCGACGTGTGGTGCGCTAGGATCTAGCATGTTATTCCCGAATGTGACGAACGACTTTTCATAGCCCAAGAGGTTTAGGAGCGTAGGCAGGAGGTCTGCATGCTGCACGACGGTGGTGGAATCTCGTCCGACGAGGTTGCTTCCAGGTGCATAAAGTAACATTGGTACAGCGAACCTGAGCACGGGGGTACGATATTTTTCCAAAAGGTTTCCAGAGGCATGGTCGGCAGTAATCACAAAAAGAGTATTCTCAAACCACGGTTCTTTGGCAGCACGGAGGAAGAATTCCCCGAGCGCATAGTCTGTATATCCAATACACTTCACCATCGGTTCCCCCTCGTCAGGGAAATGCCCCACAAACTCCTTGGGCACCTGATAGGGACTGTGACTGGTGACCGTAAACAGCGTACCGAGGAACGGCTCTTTCATTTTTGAAAGCTCATCTACAGAGCGACGTAGGAATCGGTCGTCCCAGATCCCCCACACGCCATCAAAGTCAGCATCATTCGCATACTCAGTACGCCCAAAGTAACGTTCGTAGCCTGCTTGGCGCACGAAAGCATCGAAATTCATCGTGCCATTCGTACCTCCGTGAAAGAACTGCGAACTGTATCCTTCGGAAGCCAGCAGCTTCGCCAACCCACGTATATTGTTCAGGGCATAGGCGGAGGTCACAAAATGCTCGTCGAGCTTGGGAAGTGAAGCCAAGAGGGCAGGCATGGCATCGATAGAGATGCGTCCGTTAGCGAAAGCTTGTTTGAAACAATAACCCTTTTCTGCCAAGGAATCGAAACAGGGAGTATACCCTCGATAATCGGGCAGGTCTCGGTTGAGCGTCCCAATATACTGCCGTGCAAAGCTCTCGACAATCAGGATCATCACATTCCTTCCTCGCATCTCGCCAAAGTGAGGTGCTGTGTGCGCAACCGTACGTTCTGGACAGAGGAGCGCCTCCGCCTCTTGATTTGATGAGAAAAATGTATAGTGCGGAATGGATTTCTTGCCTATAGTCCGAAGGATGCAATAGGGAGTATTGAGTACCAGCGCTCGCTGCTCGAGCTTGTCGACATACGCATTGGCATGTCCGATGGCAAGGGGGCGTAGGAATCGAGAGAAGTTAAATCCACGAAACCCTCCGATCACCAAGAAGATGGCGAGGAGCAAAATCCCGGTATGCACCCCATAGTAACGCCACCCCTGCAAGGTTTCTAGACGCCCCTTCCCTATGCAACGCAGACGACGATAGAGCCAGACAAAGAGCGCAATAATTACCGCCGCAAGGAGGGTGATATACCAGAACTCTACCAAGAGATGGAGAAGGGTTGCGGGACGTTCATTGGCAAACTCTGTGACGAAATCGGCCGTTGTGCGCTTGAGGGTCATGGGGAAATAGACACAGTCTGCGAGCCCAGCCATAATGCCCAGCGCGTTGGGGATGTACCATGTCCCATCGACCAGTCGCTGATACCAGCTCCTCTCCCGAAGGTGTAATGGTAGGAGACTGAGTAGGATAAAAAGTGCATTCAGGTAAACGAGCGCCGCCGTATCAAAACGCAATCCTCCCCACCAAATACGTCCCCACTGCCCTGCCGTAAGGTCGGGAAAATAGGTCGTATTGAAAGCGTAGAAAAGGCAACGCGCCAGAAAGAAAAGAAGATAGACAAGCCCAATCCGATAGAGAAAAACCCCAAGGGGTGGGCAATAGCGTGGAGCGAAGAGGTGGCGCTTCATAGGACGATGTCAGTAAACGACTGATTCACAATAGATCTCCATACCATCGGTACCGACCCGTACGTTGGTAGGTAAATCGTGTTCAAAGGAGGCGACAGGTCCCATCTCGTGACTCAAGTGCGTAAGGTACGCCTTGGCGGGCGCAAGCTCCTTGATAATGCCGAGCGCCTCCTGCAGTGTAAAATGCATAGGATGCGGGGTGTAGCGCAAAGCGTTAATCACCAAGACCTCTAACCCATGCAGGAGCTTCTTGCTCTCTGGCGGTAGATAACTGCAATCCGTGATGTAGGCCATGTTCCCGACACGAAATCCGAGAATCGGCAACTTCCCATGCAAGACACGAAAGGGGGTGAGAGAGATGTCGCCCACGGTGACTGGAGTAAAAGGTTCGAGAAGAGGGTGCACCTCAAGCTCGGGCGCACCTGGATAGCGTAGCTCTGGGGGCTGAAAAGCATACGGGAAACGCGCCGTAAGCGCCTGAATAACGCGCTGCTCGGCATAGAGAGGCATAGGACCATGGAGGACCCAGTTGAAGGGGCGTATATCGTCCAATCCAGCGACATGGTCGCTATGCTCATGGGTAATAAAGAGGGCGTCGAGGTGCTTGACGCCACTCCGAAGCATCTGTTGTCGGAAATCTGGACCTATATCCAATGCGATACGTGTGTGCTCCGTTTCCAAAACAGCCGCCGTACGCAAGCGTTTGTCTCGCAAATCGTGAGAGCAACACGCTGCACAGGTACACCCTATGACGGGGATACCCTGTGAGATCCCCGTGCCTACCAACGTGATTTTCATCCCCACATCGTTTGGACAACTGTAGTATTGACTCGGTAGGGTTCGTGTATGCTGCCGATGCACTCTAAAAGTTCAAGACTCCGTTCTGATTTTTCCACACCGTCTGGGGAGGCTCTGGGGCGAAGATATTCCAATGCTCTACCACCTTCCCATTCTGGATGCGAAATAGATCGTAGAACGCCAAGGTTTGTTCCTCGGCATGCCGCCCAGTGACGACGAGCGCATAATCCCCCTCAACCCATATACCGTGGATTTTGTCTGGAGTAAAGTCGGCATTCTTGCGCATGATATTCTCGGTGTAGGTGAGGAGACCTTCCTGAATATAGGGGTTGTAGTCGGTGTAGTGCGCCGTGTCTAGGAATTTGATAAACTTCTCATAATCTGGCTCTAGGAGCACTTCCGAAGCGAGTCGAGTGACAAGGGCTCGGTTCTCCTGCGTTTTCTCCCGATCGGTGACCGGGGTGGGTGTTCCGACAAACTCGTTCAATCTTGCAGAGTCCTTGAGCGTAGCAAAGCGGACGGAATTGTCCCAGTGCTCGACGATCAATCCCTCATCAAAGCGAAAGATATCGAAGGAGAGTTGGGTAGTGTCCTGTTCTAGTCGCAGGGTCTGCGTAACCACGAAATTGGAATCTTGGAATGCACGCAGGGTATACACTCTGGGCTTGCTGGCAGCGGACTGGAGTATAGCCCCCTTGAGCGCCTCTACACCGTCAGCTATCGCTGGGTCGTGTTGTTTCAAAAGCGTTGGGTGTACAAAACGCAAAACGTCGGTATTTCCCGTTTCAAAGGCTTTGAGTAGCGACGTAGCTTGTGCTACGCGTGACGATTGCCCCGCGGTCGTCTCTACTACGTTCGTTGCTGCCAATGCTGTAGTCTCTTGCTGCTGTCCAGACTGCGGAGAGGTACACCCCGAGAGTCCGAATGAAGAGATCGCGAACGATAGTATGGCGAGTGAGGGAAAAAGGTTACGTTTCATGTGATGTGAATATTGAGATTCGTCAAATCTGACACTGCGTAACTTTAGGTTACGTGCGATATAGTAACGGAAAACCCACTGGGGCTATTTTGTGCCCCTATCTCCTTAGAGATTTCTGGTGGTCTGGTTCGAGCCCATAAGGCGCTCGGTGGCAAGAGGATCGGTTGCGCGTTAGAATATCGAGAAATTGAAATAGCGTCTGGGATTTGCTTTCACCTCGGCCAGGATCGAATCGAGGGCACGCACCGTGGTTTGGAAATTGTTATAGAGGGCTTCGTCCTGCAGTAACTTCCCCATCGATCCCTTGCCCTCCTTCATTCCTTGTAAAAGCGATGCAGCCGCGAGGAGTAGGGTATCCGAGCGTCGTACCACCTCCCCGAGGGATGGCTGTAATTCGTCAAGGGTTTTCGTCCAACGGTTACCGATCGCCTTTACCTGTCCATTTAGAGAGGAGAGGGAGGCATTGGCCTGTGCGAGAGTTGCCGGCAAGGCTTCCGAGGTTTTACGCAGATTGGAGAGCAGCGCGTAGGCCTCGGTATAGAGCGCCTTGGCGCGTTCGTCCGTAAGGTTGTTTTCTGTAACTCGTAAGACACGCTTTAGGGAGTTCACCACAGTATCGACCTGGGCAAGGAGAGGACCTACTTGTGTAGAAAACGTCTGTGCATAGGGCATCTCCGTGAGGCCCGGAATGGTATCGCCTGGGTTCAAATAGGGACCGTTGCCGTACGCTGCGTGCAGACGGACGATACTTCCGCCAATGAGTCCCGCATTCGCGATTTCTGCTTGCGTGGTATGCTGTAATCGGATATCGGGCGGGAAAGAGAACTGCGCTAGGATACGTCCCGTACCATCATTGACAAACGAGAGCTGGGAGACGCGCCCGACGGTCAATCCATTGATAGTGATACGATTGGTGACATAGAGCCCACCGATATCTTGGAAATAAGCGTAGTAGAAACTGTTCCGATGGAAGAGATTCTGTCCTCTCAGGAACTGGTAGCCAAGCACGCCGCCCGCAATTACGACCAGCGTAAAAAGTCCGATGACCCACGTTTGTCGGGTGAATTTATGCATGTTTCGTCATTTGCTTAGTTTGGTGGTCACAGGACTTGCTAGAGCGCCACTTTCTTTCCCCCCTCAAATGCGACGAGGAAGGCGTCTGGGAAGTGACGTCGCACCTGTTCGAGATAAGCTTTTGCCTTCTCTGGATCGGTATATTCGCCCGTGTAGTAGCGGTAGAGTTTCCCCTCCTTACACTCCTGCAAGTCTGGATAACGTTTACGTAACTGATGTTGTGGAGGGATGGGTTTACTGACCGTAGCCACTTGCACACGGTAGCGACGTCGCGCTTCTTTCGGGGTAGGTGTTGTGGAAGCAGGTGTCTTTTTCGATGTAGAGGGAGTATTTGCGGGGGGCGTGACCGAATCTGGGGACGTACTTTGGGGCTCTTCCTTCTTCTCTTCCTTCTTCTCCTCCTTCTTCTCCTGCTTTTTCTCTTCCTTTTTCTCTTCCTTCTTTTGTTCCTGCAGCCTTCCCACAGCTAAGGGTTGTACAGCGTGGGCATCCCATTGTTTCTTATACTCGACAAAGGCGTTGAAGATAGCCTTTGCGAGCTCTTGTTGTCCCTTATCCGACAACAAGTATTTTTCCTCCTTTGGGTTGGAAAGGAATCCTAGCTCGATGAGGACCGATGGCATGCTACTCTTGTAGAGCACTAGGAATCCGGCCTGTTTCACCCCCCGATCGGTGCGTTGTAGATTCCCTGTGAACTGCCGTTGTATACTCGTAGCGAGCTCTAGACTCTGGTCTAGGAAGACGTTTTGCATGAGGGAGAAAATCATAAACGACTCGGGGGACTTGGGGTCATAGCCCTCGTACTTGGTCGAATAATCGGACTCGTAGGAGATAACGGAGTTTTCTCGTTGTGCGACCTCTAGGTTGGACTTTGATGTATGCAACCCCATGACGAAGGTTTCCGTGCCTACAGCTGCGGTGGATGCTGCGGCATTGCAATGTATGGAGATGAAGAGGTCAGCCTTACACTCGTTGGCGATTGCTGTGCGTTGATTGAGCTCGATGAACTCGTCGGTTTCACGCGTAAATACAGTCTTGATTTCTGGGTAGGTCTCCTTGACCAGTTTTCCTAGTTTCAAGGCTACGGCGAGTGTTACATTTTTCTCTTGGGAGTGCTTTCCCTCCGTGCCGGGATCTTTCCCGCCATGCCCAGCATCAATGACGAGGGTGGAGAGGAGATTACTTTTCTGCTCGGGCTGTGCGCACACACACTGCGCTACAGAGCACAATGCCAGGATGAGAAGGAGCGTACGGGTGTAGGTGAGAAGGGTCTCTTGCGGAGACATCTGCTACCAATTGAAATTGCACTACCTTTGCCCAACAAAGGTTGGGACTTTGAACAACACAAAGGTACTATTATTCTTTCAGTTCCTCTGCTTATGGCTTCTAGGCACGTTTTTGTGTACTGGAGGGGGTGCAGTGGCGGGGGAGCGTACTTTTGAGTACCATCAGCTTTCGGATACTCTTTCTCGCTCAGATACTCTTTCTCGCACTGACACGTTGACGTCCCGACGTCTTTCTGACGATGTGGGGATGCTGGATGCGCAGATCGTCTCCCACGCCTCTGACTCGATGGTGTACGACCTCGCGCGGCGCACGGTATCCCTTCAGGGCAAGGCGAAACTCTCGTACAAGACACAACAATTCGAGGCACAACGCATAGACGTTGACCTCCAAGAACGGGAGCTCTTTGCGCGTGGCGTCAAAGACTCTACGGGAAAGACTTCTGGAGACCCAATCTTTACGGAGGGGAGCGACAAGTATACCATGACGGACATCCGTTACAACTTCGTTTCCCGGAAGGCGCGCATTACTGGCGTCATAACGACTGTACAAGAAGGGTATCTACATGGCGAGGTGATAAAAAAGATGCCCAACGACGTGATCTACGTCGGTGATGGTAAGTTCACGACGTGCGACCTACGACACCCGCACTTCTACCTTGCCTTGACACGCGCCAAGGTGATCCCGAACGATAAGATTTTTACCGACCTTGCCTACCTGGTCATTGCTGATGTGCCAGCCCCTATCGGGATCCCGTTTGGCTTCTTCCCCAATACGAGCAAGCGATCCTCGGGGATCATCCCTCCCGAATACGGTGAGGAGCAGGCGCGGGGCTTCTTCCTTCGGAATGGCGGTTTCTACCTTGGGTTGAACGATTACTTCGACCTGACGGTACTCGGGGGCTACTATACACGGGGTTCTTGGGATCTGAACCTTGCTACGAACTACAAACTCCGCTACAAATTCTCGGGACGCTTGGGATATGCTTACTCCTACATTGCCTCGGGACAGGAGAATACCCCAGAGCGTTCCATCCATTCGAACTATCGCATTACGTGGAATCATACGCAAGATCGCGCTTCGAACCCCAACACCTCATTCAACGCCAACGTCACTTTCGGGTCTTCCTCCTACAACCGTTTCAATGCCCGTAATACGCAGGACTTCCTCTCAAACCAGATCATGTCCTCAATCGCCTACAACCGCTCCTTTCCTGGTAAACCCTTTAACCTGAGCGTAACGCTCAATCACTCCCAGAACTCGCGCGACAGTATGGTTGACCTACGACTGCCCAATATAGCCTTCAACGTACAACGCCTCTATCCCTTCAAACGAAAACATGCTGTAGGAGCACAGCGATGGTACGAACGAATAGGGGTCACCTACAATACCGCGCTTCAGAACTCGCTGCGCATCAAAGAGAACCTTCTTTTTACAGAAGAAGCGAAAAAGCGGATGCGCAACGGTATGGAGCATCGCGCCACAGCCTCGACCTCCTTTACGCTCCTGAAGTATATCAATCTATCGCCCTCGGTCTCCTACAACGAGAACTGGTATCTGCGCACCACCCGTTACCATTGGGATGGGGTTGAGAAAAAGCCCGTCCTAGACACTGTAAATGGCTTCGCGCGCACGTGGTACTATTCGACGGGGCTGGGGCTGTCGACGAAGCTGTATGGGATGTACGCGTTCATTCCCCAGAGTCCGATCAAAGCGATTCGTCACGTACTGACGCCCACTGTCTCTCTTTCTTATCACCCAGACTTTAGCGACCCCAAATATGGGATGTATGGGAGTGTGCAGCGCAACGAGACGGGGGAACAGATGCGCTATTCCTACTTCGCCAACACGGTCTACGGAGGGGCGCCTGCGGGGCAATCTGGGAGTCTTCATTTCTCCCTTGGTAACAATTGGGAGATGAAGCTTCGCGGAAAACCCAAATCACCACAAGACACCGCCAAGGTAGAGGATAAGAAGATCCCCCTGCTAGAGAGCTTGAACTTCAGCACGGGGTACAATTTCCTAGCAGACTCTATGGGGTGGTCACCGCTTTCGGTGGCGGCACATACGAACTTTCTCAGCTTCCTGAACCTTTCTGCCAATGCCTCCTTTTCTCCGTATGCCACAGACCAGAACGGTCGTCTACGCAACGAGTACTATAGCAAGCGTCATGCGATCCCCTTACGCTTTGAACGGGTGAGTTGGAGTGCTTCTTTTTCGCTGAATAAGGTATTGGGATACAAGGGGGATGAGCTACAGACGACCTACCTCAGCTACCTTCCGGGGTATATTCCCTATGATATGGCGACGGGCGCGGACTTTCTCGTCCAACGCTACGATGCGTTTACGGCGCCGTGGAATCTCTCGGTAAATTATAACTTCTCTTACTCCAAGATAGGGAATCGGCGATCGAGTCTGCAGTCCCTTTCCTTCTCTGGGAGCTTAACGCTAGCCAAGGAGTGGCAGATCTCTTTCAACTCGGGGTATGACTTTGTGGCAGAGAAATTTAGTACGACCTCGGTGAGTATATCACGCGACCTCCACTGTTGGAGCATGTCGCTGAACGTCGTCCCCTTTGGACAGCTCCGCAGTTACAGTTTCCGCATTGGCGTGAACTCAGGGGTATTGCACGACCTAAAGTACGATAAGAGCAAGAGCTACATAGAGAACCTCTTGCGGTAAGGGCGTATAGGGGATAGCCAACGGTAGGTAGCGTATATCCAACGATGGATAAGAGCCCGAGCGCCTAGGAAACTAGTGAGGCTTAGGCACTTTTACAGATACCCCCTCGCTACCTTGGGAATCGCAACAACTGGTTGCGATAGTACTCGTACTGCTGGCGCCGCAGGGAAATCTCGGCGGGTAGCCCTTCGGTAAGGGAGTGGACTAGGGTGTGGAACTTGTCGAGGATGTCCACGATTTGCTGTTGGATAGGGAGTGGGGGGAGGGGGATTTCTATGGCAAGAATTTTTCTCCTATCAAGGCTTGGAGGGTAAGCCTCTTTATTCACCAGCGCGTATATATGCTGTTGTTTGTTAGCTAGGAAATAATACAAAAACTTGTTATGTAATTGCTCGCAGTTAGGAAGAACTGAATAGCAAACATCATTTGCCCAAAAACGTTGTGTTTGCCAAGCGATAACACCAGCTGTACCATATTGTGCAATTGTCACCGTATTCTCTTCTCTGTTGTAACGATCTAGAAAGCCCATATAACCGACCCCGCCACTTACCACAGGGTATTGTCCATCTTTTAACAAATCTTTCTTTGTGACTCGTTCGCCGCGGATAATTTTACACACCTCCCCCAGTGGCTTCCACTCGACCTTCGCACCGCCTAGCAACGCTTCTAGATAACCCTTTGCGCCGCTTTCCTGCATGCCTATTTTCCCCATCCCTTTCTAGATTTCCTTGCTCAATTGCAGCACTAAGTTACTAAAAATCATTGGTGTAAATGGTGTTAGTGTGCAATAATCCCATAAAAGCCGTCTTTCTGTCGCTTTAGCAGAGGGGCGGTTTTGTTTGTACGGGGCGCACGAGGGGCTAGTGCTTTTTTCACTACCTTCGTAGCAACGAAAACAGATCGCAGATGAACTATCCACGCCGCTTACCTATCAGTACGCAAAGCTTCAAACAGTTGCGTAGAGATGGAGATCTCTATGTCGATAAGACGCAGTATATCGAGAAGCTCTTTTCGCTCGGACGCATCTTCTTCCTCAGCCGTCCGCACCGTTTCGGAAAAAGCTTGTTCCTTTCTACACTAAAAGCGTACTTCGAGGGGAAGAAAGAGCTCTTCCAAGGACTCTATATCGCAGCACACGAGGAGGAGATCGCCCGCAGGCAACAACGCGAGCCTTGGGAGGCGAGTCCCGTGCTTTACTTCGACTTCAATGCAAAAGACTATGAAAGCCACGACACATTGAAGAAACGAATGAATGCGCAATTGCGAGAGCTCGAAGCACACTACGAAATAACAAAAAAAGACGACGACCCAGACGATCGTCTTATCTATCTGATAAAAAACATCTATGAACAGACAGGAAAGCAGGTCGTTATCTTGATAGATGAGTACGACAAACCGCTCCTACTTACCCTAGAAGACCCAAAGTTGAACAAAGCCAACCGCGAACTGCTCCGCGCCTTCTTTGAGGTGCTAAAGCACTGCGACCGCTATATCCGCTTTGCCATGCTGACGGGCATCACCAAGTTTAGTAAGATGAACCTCTTTAGCGGAGCGAACAACTTGAAGGATATCTCGTTATTGGACAACTATGCTGCCATCTGCGGCTTTACGGAGCAAGAGCTCGCGGACTATTTCATGCCCGAGATAGAGCGACTCGCCCAAGCGGAAAACACCTCGGTAGAAGCGACACGCCAACGACTGAAGAAAGAGTACGACGGTTACTGTTTCGCGCGCAAAGGAGAGAAGGTCTACAACCCCTTCAGTCTATTGAATGTTTTGAGCGATAGTATTTACAGTTACTATTGGTTCGAGACGGCGACCCCCTCCTATCTCGTCAACTACCTAAGAAATATGCCGATCTTTATGCCTGATTTAGAGGGTGATATAAGAGTAGACTCTAGTTCAATAGAGGACTTTCGTTACGACGACGATGATGTCGTTCCTCTTCTCTTTCAGTCGGGTTACCTCACGATCAAGAAGTATGACCCGCGGAGTCGTCTTTTCCATCTCGGCTATCCTAATGAAGAGGTGCGTTTTGGTTTCCTATATGAACTCCTCCCTCTTTATGCCAGTTTCCGACGTTCGAATATTGCGGATACCATCTCTAACCTCTACCTAGCTTTTAATAGCGGCAATCTAGCAGATGCGATGAAGGAGATCGAGGTTATCCTCGGAGGGATACTCTACGGCAACATCCCTAATGGCGAGGCGGGGCGCCCCCTACGCGAACAGTACTACCAGACCGTCCTTCATACCGTCTTTCGTCTTCTAGGTATTTATGCGCGGGCAGAGGTGACCTGCGCCTCGGGACGTATTGACATGGTGGTGACTACCCGTAAACATGTCTACATCTTTGAATTTAAGGTCAATACGCAGGGATCGGCACAGGATGCTATCGACCAGATTAAGGAGTTGGGTTATCTCCGTTCGGTTCGCGCAGGGAAACGCCCTGTCCACCTCGTAGGGGTGAGCTTTGATGAAAAGACGCGGAATATCGGGGAGTGGGAAGAGGAGATTATACATCGATAGTAGATACTCTCCGAAAAGAGTGCGTAAGCGGCACGGGGGCTGGTAGAGGAGCGGAGGGCTTATGACGCTTTATGTATTCCTAAATATGCTAAGTGAGCTACGGAGTGGAGCGGGGTAGAGCGGGTGTAGAGCCTTTGTTCCCTTACTGTTCCGTCTATGTTCCGTCTATGTAGAGTCGGTGTAGCGTCTGTAAATTGGGTGGGAAAACAGACTATAATATTGACGTATTTTATTATTTCAATGTCACGTTATTTAGCAAGTTGTATAGAAATAGAGCTTTAGGAATCTCTAAAGTAGTGGTGTGGAATGGGGGAGAAAGAGCGGGCGGAAGACGAAGAAATAGACCATGAAATAGACCGCCTGTTACCCACTTTTATGGGCAGTGTTTTTCAGAGAAAGAGTATCGAAAATCCCCTCCTTTTCCTAGCGATACGGGGGCGAAAAAGAAGGGGATTTATCCCTGTTGTAGCCTTTCTGCGACAATTACCGAAAATATTTTTTATCCCCTTTGAGCCCAGTTTCCGTCTGCCTTTAGGGTATGCTCCCCCTACTCCCCTGCTACGCGCTATTTTGTGTTAACGTTTTTTTTGAGAACTTGCCCCATTCTTAATGTAAACTATTGACGATCATGAGAAAGACGTTGAAAATTGTTGTAACGAGCCTGATACTGCTCTGGCTGTCGGGCGTGTCGTGGGTATTTGCCCAGTCGGAGACGGGACGCCCGTTCATCACGAAGTGGAAGGGGGAGGCAGGTAAGGAGTTGAAGATCCCGATCGTAGGGACGGAATACCAGCTTGTCATCAAAGATGAAAGCAATAATCCTGTAAAGGAGGAGAAGGTTACTGTAACAGAAGGAGACTCTCCCTACTATACCTTTACTCCTGACGCCGAGGGCATCTATACCGTAGAGGCTGGCCCTGAGGGGGTGAAGTATATGCGAACTCGGATTGAAGAGCCGAGTAGTTTACGCGAGGTAGTTCAGTTCGGAACGGTGAAATGGGAGTCGATGAAAGAGATGTTCCAACATTGTGGGAACATGATCTTCGCATCGGGAATTGACACCCCAGACCTTTCCAAGGTAACGAACATGAGTGGGATGTTCTATGGCTGCACCTCCTTTAACCAGCCGCTAGACAACTGGGACGTGAGCAACGTGACCGACATGAGCTGGATGTTCTATGGCTGCACCTCCTTTAACCAGCCGCTAGACAAGTGGAAAGTAGGCAAGGTGATTGACATGAGTAAGATGTTCTATGGCTGCACCTCCTTCAACCAGCCGCTGGACAAGTGGAAAGTAGGCAAGGTGACTGACATGAGTAAGATGTTCTATGGCTGCACCTCCTTCAACCAGCCGCTCAATGAGTGGGACGTGAGCAAGGTGAAAGACATGGGTGAGATGTTCAATTACAGCTTCTCCTTCAACCAGCCGCTGGACAACTGGAAGGTGAGCAAGGTGACCAATATGGGCGGGATGTTCTCTGAATGCACCTCCTTTAACCAGTCGCTGGACAACTGGGACGTGAGCAAGGTGACCAATATGGGCGGGATGTTCTATGGCTGCTCCTCCTTCAACCAGCCGCTGGGTAAGTGGAAAGTGAGCAACGTGACCAATATGGGGGCGATGTTCCATGGCAGCTCTGCCTTCAACCAACCGCTCAACCACTGGGACGTGAGCAAGGTGACCGAAATGGGGGCGATGTTCCATGGCTGCTCTGCCTTTAACCAGCCGCTGGGTAAGTGGAAAATAAAGACAGCAGTAGGTGGACTTTCTACAACCGCGATGAGCCCCTCGAACTATTCCCAAACGCTCGTGGGGTGGGCAGGGCAAACGGATATTGCAGAGAATCTCAACTTCGGAGTGAATGTTAAGGATCTCATTTACAACGACAAGTGTAAGGCGGCGCGCCAAAAGCTCATCGACAAAGGATGGAATTTTGAAGGGGACACTCACCAATCTAGTGGCGTAGCCATTACGCCCCATTTCTTACCCCTTGTACTCAACAGGGAATGCACACTGCCCTTGGAGAAGTGGGGCGTAGTGGGAACAACAGAAGAGGTCACTCTATCGACTGACAAAGGGGAGATCATATCCTACGAAATGACCGCAGACAAGAAAGGAGTGCACATCACTGGACTCAAAGAGGGAAAGTGTCAACTCACCGCCACCATCGCAGCCAAAGCAGGGGTGCACGATGCCTATACCAGCACCTGCGAGATAGGGGTCTACATCCCTATAGAGCGCATCACCATCAGCCCTGCAAGCAAGACCCTAAAGGTCGGGGAGGAGTTCACGTTTACAGTCAACTTCTTTCCAGAGAATGCTACGAAAAGAGGGGTGGAGTGGAAGTGGGAGTGCTATAAAACAGAAATCGCTACGGTAGACGATAATGGGAAAGTAACTGCTAAAAAGGCAGGCAAGTGTACTGTCTATGTAGACATCAATAAATATGGACGCTGGTTCAAAGGAAAATGTGAGGTGACTGTAGTAGACGAGATAGTCCCTGTTGCCAGCATCGCAATTCCTGAAAAACAGACTATTGAGATCGGTGCGACAACCCAGTTGGTAGCTGTAGTAAAACCCGACAATGCAGAACAGGGACTTGTCTGGAGCAGCTCCGACCCCGAGATAGCTATGGTGAGCGGGGGCGTCGTCTGGGGAAAGAAGAAGGGGGAGTGCACCATTACCGTAACAAGTCTAGACCCGAACTGCGCGATAAGCAAAGAGTGTAAAATCACCGTGAAAGGACCAAAATTCCCCGTAACCCTTACGCAGCCTGCAAACGGTAAGATAGCTATCGAGGGGCACGGTACGGCAACCACGCTAAGCGTAGAACAGGGGACAACCTTGACGGTAACGGAGACGCACGATGAGGGGTACAAGCTGAAGAGTCTGACGGCTGGCAAAGAGGATATCACGAACTCGAAACAGTTCACTGTAACAGCGGCTACGGAAGTGAAGGCGGTATTTGAGAAACAGACCTTTGCTGTAAAGATGAGCGTCAATGATGAGAAGGGGGGCGAGATTGCTATCTCGGGCGCAGCTGACCTCAAGGCAGTGGAATACGGTACAGAGCTGACCGTGACGGTTACAAAGAAGGAGGGGTACAAGCTGAAGAGTCTGACGGCTGGTGACGAGGATATCACGAACTCGAAACAGTTCACTGTAAAGGCGGCTACGGAAGTAAAAGCGGTGTTTGAGCAAGAGACCTTTGCTGTAACTACTAGCGTAAACAACGAGGCGTGGGGTACTATTGAACTTACGGGTGCTTCCAACTTCCAGGCAGTAGCGTACGGTACGGAGCTGACCGTAAAGGTTACAGAGAAGGAGGGGTACAAGCTCAAGGAGATACAGGTAAACGGCAAGAAGATCGAGGGTACTACGTTTGTCGTGAAGGAAGCGAGCACCGTCATAGCGGTATTTGAGAAAAAGACCTTTGCCGTAACCGCCAGCGTCAATGATGAGAATGGGGGTTCAATAGAGCTTACGGGCGCTACCGACCTCAAGGCCGTAGAATATGGTACGGAACTGACCGTAAAGGTTACGGAGTATGAGGGGTACAAGCTCAAGGAGATACAGGTAAACGGCAAGAAGATCGAGGGTACTACGTTTGTCGTGAAGGAAGCGAGCACCGTCATAGCGGTATTTGAGAAAAAGACCTTTGCCGTAACCGCCAGCGTCAATGATGAGAAGGGGGGCGCGATTGCTATCTCGGGCGTATCCGACCTCAAGGCAGTAGCGTATGGTACGGAACTGACCGTGACGGTTACGGAGAATGAGGGGTACAAGTTGAAGAGTCTGACGGCTGGTGACAAGGATATCACCGAGACTAAGAAGTTCACCGTCAAGGCAGCGACGGAAGTGAAGGCAGTCTTCGAGAACAAGCAGGGGGGCGCGGTAGAGGACGCCCTATTGGCAGGCATCGCCGTAGCGCCGAACCCGTTCGCCTCGCAACTCCGCATCCTGAACCCCGAGGGCGTCGTGGCACGCTATGAGGTGGTGAATGGCGCAGGGATCGTGGTACGTTCTGGGGCTCTTTCTGAAAAAGAGCTTGTGTTGGATACAGAGGCGCTGTCTGCAGGGGTCTATTTTGTGCGTTTAGAGACGCAAAATGGCGCGAGAAAGAGCATAGCAGTATCTAAGTAGCATCTGCTTCTTTTATCGAATAAAAAGCCGCCTTTCTGTCGTCTTGGCAGAGAGGCGGTTTTGTTTGTGGTGGAGAGAACTAGTGAGGGGCTATTCCGAACACTAGGGCGCTGTCCTAAAGAAGGGTGTAAACATCACAGCAACGGGGGAGAAAGAGCGGGCGGTAGACGGAGAAATAGGCAGCCTGTTACACACTGTTTAGGAGGGTATCAAATAAAGCGCCCTCTCCCCCATTTCCTACCTGTTCTGGGATGCTTACAGACTTCTG
>CAUUCP010000040.1:0-21280 GCA_963543925.1 uncultured Bacteroidia bacterium | reverse complement strand
ATCGGGGGAGAGGGAAGGGGAAAAGGGGAGGGTGTTTTTCGATACTGTCCTAAAAAAAGTGTGTAAGAGGGTGAGAGCTGGGCGGCAATCGTGAGCTTATAAAGCTTTATATATTCCTATATATACGATCCCCCCTACGGGGTGAGATCGAGTAGAGCGGGTGTAGCCTACGTGTTCCGCGCATGTTCCGCGCATGTAGCCTACGTGTCCCCCCCTGCAAATTCGGCAGAAAAACAGCCCTTCACATAACATATTCCATTATTTCTATGCCATATCATTCATAAATCTGTACATAAATATTGGTTTATGATTTCCTAAAGTGTAGTGTGTAATGGAGGTATAAAGCGCGGGCGGTAGGAGGAGGAATAGGCAGCCTATTACACACTTTTACGGACACTACCAGTGCGGGAGTCTGCCGTCCCGTATTTTGTCAGAGCATGGAGACTCGTAAGATTGAACTCTTTTTACGTGCCTGATATATGATGAGTTTTGATAGGTTTTGTAATCCTAGCGAGTTCCATGCTCTGTACCGCTTTAGAATCATCGATGCAAAATTGACCAATACTCTTTACAGCGCAAAGCGTAGGATGTTCCATACGGAATAAATGATGTTTCATGGGCGCAATCCTCTCTATTTCAATAGATTGTAAGTGGAGTAAAACCTCCTTTGTGACAAAAATATGTGGGCGGGAGAGTAGGAATGGCGAGGGGAATTCTGCATTTTCGCGCGCTACAGCTCTGTAAGAGTGGGTAAGTTTCGCGGGCATTTTCTGGAGGAGGCGCACTTATATAAGCGGTGAAATGGGCGATACTGTTTCACACATTTTTTTGGGGGGGAGCATCATGCTTCCTGCGATTCGGACATTGCGGGCGAGGGGGGATGGATGTAGACAAAGTAAAAGGGGACGCCACCATCGTGACGTCCCCTAGTTCAGACTCTAAATCGTAGAGGAAATGAGAAACTACTCTTTTACAAGTCTGTAACTCTTAACAAGCCCCGTTTCGGTAGATAGTCTCAAGAGATAGATGCCCGACTGGAGTTCGGAGGTCTCTATTTGCGTTTCACTTGAGTTGATTTGTCCCTTGCGAACTGTGCTACCCGCGAGATTGATAAGCTCGTATTGCATGCCCTGTAACTCACCATTTAGAACGATACGCAGCTGGGTATTGAACGGATTGGGCATGATGTGTACGTTGGCAAAGAAGAGGTCTTGTACGTCAGTACCTTTTGTCACCGTAACAGTGCATTCTCCCTTTACGTCGGGGATGTCGGTGGTAACGTCGATGATCACGGTGCCCTCTTTTACCCCCGTTACGTTCCCTCCGGCATCTACTGTAGCGACGTCTGTGTCACGCGAGGTGAAGGTTAGTGCGGCGGTAGTGCCTTCGGGTTCAAAAGAGTACTGAATCTTAGCGGTTTTTTCGACCTCTACGGTGAGAGGCGATACCTTGATCCCAGTAACCATAGTACCTTTTGCATTCACTGTTACAGTGCATTCTCCCTTTACGTCGGGGACGTCGGTGGTAACGTCGATGATCACGATGCCCTCTTTTACCCCCGTTACGTTCCCTGCGGCATCTACTGTAGCGACTTCTATGTCGCGCGAGGTGAAGGTTAGGGAGGCGGTAGCGCCTTCGGGTTCAAAAGAGTACTGAATCTTAGCAGTTTTTTCGACCTCTACGGTGAGTGGCGATACCTTGATACCCGTGGCAGTAATTGCAGGCTTAGCTTTTACCGTAACGGGACATTCTCCCTTTACGCCAGTAACGTCAGTAGTAATGTCGATGATCACATTCCCCTCTTTCACACCCTTTACGTTCCCGTCGGCATCTACTGTAGCGATTTCTGGGTTACGCGAGGTGAAGGTTAGGGCGGCGGTAGCGCCTTCGGGTTGGAAGGTGTACTGGATCTTAAGCGTTCCGTCGACCGTTACGGTGAGAGGCGATGCGGTGATACCCGTTGCTATTTTTTTCTGGCAACTGGTTTTCGTCCCAGTGGTCTCGATAGCGGTATTGTCTAGATAAACGACCTTCCATCCCTTTTGCGTCGCTAGCGCCCCAGAGGAAGCCAACATAGCCAAATAATTTGCATCGGCACTGCTGGTCACCTTTTCTTTGGCGGGTATAATCACACCGTTTGTTGTGGTGGGCAATGCACAGTAGATCTCGTTATAGGTCTCTGTAGAGAAACTATTTCCGTAACATACGACTTCCTTCAAATTCGTCTTTTCGTTGAGATTGAGTGTCGTTAGTTTCAGTTCCTCACAGGAGATCTTTTGCAGATTTACGTTTTTCGTCAGGTCGAGCTCGGAGATGAGGTTTTGCCCGCACTGGAGTTCGACGAGTTCTGTGAGCGGTACGAGGTTCAACTGGGTGAGTTGATTTTTCGTACAATTCAACTTTTTGAGCGTGGTTAGCGCGTCAAGCTCTAGGGTCGTGAGGGCGTTGCCACTGACATTGAGCTCGGTGAGCTTCGCATCTTTTGTAAATTCGATGGCGGTGATGTTGCTGCCCGCGTCTTTTGCTTCGAGCTTGGTGAGAGCCCCGTAGATCTTTAGCGTAGCAGCTTCGCACTTGATCGGAACGGCGTAGTAGGCATCGGAGAGCGAGTACTGGTAGGCTTTGTTCGTAGCAGTGTTTTGTAGATAGACGTTGCCCGTTCCTGCCATTTGTAGCTGTAGTTGCGCATCGGCCACGACCGTGAGTGTGGCAATCAACTTAGCACTTGCAGGTACTTGGTCTACGACGTTGGTTACGTTTACTTGGCACTCTTGGGTCAATTCGGGTTTTCCGACAGCCGTTGCCACTACGGTAGCCGTTCCTTGCTTGAGTGGAGTGATTTTTCCTTGCAAATCGATACGTACGACCTGAGCGCTCTGCTCGTCTTTGAGAGACCAGTACACGGCGCGGTTTGTCGCGTTGTCGGGCAAGACTTCGGCAGTGAGAGTCACGGGAGTACCGACAGTAGCATCGAGTGTCTTTTGAAGGTTCATCTCGGTCGGTTCTGTGAACTCGCTAGCCTTTACGACCTTGACAGTAAATGTCTTTGATATCGCCGGGAATGCCGTGGGCGCAATCGTTACCGTGGTTTCTTTTCCTTCTTGAATCCCCTGTACTTCGAGCTTAATCGGCTGTCGGATAAATCCGTCGTTGTCAGTCTCTTTCTTGTAGGTCACGGTGGCGACGGGCTGTGAAACCGTTACCTGCAGATCCCCAGTGAGCGCTGCGGTAGGAGGATCGAGGGTCACACCGAGTGGGTATTTCTTCCCGTCCTTCTTTATCAGGATGGGGTCTTGTGTGAGCAGCAATCCATTTACCGTGGGTGCTTCTATTGCTACGCGACACTCTGCCGTTTGTGAATAATCTGGGCTATTCGTCTTTGCTATTACTCTGAGTTCTGTGGTAGTAGCTTTAGCTAGGAGTAGTCCCGTTTGTGGATCTATGGTAGCGGCAGAACCGTCTACTGACCATGTCACCTCGCGATAGGTAGCATCTTCGGGTTCAATCTTGGCAGTAAACTGTACTTGGTCACCGAGTTGGAATGGCGAGTTCTTTGATGTGCTAATCTTGATTTTTTCCACCTTCTTTTCGACAATCGTTACCGTGACCTCTGTTTTTACGCCACTCCCATCTTTTGCAGCACACTCGAGGGTCGCAGTCCCCAGTTCAAGCGCCTCAATGATACCACCGTCGTATAATTTCAGCTTGTCGGTTCCATCCTTGATAATCCATTCTACAGTTTTATCGTCCGCTATTTCGGGTTCGATCGTTGGATTTAAGGTTAGCACTGCGTGGTGTTCGAGCGTCACAGGGTCTATGGTGATGCTGGTCACTTTTTTAGGCTCGCATGCGTGGTTTCCACTCTCCTCTCCCCCTGTAGAGGCCTCAGTACCGTCTGCTAAGAGGATCTCCCAATACTTATCCTTAGCACGAGATGTGTAGCAGGTATTAGGCACTAATTTCTGATTGGCTTCTGCGGAGTTGGTTACTGCATAGAGTTTTCCTTTGTCGCTCTCAATACGTTCTGGGAGTGTACAGAAGAGGTCGTTGAAGGCTTCGATATTTAGCGCAGAGCCCCAGCATTTCAATTCCTTGAGGGGTGCGGCGCCTGTGCCGACCTTCTTCAGCGCCACGATCTTCTTCAAGACAGCATTGTTGGAGCAATCTACCTTTTCGAGTAGTGGGTTGTGCAGGAAGCTCAACTCCTTGAGTTGGTTGTTGGCACAATTGAGCTCCTTGAGTGCAGGGAACTGCGCGAGATCTAGCTCTTTTACATTCGACCCATTGATGATGAGTTTTGCTAGGCTCTTCATTTTGGTGAGGGTTAGGTTGCCCTGCGTGAGTGCAGTACAGTTGGCAGCATTGAGTTCTGTAATGTGATCGTGCCCATTGATGACAAGTTTCTGTACGGCAGTCTGATTGCTGATATCGAACGAGGTGATCTTACCGTGGAACTTTCGTGCTTGCAGCAACAAAGCGTTATAGGGGAGCTCTATTTCCTGTCCTGGGTTCACCTCCTTATACTCGTAATTGCCTTCTCCGTTTTCTATCCAGAGTTCTTTTGCACTGGTTTTAAGCTTTACGGTGAGGTTTCCGCTTATGACGAGTTCGATGACAGGGACATTGTTTGGTACGATGTCATTGCAGTTCATGGTACGCCCCGTAAATTCGGAGCCGTCAGAGTCGAGGACATTCCATCCCTTTTCCTTGGCAATGCTCGTACCGCTATTCTCCGCCTCTTGTAGGCTTGTTGCGTTCGCTTTGTCTACGACGTAGAGCTTACCGCTAGCGACCTGATGTAAAAGGCAATAGAGTTTTGTTAGGTTGGCCGCGTTGAGCCCTGTACCGTAGAGCTTAAACTCGGTAAGCGCCTGACATCCATCCAAGAACCATTTTGTCTCTCCACTCTTTTTCAGTTCGTTGAAGGCGGTACAGTTACTCATGTTGAGTTCTTTAAGGTTCGCACACCCCCGTAGGTTGAGGGTTGAGAGGTTCACGTTATTGTCTACCTCCAATATTTTTAGAGCAGTAGCACCCTGAAGATCCAAGGTTACGAGACTATTCGAACCGAGCCTTATCTCGGAGTATTTGCTCTTGTCGGTGGCGAGAGTTAGCGTCGCAAGCTTGTTATTTTCAAGCCGGAGCACATAAATGCCAGGCGCCATACTTACATCGACATTGGAAAGTTGGTTGCTATAAGCCCAAATAGACGTAACCGAAGCACTTATTTTCAGTGATGTGAGCTGATTTCTTTCTACATTAACTTGCTTGAGCACTTTGTGCTTGGATAAGTCTAAGTTCGAAAGTTTCGTATCGTTAATAAACACTTTTTCCAGTTTGGTGTTTTTCGCTAGGTCAATTGACGCTAGATCCTTTGCACCCTGCAACTCGAGCGCGGTGAGCTCTGTTTGCTTTGTAATGTCGAGCGACTGTAACAGCGTAGCCTTCTTCAATGTGAGTTTTTCTAAGGCTGGTAGGCTCGTTAAGTCTATGTTTTTTACAGTGCCCGCTTCCTCAATCTTTAGCCCCTTCAGCGCACCTGGTTGCGTAAAGAGGTAAACATGCTCTTTACCCTTCAATTCAATTGCAGAGTTCCCTGAAACGTAGTAGTCGTTGTAGTAATAGTCGTTCTTATTGCTCGTGGTCGATAGCCAAACCATTGTATTCTTCGCGCTCGAAAAGGAGAGCCTCGTGTTCCCCGTTAACTCCAGATGGACTTCGTCGGCGTTGGTGGGCGGTACTACCCCGTTACAAGTGACGTTGGAGTTGCACTGATCCGTCACATCTGTACCACCATCTGTGTTATAAACCATCCAGTTTTTGTCTCTCGCCTCACGCCCATTAACATGATGCAATTCAGAGGAAGTGAATTGATATTTGAAGCGCCCCTTCTCCAGATTTTTGCGGTCATGGAGCTGACAAATCAGCTCCATGAGTAGGCGAGCCGGGTAGTTTGCTGCGACATAAACCTCTTCAAGCTTGTCGAGCCCCGCAAGAGTAGTTTTCTTTACGCCTGTACGACTGAAATCTAGTTTCTTTAAATCCTTTGCCTGCAAGACATCCAGCTCTTTCAAGTCACTAATACCCGAGAGGTCTAGGCTCTGTAAAGCCGAGCCCGTAGAGACGGTAAGCGAGGAGAGACCTTTTGCATTATAGAGATCAAGTTTTTTCAAACTCTTGCTCACGTTGATCTGTGCTGGTAAATTCACGTTCCTCGCTTCACAGGTCTCTAAATGGGAAGCATTCGTTCCTTCGAGCACCCCTTTCAAGAAGTCGGTAGTAAACGCTACGTTTCCTGAACATTTCAACGAAGTCAAGTTGGTTAGGGAACCTTCTACCTTCGTTAGCTTGGGACAATTGCTAATGTTTAAGGTCTTCGTAGCGGAACCCGAGAGGTCTAGTTTCGTCAATTGCGTACTGTGCACTTCGACTGTCGCTAGTCTTCCCCCATTCTTAGCCTCGAGGGTTGTTAGTTGGTTGCATGCGCTAGCGTCTATTGTGGTTAAATTAGAACAACTGTTCGCGCTGAGAGTCTGTAGGGAGGCTTTCCCTGTTATCGTCGTTATACCCGCATCGTTGGCTTTCAAGGACTGTAAGGGTAAGTCGGAGAACCCAATTATGCTCGTTAACTTCGTACAACCTCTAATGTCAAGTGAGGTAACTTTGTCACAACCCGTGAGGTCGAATTTCATCAAACGTGTGCTGTGCACTTCGATTGAGGTTAACTTTCTACAATTCCTAGCCTCGTAAATTTCTAATTCGTTGTTCGAGCTAAGATTTATTGAGGTTAAGTTGGCGCAGTTGTTGACGTTCAGGATTTGTAGATAGTTATTGCTTCTTATCTGCGTTAAAGCCGTATTGCTGGCTTTGAGAATCCGTAATGGCAAGGAGTCCCAGCCCGAGATCGTCGCCAATCCCGTACAGTTAGCGATATCTAAGCTCTTGACCTTACTGCTGGAGAGGTCGATATTCGTTAGTTGATTACTACGCACTTCGACTGTGGCTAGTTTTTCACAACTCCTAGCTTCGAAGGTTGTCAAATTGCTGCACGAGGTGGCGTCTATTGAGGTTAATTTGGAGCAACTGTTGGCTTGCAGGGAGTATAAGGTCGATTTCCCAGTTATCTACGTTAGACCCGAACTGTTGGCATTCAAGGAGCGTAAGGGTAAGTCGGAGAACCCTGTTATCGTCGATAAGCTGCTACAATCGCTAATGTTTAAGGAAGTAATTTGATTGCAGCCGGTCAGGTCGAGCGTCCTCAGTTGTGCGCTGTGCGCTTCGAACGTAGTGAGCTTTTTACAATTCTTAGCCTCGAGGGA
This sequence comes from uncultured Bacteroidia bacterium, assembly GCA_963543925.1. Taxonomy (GTDB): domain Bacteria; phylum Bacteroidota; class Bacteroidia; order Bacteroidales; family CAJPTX01; genus Bacteroides_D. The sequence goes on along the minus strand of CAUUCP010000040.1, from coordinate 13,961 downwards.
GGTTAGATTGCTACACTGCTTGACGTCCATGGTGGTCAAGTTTCCGCAATCGCGGGTTTCTACCCATCGTAGTGTGGAACCTCTTTCTATTTTTTCTAGCTTGGGACACGTGTTTGCGAGCAAACGTTGAAGCCCAGCTCCGCACTTTATCTCTTTCACGATATCCTGTCCACTCACCTTTAGCAGACTGGCATCTCCCCACAAACGCACAGTTTTCCCTTGACGAGCGAAGAACTTCAACTTTTCCCCGCTTGTCTCGCTTTCACCCTTTTTGGGGATCACCATGCAGAACTTTCTTCCACCGTCTACCTGTACGACCACCATTTTCTGCTTCACTTCGGAAGTACCTGTAGATCCCCCTCCTTTGGTAAAGTTGGTGTTGGAGTCGTAGGTAGCCACCTCAAGGTCTAGCCACCCGTCTTTGTCGAAGACAATCTCAGTGGGTTGCTTCCGGGTTTCGGTGTTAATAGTATTTCCATAACGCTCTTGGTAAGTGCCGTGATCTTTGCACTTACCTTCCGTATTGAAATACTCTGGTTTCACACACTCAAGAGATACACGCTTCACCTCATCATTATCCCTGGGGACGCCTAGTTTAAGCTCCTGCCCTGTAGTTAAATTATGAAAGAGTTGGTCGTACGTTTCAGCAAGAATCTGCGATTCTAAGTACCCCCAATACGAGCCATCCACGCTCTGTCCATTTGTATCCCAACCGACAAATTTCAGCGTATGATCTACACTTTTCTTCAATGCTAACGAACGAAAGTTGGACGCGAGATTAGAGGGCAACTGGATAATATTCGCCTTGCACGGTGCTTCTATTTCCAGACGAACAAACTTATTCCATTTGTCACTCTCGAGATCGGAGAATGCAAAACCCTCTATTGTCACATTAGTCGAACTGAGAAGAAACTCACTAAACTTCCCATAAAACCAAACTTCCCCTTGAGTCTGGGTAAGAGAGAGAGACCCATTATAAAGAAAACTCCCCCCAAGTCTTCTGACATCACCGCGAGCATCACGAAACCAAACTCCAGCAGCGCCTGCGTGTAAATATAATTTCACCTCTGGGTTACCGCTTGCGCTGTATCGTATTCGTACCGAAGGCAGATCGCTCGGCTGCGCCCAAGCACTAGACGGGAGTAGCCAGACTAGCAGCACTCCCAGGAGCCAGAAGCTCCAGTTGTTCATCCGTAGTTTTCTCATTTCACCTTATATTTTTGGTTCGTAAGGCAATTTATAACTATTGTCTCTAAGGTATGTTCCATACAGGATATAAAATGTTCCATCTGTGCAAACGACTTTATTTCAGCTCATTGCAAGGTAGAAAAAACGTCTTTTTCTGTCCTACGTCGGGTTGAAAACGAGCCCGATTTCAGTAAAAATGGGCACTTTTTAGAGGGGGAAAATGGGTAATGACGGGCGGACAAGGAGCGGCGTCCGAGGTCTTTCGGTCGCCTTCAGTTCTCAATCTTTAGATATATTTGTTTACCAAAACGATGAGATGCGCATAGTAATATCCGTACTTTTATTCCTCATTCTTTCGGCTCTGGAGAGCACGACCTCTTTCGCACAACCACCCCTCAATCGTACCATAGACTCCATAGAGTCAACCCTTGCCTATCTGCATGGCACAGAGCGTATAGCCACGCTTTCCGAACTGTGTAATCATCTCTATGACCTAGGGGATTCGGCTCGCGAACAGAAGTACCTGAGGATATTATTTGAGGAGAATGCGCAGCGTGGCGATACGAAGGCTGCGGGGTATAGCTACACGCGCCTATTGGTGAGCTACTTCAACTTCGACCAGTACGATCGTCTAGAGGCCGCACTTCCCGACGCGCTCGCCTATTTACTGGAAACGGAGCAGCTAGACTATTACTACACCCTGCGGGCGTTGCAGATCGATATGTACTTGCTTCAGGAGCGGAATTACAGCGCGCTGCAGGAGATGCAGGATATGTACCATGATGCGCTGGAACGGAGACATATCTTTGGACAGGCTGTGGCGATGTACAAGATCGGTGTGGCTTACGTACAGATATACCTCGAGACCGAACCCGCGCTTGCATCTCTTAAGCGTTGTATCGAGCTATTCTCGAAGATGGAACATGTTGATATGATAGAGCTTGACGCGCACTGCGACTATTGCAATGTGCTTTATCAGGCAGAGCAGACCGATTCGTTACAACGTGCTCTGGTTCGGTGGAAGAGTCGACTAGATAAAGCGAATGCTCGGGAGATAGCCGAGAACAAGGGTCAGCTGTATACCAAGTATACCTATTACTATGCCGCTGCGGTATGTACCGAGCTGTTGTTGGGGCATAAGGATCGGGCAACGCTGTTACTCAAATCGATGGAGACGATGGCCTCCCACGGACCGTCGACTATCGAGCCGTTGGTCTTGGATACGCGCGAGGAGTATTTCAAGCTTTTGGGTCAGTACGATAGTGCACTGATGTACAATCAGCAGCTGATCTCATCGTACCGTAGTGCGGGACTTACGGCGCTAACCTCCAATCGGATACGCTTGCGCGGTAACATGTTTTACAGCCTCGGTCGGTATGATAGTGCAGCCTATTGCTACCACGAATACAATGTATTGCGCGACTCTACGGAGACGGGGCTGAATGCGAATCTGTTGAATGAGCTCAATACCCTCTTTAGGGTCAATGAGCTGAAGGCGTCGCAGCGACTACTCAACAACCGTCTTGTTCTGAGTTCATTAGCAGCAGTATTGTTGGCGACCATTGTGCTATTGTTGATTATTTACACGCACAGGCTTCGTCGTAAGAATCGTTTGTTGTACGAGTCGATACAGAAAGAGCTACAACAGCGAAAGGAGCGAAAGGAGCGAAAGGGGCGGAGCGGCATTCTCCCGCTTTCGGAGTCCGCCTCGGAAGAGCTACCACGCGAGATGCAGCTTTACAACAGTCTGTGTCTTCTGATGCAGGAGCAGAAGTGCTTTTGCGATACGAATTGTAATGTACTTTCGATAGCAAAGGCTCTGGGTACGAACCGTACTTATTTGACAGCGGCTATCAAGCAGTACGAAAACGGGGCTACTTTTTTGGAGTATATCAACAACCTCCGCTTGGAATACGCGGCACAGCTGCTTACGGACTCTAGCAATCGGATATCGGAGATAGAGCTCATCGTAGGGTTCAATTCTCGCACAACCTTCTACCGCCTTTTCAAGGAGAAGTACGGTCTTTCGACCAGCGAATACCGGAAGATAGCGAAAGAGAAACAGCAGACACCCAATAAAGGGGCGTCGGTTTCAGACGACGGTACTCTGGACGAAGATTGAGAGGGGGGCATCTGCACAGATGCGCCATGACTCCCTACGTGTTATCCTTTGGGAATTATTATCCCATGGAATTGTTACCCCATGGGAAACATTATCCTCTGGGAAAGAGTCTGGTCAATTCTTCAAGACTCGGAATGTACGTACGGTACCGTCTAAGGCCACGAGGCGAAGGAGATAGAGCCCCGCAGGGAGGTCGGCAGTCGCGACGTGTTCTTCTGAGCTGGTGCACTCCCCCGTACGTACGACTTGCCCTGTAGGGAGGAGCAATTGGTAACGGAAGACCTCTAGGGCGGGGTTCAGGATACGGAAGTCATGGGCAAAGGGATTGGGTGCCACGGTGACCTCTGCCAAGGGCGCTTCGAGTGCGGGCGTAGGGGGATTAATCACATTTGGGAACGCGTACTCTGATTCGAAGTCGGCGGTGACAGTGATATCGTACTGTGGCATTTTGAAATAACTGAGTATATACCGCCCGTACACGATATCATTATACACATCGATAGCTTTCCCTTCTCTCGGATTCTTGGTATTGAAATACCGGAGAGAATTCATCTTAATGCGAAAGAGTGGGGATTCGGGTACGAGTAAGACCCAGACCAACGTTTCGGGGAGTGCATGTGAGACGAAGACCTCTACCCTGCCATTGGGGGATTGCCTGGTTGCCACACGGAGTGTATTCATTTCGAACTCGGCGGTACAATGTACGGGGAAGGATGGCATGGTGAAACTAAAACTGGTTGGTCCCTCAGGGTTCAAATCCAATTTATGTTTGAAGTGCTGTTGGTATTGGTTGGTAAACAACTCCCAACATACCAGGGAATTCGCTTTAAGGACATACTCCTTTTTGTCAGGTTCTAGGTGGAAAGAGAGCTTCTCGCCTGCCGCATATTTTTCAGGAAGCACAAATCGTCCTGCGATACATTCGCTGGTAATATTGGAGACGATCCTCTCTACGCGCGCCTCTGCTACGAGGTCGGCAGCAGGGAATTTGAAATAATAGTTATAGTCCCCCCCATTCCTCTCTTTTTTGGTAAACGGAATCTTGGTATAGGGGGCCTCCTTGAGACGCACCTCTAAGGAAAGGAGTCTGTACTCCAATTTGGGCGTGACGCAGATATAGATTTCCTCCCCCACCTTCCCATACGGCTGATAGGCGTAAAGTTTACACCCTTCTGACTGGAGCAGCTCTACCTTGTAGGTCTTGTTGGATGGTGAAGGCGGATTCGGGGTAGGCGTAGGATTAGGAGTAGGGTTGGGGTTGGGCGAGGGAGGGTCTGGCATTACGACATTTTTCGATACGGTCACTTGTGCCGAGGCCTTGAGCGGGAGATGTTGCCCCTTTCTCGCAGGCACGGAGATAGTGAGTTTTGCCTTTCCCTCTGCTTTTCCTGTAATAGGGAGGGTGGGTGGTGTCTGCAAATCCTTCCTTTTCACCTTGTAGGTAGTCTCCCCGTTGGGTAATGCGAGGATGGAGGGGTCGGCGACCTCTAGGGTCAGTTCGTCGTCGGGGTCTATATTGCTGGCAAGGATGGGGAACGCGGTAGCGCCTAGTGCATACTCTAGTTTGGGGATCTTGGCCTCCTTGAGCTCTTGTTTGGTGAGTCGCTTGTTAAAGGCGAGGTAACACTCTCGGTCGACATCGCCCTTGATCTCCCAGTTATGAGCCGATTGGATTAGATAGCGCATCAGACGCCCGTTCTCGTCGTAAGGTATGTTTGGTGCTTGGATCTCAAAGCCCCAAGGGAGATGTGTCTTTTTCCATCCTGCCAGAGACTCGTAGTAGTTCTCTAAACTCATCGCCGAGGGACCGAGCGTAAGTGTAAAGGAGTTTTCTAGCTTCCAGTTCGCCAATGATTGGTCGAAAGAGGTTGCATTTTTGAAGAGATCGACACCGTTATATAAACTTCTGGTATCCCACTGGTCTAGGGGTTGGTTAAAATCGGTACAATCCTCAAACATATGGGACATGTTGCGTGCGGTTCCGACCTTCCACTGATTGATGGGTTGGTTAAATCGTTTACACCCACGAAAGACGGAAGACATCTCGCGCACATTGGCGACATTCATTCCCTCAACGGGGGAGTTAAAGGATTCGCAGTCTTGGAGGAAGCTCACCATTTCTTCCAAACTTTTCGTATTCCAAGTAGCGAGCGATTGGTTGAACTTCTTACACCCGCGGAACATGGCGTTCATATACACGACTTTTTCAACCTTCCACTGATCTAGGGGTTGGTCAAACGCTTCGCAATACTTAAACATGGAGTCCATGCTGACGACCTTGGCGACATTCCAGGTATTGAGGGGCTGGTTAAATGCTTTACAACCACGAAAGAGCGCTGTCATATGCGTAACGTGGCTGACATCCCACTTATCCAATGGGGCGTTGAGGGCTTCGCACCCCGCGAACATATGGTTCAATTTCTTTACCTTTGGGTCTATCTTTACTTGATTTAACCCTATTCCTCGGAAAGCTTTACAATCATAAAACATGGCATTGAGAAACTCGGTAGCGAATTTTCCCCAAGCCGATATATCGAAGTCTAACACTTCACAGCCCGAGAACATGGCACTCAGGGTAGAGATATTCTCAGCACTCCAATACTGCAAACCATCGCCCTTGAGCTTCTTGCATCCCATAAACATTTGCCAGCACCAGGCGTCACGAAATCTGGGAGAGACGGGTTTATCCCCCGCGACACTCTCTAGATTGATACACCCCTTAAATGCTTTTTCGATATAGGTCCAACGGATCTTAGGATTATCGACGCCCCAGTCTTTTACCTTGGTGAGGTAGGGTAAACCTCCCGTTAACACAAAGGTAGAGAGTTCGTAGTGGTCGCATGGGGCTATCGAGATCTGATATATGCCCACGGGGAGATTCTTGTAGTGCCAGTTTCCAGTGAAGCTTTTTTCATCGAAATTTTTTGCTCCCGTCATCACGACCCTGATGTCTTTCATCCAGTCTACATGAAAGGCAATTTCTCCGTTAGGCTCTGTCACATTAAACTCCAGCACTAGGGCATTACCAGCATAGGCTCGCTCTATGAGGAAAGAGGTGATAGCAAGGAAGAGAATAGCTAGGATAAAACGCAAGACCTTCATGATTCAAACCGACAAGAAAAGGGGGGGCTGTCTCGGAGCTAAAGAGTCCCCTCATTATACCACTCAAAGGTATGAAAATCTTCCAGATCTGTACTCTGGGGTGGGTAGGGGGGGGACTAGACTACGCCGCTATTCGTGGGACGAATAAAAGCACAGATCCCATACCATGTCCCGAGAACTCGGTATGCAACCGCACTCAGACAATGGAGTGGTTAATCAGATAATGGTACACTCCAATCCAAACGTCTCCGTCCCTGTTTCTAACGATACACTCTCCAATTCCCTGTTTCTTGAAGCATTTCTAGGATATTGTTAGCCTCATCGTTCACAGTTAATCCCTTAATATCCAAAGTGATTCCTTTGACCCATCCGTGTTTGTCTTCCCACGCGATGAGTGTCTTTGAGAGATTATCGCTACTCATCCCAGAATAAGCGAAGCCAATAGATTCACATTTTGGCATATGCCACGAGCTAAGATCTTGGTCAAAGTTCTCGGCTTTTTCAAACATTCTAGCTAGGCTCTCTGCGTTCGACAGATCCCACAAATCAAGGGGTTGATTAAAGCTCTTAGCTCCATAAAACATCCAGAGCATATCCTTCACGTTAAAGACATTCCACGAGTTTAACGGTTGATTGAAACTTAGGCAATTGCGAAACATATTTGACATGTCTTGGCACTGACTAACATCCCAAGAATCAAGGGGCTGATTAAACCGAAGGCATTTGTCGAACATAAAACTCATATCCTTTACGTTCGAGACATCCCACTTATTGAGAGGTTGATTAAAACTAGAGCACTCAGCAAACATCCCATGCATATCCTCTATATGTGAGACATCCCACTCGTTGAGTGGCGTGTTAAAGCGTTTGCACCAACCAAACATCGCCCTACAGGAAATACAATCCCCTAGATCTGGTATTCCCGCATTCGGAGCTAGTATCATATTTTGACACAGCGCGAATGCCCATGCCATGGACTTCCATTTCACATCTCCCCATTGCTTTATTTTGAAGAGTGTGGCACAAAAGTCTTCAATTTCTTTATATATCTTATCGAACTCTCCGTTTGTTATGTAATCCTTATATTTGTAAGGATTATCTTGATCTAACACTTGGAATTGGGTCACGCCTTCGGGGTAGATCGTCATTTCATAGGTATCGTCGTAGGGGACGACAAAAGTGCATTCTTTTCCCTCGGAGATTTCTATTTTCAGATTGACATCTGGGTGTTTCTGTCCCTGTACGAATCCTTTCACATTGTTGCCATGGATAGGCACCGTTACCTTTTGCCCAGACTTCCACCGCCACTCTGTCACAAAAGGGGCTCCGCATAGGTTGTCACATCCGATAACGAGCACAAAAAGAAAGAGCACTAGCCCTAGAATAGCTATTCGTTTCATTGCGAAAAATCCTTAATGTTATTCTTTTACGACCTGATAGCGTTGACTTCTTCCTTGTTCCTCCCAGAGCAGTAAACAGCGGCATCCGAAGGGGGGAAGTCTCCTCAATCTAACAGGATACTGTCCTAGAAAAGTGTGTAAGCTCCACTTCGTAGTAAAGTAGAGTTGAATTTATAAACCAGTAATGGAACTTACACAGGTACAAATTTCGGAAATTGTCCTAGAAGAGACAAACCGAGGTCGGGATTATTGTATGCTGTCCTAAAAGAGTGCGTAAGCGTAACGGGCGGTGGTAGGCGATCGGGATCGCGTATAATTTTTGTATATTCCTAAATTACTATACTAGCTACGGAGTGGGATGGGGGTAGAGCGGGTGTTCCGTACGTATTCCGGGCGTATACTGGGCGTGTACTGGGCGTGTAGCCTGCGTGTTCCCCCTGTCAATTCGGCAGAAAAACAACCCTTCGCATAACACATTTCATTATTTCTACACTACATTATCTATGAATCTGTGTAGAAATATGGGTTTATGAATTCCTAAAGTAGTACTCTGCACTGTGTGTACACAGAACGAGCAATAGGTGGAGAAATAAGCTGCCTATTACACACTTTTACGAATACTACCCACGTTTACGGACAGTATCTAGCTACACCATTTTTAGGAACAGTATTGAGGAGAGGAGGTACACGCTCTTTTAGGAGAGTATCCAGTAACGAAACTATCCCCGCGACGGGGTCGCGAGCCGTGTCAGTCACAACGCGGGAGTCATTCGTAAAAAAAACGACAGGCAAGGGTATTCTCCCCCTACCTGTCGCGTCATTGATTTGTTGTCTCTACAACGGGCGATTCTCTGTGTCGCGCGCGCTGCAGATTTTACAGTTCAGCGCTTTTCCAAGAGCTGTCTACTTGGAGCGGCATCCGAACTCGGCGTGTTTCTTATGACGGTTGTAATTATTGACCTCTAGGAGGTGTACTCGTTCCTCGTGTCGCTGTCCCTCAAAGGGAGTTGTAAGGAATATTTTTACCAGCTCTAGGGCTTTTTCTGGAGAGATGAAACGCGCGGGCAGGGCGAGTGCATTCGCATTGTTATGCAAGCGCGCGAGTCGTGCCAGCTCGGTATCCCAGCAGAGTGCAGCACGAACCCCGGGATGACGATTCAGGGTCATAGCCATGCCATTTCCAGTGCCACAAAGGGCAATACCCAGCGCCACCTGATGCGAGACAATTTTGTCGGCAAGAGGATGTGCATAGAGTGGATAAGCAACAGATTGGTTGGGATCTGAGGTACCGCCATCGTCGACGGCATATCCAGCGGCTTCGAGCGCCTCCTTGATAAAATGTTTATGCTCCACGCCAGCATGGTCGCTCACGATCCCGATCACGAGCTCGTCGAATTGGTTGTCAGCACCCTCAAACATGACTTCTCCTTGTTTAGACGATAGTTTCCTTCCCTTGATAGTGGCAAAGTGACGGTTACTGAGACCCATTGGAAGACAGACACTCCGTCGTGCAAATGTAGTTAATTTTGCGGTAGGAAATCCTCAATTTCTCTAAGCGTCCCCTCGACCTTCTGCCCGCCCTCCTACCTCCTAATGAATCAACGAATGAAAAGATGGGGATAGCACACAGCCAAACGGCGATGGGGTCGTTGCGCATCGGACTAGATGCCAAACGAGTGGTGAGTAATGGCACGGGACTCGGGAGCTATGGTCGGAATCTGGTGCAGGGTCTTTCTGGGCTCTCGCCCGCCCCTACGCTACGGCTCTATGCCCCGGACGCGGGTCGTGATGCGCTCCGCGCCTCGGTAGAAGGGCTTGCGAACGTGGAGCTCGTTTACCCGCGACATGCCCACTTTCGTTTACAAAGAGACTTATGGCGCGCAGGGGGGATTGTTCGAGACCTTGTACGCGACGGGATAGAGCTCTACCACGGGTTGTCGGGGGAACTCCCCAAGGGACTGCGCAGGGCGGGTATCCCAGGGGTGGTCACGATCCACGACCTCATTTTTCTCCGCCACCCAGAGTTCTACCCTTGGCTTGATGTGAAACTTTATACCCAAAAATTCCGACGCACGTGCCGGGAAGCGGAACGGATGATCGCCATCAGCGAGTGCACTAAGCGGGATATCCTTGCCTACTCGGACTTTCCAGCGGAACGCATCGATGTGGTCTACCAAGGGGCAAGTAGTCGCTTTGTCCTCGCTGCCACGGAGCAGGAAAAGGAGAGCGTACGGAGGCAGTACCAACTTCCTCGGCGATACCTCCTTTATGTGGGTACGATCGAGGTTCGCAAGAATTTACTTTTAGCAGCCCAAGCGTTGCGTTTTCTCCCCGAGGAGGTGTCGTTGGTCGCCATTGGTCGCCAAACGTCATATTTTCGCCAGATTCACGCGTTTTTAAGGCAATCTCGCTTACAACATCGTACACTTTTTCTGCAAGGTATCCCCAACGAGGCGCTCCCTGCGATCTATCAGCAGGCCGAGGCGTTTGTTTATCCGTCGCGCTACGAGGGTTTCGGGTTGCCTATTCTGGAGGCGATACAAAGCGGCTTGCCGGTGGTAGCGTGTACGGGTTCGTGTCTGGAAGAGGCTGGGGGCGCGCATTCCCTCTATGTAGATCCCGATGATGCGGAAGGGTTGGCGGCTGCTGTTGAGCGCGTGTTGATGGGGAGTAGTGAACGGGCGGCACGCATCGCCGCGAGTCGCGAGTATGTACGTCGCTTCGAAGGTCTGAACCCCGCACTCGGGGTGTGGGAGGTGTACCAGAAGGTTGTGTAAAGCCGCTACTCCGTCGTCGGGAATAACTTCCTTCGGCGCTGCCCTGTCGTCTTTTATAGGGGCAGGATTTTTAGGAATTTCCTAGAACTGTATTTTGTAGGGAATACGCATAGTGTACACTACCACTTTAGGGAATCCTAAAGCGCTATTTTTATACGATGAGCTAAACAGTACAGTATACAAATAACACGAATACGTATAGAATATAGGGTGTTTTGGGGTAGGTAATTTTACCTAATTCCCTCTTTGTAGAGTCTGTGTAGCGTCTGTGTAGAGTCGGTGTACTCCGCACATGCCTTGTTTGGGGATAAGGAATTAAGGAATATATAAAGCGGCATTTCCCTATTTTTCTTCCTAGTTGCTGCGACATTTACGATACTCTCCTAGGACAGTATCGTAAGGGTCACGGGAGCTGGTAGGAGCACGGGGGCTTATAAATCTTTGTAAAAAAATAAGCCACCTCATCTCTGAAGTGGCGAGCCTTAGTCTTTTCCACCTAAGGGGGACAATTTTGCACGAAGGTAAGAAAAACTTTTTATCCCCCAATTTTTCAGTCTCCTTGACGGGATCTAACGGAAGATTGTTGCATAAATCCCCCGTAATACACTGCTTATATCGTTATTTTTTAATCACTTAGAGTTATAACGAATGGGGTCATGGTCTCACAAGGGCATGACAACCTTGGTCGCCCCCACCTTTCCACGGGAAGATAGCAACGCTTCACACACGTTTGTTCTAAAGAAATACCTAGCTTTGTGGACTTTCTGAAACAGACATCATAAAACAGGGAGGCTATGGATAAACAACAAACGAAGAAATTCCTCGAAGGAATAAGCCTATTCAAGGCGCTTTCAGACCCCCAACTAGAAGCTTTGTCCTCGAGCACGCGCGAGGTCTCGTTCAAGGAGGGCGAATTGCTTTTTTGGGAAAATGGGGCACGCGAGGAATTCTTTGTCATCTTAGAGGGGGAGGTAGAGCTCTATAAGACAAGTCCGTATGGAGCGGAGCTGAAACTCGCCCAGTTTCACACGGGGGACTTCCTCGGTGAGGGATCTTGGATGCCGGACTCGACGCACAGTACCTCGGCACGCGCCTTGGTACCCACGTCGGTGTTGGTAGTAGGGAAACGTTTTTTCCAACAGGATGCGGACGCGACCATCAAGGTGTTTTCGAACATCATGCAGGTGATCTCGCAGCGTATGGGTCAGTCGAATGCGCAACGTATCCACTCTGGGGCTCAGTATTTTTCGGGCAACACGCGTTTGGAGCATGACCTTTTGGGGGAACGCAACGTACCGCTGGAGAGCTACTATGGAGTGCAGACCCTACGGGCGGTAGAGAACTTCACGATTTCGGGGGTAAATCTATCCTTCTATCCAGCGATCGTCAATGCACTGGCGATGGTGAAGGAGGCAGCGGCGGAGGCGAACCACGACCTTGGTTTGATGCCTAAGGACGTTCGCGACGCGATCGTAACGGCGTGTCATGAGATCCGCAATGGACTGTACCACAATCACTTTGTGGTCGACATGATTCAGGGTGGAGCAGGAACCTCGACCAACATGAATGCGAACGAGGTGATCGCGAACCGCGCCCTTGAGATCATGGGGCATCAGCGCGGTGAGTATCAATATTGCCATCCGAACAACCACGTCAACCTCTCGCAGTCGACCAACGACGCTTATCCGACAGCCATGAAGTTGGGTATCTACATGCTCAATATTGAGTTGACGGAGGTACTCACGAGCTTGGCTAATGCGTTCCAAGAAAAGGCGAAGGAGTTCCGCGATGTCATCAAGATGGGTCGTACCCAACTTCAGGATGCCGTGCCCATGACGCTCGGTCAGGAGTTCCAAGCGTATGCTGATATGCTACGGGGCGAAAGTGCTCAACTGAACAAGGCTGCGGATCTTTTCCTAGAGATAAACATGGGGGCTACGGCGATTGGTACTGGGATCAATGCTGAGCCTGGCTATGCTGAAAAATGTACCGAGCACCTGCAACGCGTGACGGGATTCCCGATGCGTCTGGCAGCGAACCTGGTACAAGCGACCCAAGATACGAGTGATTTTGTGACCTACTCCTCGGAACTAAAGCGTTTGGCAGTGAAGATTTCCAAGATTTGTAACGACCTTCGTTTGCTCGCCTCGGGACCTCGTGCGGGGTTGAACGAGATCAACCTTCCTCCCCGAGCCCCTGGGTCTAGCATCATGCCTGGGAAGGTGAACCCTGTGATCCCAGAGGTGGTCAACCAGATCGCTTTCAAGGTCATTGGAAACGACACCACAGTGACCATGGCAGTAGAGGGCGGACAGTTGGAGCTCAACGTCTTTGAACCAGTAGCGGTACAGAGTATCGTAGAGTCGATTGTGATGTTGAAGAATGGTCTGAAGACCCTTGAGCATCGTTGCGTGATGGGCATCACCGCGAACCCCGAACGTTGCAAGAGTCTTGTTTACAACAGCATCGGGATAGTCACGGCGCTGAACCCCGTGATAGGCTATGAGAAGTCGACTATTGTTGCGAAAGAGGCTTTGGAAAGGAACGCGAGTGTGTATGACTTGGTACTCGAGAAAGGTTGGCTGACGAAGGAACAATTGGACGAGATCCTCTCGCCCGAGCGGATGATCGAGCCACGCAAGTTGCGGAAATAGTCATCTGCAGCACGTGTGTGGGGGGGGCAATTTCCACCTGCGGAGAGAATAAAAAAGGGCGTTGTCCACGGGCATCGCCTTTTTTTATTGCCCTATTAAATAAAAGGGTATACCTTTGCATAGTAGAAAACGCACTAGAAGCGAGGAGGAGATAGACGATGGCAATGGAAGCAAGAGAAGGCTCGGTACTGTCCGAACCACAAGAGGAGCGTAGCGATGTACATTCGACAGCAGTGCGCGCGGGGAAGAGGACCTATTTTTTTGACGTAAAAGCGACACGCAACGACGACTATTATCTCACCATCACGGAAAGCAAACGCCGTCCTGGAGAGGATGCTTCTTACGAAAAGCACAAAATCTTCCTCTACCGGGAGGACTTCACGAAGTTCCTCGAGGGGCTACAGGCCGCAATCCAATTTATAGTAGACAACAAGGGAGAGGTGCCGCCACGTACCGAGGAGATGACAGAAGAATAATCGCAGGAGCGAAAGACTGCAATACATAGCAACAATAATGGGCGCGAAGACTAGACAGTCGGTTGCGCCCATTTTCTTTTCCCCCCCGTCATATAAGCAATGTAAGCAAGTTTTTAGGGGATTAGGGAACGAATGCGTGGGGAACACGCCCCCTTTTCAGTGTTCCGATTTCCAGTCCTCCTTTTTTTCGGTAGTGTCCGTAAAAGTGTGTAAGCGCCACGGTCACTCATTCCTCCAGCGAG
>CAUUCP010000039.1:0-23032 GCA_963543925.1 uncultured Bacteroidia bacterium | reverse complement strand
ACTGTCGTAGATGGCAAGTTGACTCTAAAGGCCGATAAACCCTTTGACAAGGAAATCACGGTAAAGGTAACTGTCGTGAGCAAAGTAAATGCTACCGCAAAGGCAGTCTGCACCGTGACGCTCAAAACGACACCTGACAACAACCTTGTAGCGCCCACGGGCATTACCATTGCCGAAGCTGATAAAAACGTTTCTCTGAAAAAGGATGAAAGCCGCGAAATAGTGCTCACCTTCGCCCCTGCCGACAATGTGAATAAGGAGGTTACGCTAACCCAAGAGCCTGCCGACGCCCTCACCGCTACTGTCGTAAATGGCAAGTTGACTCTAAAGGCCGATAAACCCTTTGACAAGGAAACCACGGTAACGGTAACTGTCGTGAGCAAAGTGAATGCTAACGCAAAGGCAGTCTGCACCGTGACGCTCGTTGCGCCCCCTATACAACAGCCTGGCGCGCCCACGGGCATTACCATCGCCGAAGCCGATAAAAACGTTTCTCTGAAAAAGGATGAAAGCCGCGAAATAGTGCTCACCTTCACCCCTGCCGACAATGTGAATAAGGAGGTTACGCTAACCCAAGAGCCTGCCGACGCCCTCACCGCTACTGTCGTAAATGGCAAGTTGACTCTAAAGGCCGATAAACCCTTTGACAAGGAAACCACGGTAACGGTAACTGTCGTGAGCAAAGTAAATGCTAACGCAAAGGCAGTCTGCACCGTGACGCTCAAGCCTGAGAAAGGCGGGGCGGTAGAAGATGCCTTGTTGGCAAGCATCGTTGTAGCGCCGAATCCCTTCTCTTCGTACTTGCGTATCCTCAATCCCGAAGGTGTGGCAGTACGCTACGAATTAGTCAACGCTACTGGGATGGTCGTACGCTCGGGGGCTCTTACGGGGACAGAAGAATTTCTAAATACAGAATTACTCCCAGCTGGGGTCTATTTCGTGCGTTTAGAGGCGCAAAATGGCGCGAAAAAGAGCGTAACAGTATCCAAGTAGCTCTTGCGCGTCTTATCGAATAAAAAGCCGCCTTTCTGTCGCTTTGACAGAGGGGCGGCTTCCTTTATATACCCATCTCTCTATATACCCACTCTCTCCGCTATACCTTTGGGCGTACACCATCCCTTGCGCGGGAGGGGCGACTCGGAGTGCTTCCTTTGGTATCGTCCCTCGGTACCCAACCACGACGACGAAAAAGGTCGACAAGAATACGCTCAAGGTTCTCCTGAGGGCCAGGGGCTGGGGAGTAGAGGATGCGACCATCCGTGTCAAGCAGGAAGTAGGTCGGGTAGGTTCGGATGTCGTAGTCCACAATCAGTTGCGGCGCATCGCCATAGTGGAGGAAAGTCCACGGGTAATGGGTAGCCGACACAAAGCGCTGCATAGAGGCGGAATCCTGATCGGCACACACACACACGATCTGCAGATGCTCGCCATAGCGGTCGTGAAAGCGCTGCAGGAGCGAAAAGTCCTGCAAACAGCTGTAGGAGGTTGTCGTGCAAAAGTTCAAGAGTACCATCGACCCACGAAAATCTTTCAGACTGACGCGCTTACCCGTCGCATCCCGTAGCGTAAAGGCATGGGGAATAAAACCAGGCAAGAGCTTCGAAATCCGCTCGCGGATCTGTTGCGCAATATTAGCATACTCCGCCACGGGCGTCGTGTTGTAAACAGAATCGAGGATAGCAAATAGTGCCCCACGAGAAAAGTTCGCCTCATAAAACTCATCAAAAAGACCCTTGAGGACAACCAACTCCCGCAGAGAGTCATTCTCTAGGTGATCGTTTTGTCGTAAAATCGTATCGAGCTCGCTATACCGACGTCTCTTTGAAATCGCATCGTAGATCGCCTGCCCATCCTCCGTACGTCCATGGTAGACGAGGTATTTGTCATAGACGATGTTGAACAAATCCATATAGGCGGGGTTGCGGGGCAGTACGGGGCGGTGTTGAAAAAAGGTCTTTGAAAGACCACGAGCGTACTGCGTCTCGGTCATGTAAACCATCAGACCGATACGGTAGGTCTTGTATTGCTCTACAAAGGGATGGTCGGGGGGGATGGGATACGATTCCAGCTGCGCGATGAGCTTCTGCGCACTCACCGTAGAGTCGTGATCGGCAAGACGAGGCAAGATCCGCGAGGTAAGCGAATCGCTATAAGCATTGAAGTGGGCGATAAGGTCGTTCGTAGCCTGACCATCACCATCGAGGTCGCGCATCTGTAACTCTATCGGTTCAAAGTAGGGGTTCAGGCGCTCGCTCTCACTCTTATCGCGCAACGGTGGAAAGGCCACGCGGTAGCGATTCCCAGGCTCCATATACATGTAGCAGGTGTAGACCCCAAGATCTAGCATCACCAACTGCGTCTCGAAGAGGGGAAGCTCCACTTCAAAAGCGCCATCCTTGCCCACCTCCGTCGAGCCCAATACCTCGCGTTGCTGCGTGATATAGTCCGTCCACATGAAAAAGGAGATGCTGCGCCCCGCATATTGCGGTACGCGTCCGTAGACCACTGCCTTTTTACCAAGTACCTTTTTTACGGGTGCGCCCCCCCATACTACCATGCTGCCCAAGAGCAGAACCAAGAGCAGAAGCAGTGTCATACAGAAGATCTTTCGTCCCATCCGTCCCAGCCCTCTATTGTGCTGAAAGATAGTGGGTGATATCCACCTCCGCGGGCAAGAAGCCCCTCACATCATGACCATGCGAAAGAAGGTCGCGTACCACGGTCGACGTTATCGCGGCATGTTCGGGACGAGAAAGCAGAAATAGCGTCTCTATGTCGTGTGCGATCATCTGGTTGGCTTGGGCGATGGTGCACTCATAGTCGAAGTCCGTAGCAGAACGAAGACCGCGCAACAGAAAGTGAGCGCCGTGTTGCCGACAAAGGTCAATAGTCAGTCCATCGAACGACGTCACCGTGATGCGGCGCTCGTCGGGAAACGACGCACGGATCATCGCCAGACGGCTTTCCGTAGAAAAGAAAGGACGTTTCTGTGCATTCAGACCAATGGCGATCACCAGATGGTCAAAGAGTTCCAGCCCGCGACGGGCAATATCTTGGTGTCCGAGGGTGAACGGATCAAAAGATCCTGCGAAGACTGCTATCCGAGACATGGCGTTCTTGCGATTTTGCTACGAGCGAGATTGCGCTACCACATACAAAAAAAGGAACGCTCAGTGCGTCCCTTTTCTTGTATGTGAAACTGACTAGTCCTTACTTCTTGACCAATTCGTTGTGCAGCTTCGCATTCTTCAAGGCTTCTGCCTTGCCTTTGAATGCGTCCTTCAATTGCTTCACTGTCTCAGCAGGCATGCCCATTGTAAAGAGATCTATCAAACCATCCAGAGCTTGTACGGGAGAATCTACGTCATAGGAGAGCTTGTCACCATCGATTGTCATGGTCATCTCTTTCGCCAATACTAAGGCATAAACCGCTTTCATCTCTTTGAGTTCGGGCATCTCGGTGATCTTCACCGTTACCGTCTTATCTTTCACTTCATAGCTGCCCTTAGCTGTTACACTCCCTACCTTAGCCTCGAACTTACCATCGTTGTTGAAAGAGAAGGTGCTCTTCGAAAGATTGAAATTCTTCAGATTTTCTAGCTTCGCATCGATCCCTGCTGCTGTGTAAATAGGTTCGGTAAGGAGTGCCTTGAGGAAGGCAGACATCGACGCCTTGTTTTTGTCGTCAGCACCATACTCGATTGTAAAATTCGTGGTTGCACCCGTCAGAGTGACAGATACGGGTTTGTAATCACCGAACTTGTTGTCCGTCTTCTTCTCTGTCTTATCCTTGCCGCAACCTGCGAGGGTTAAACTAAAGGAGAGAGCCAGAAGAGCCCCTGCTACGAATGCTACACGCTTGAGTGTTTTCATTATTACGCGTTGAACTAGTTAGTAATGTTCTGCCGAGCGCCTATCTATATTTCTCGCTCGCACAGCAAAGGTAAGAATTAATTTAAACAACAACTTTTCTTTACAAGAGGGAGCGTAAACAGCCCCGCGCGCCACCACGTATTACCACCTACACATTGCCTATCTTTGCAAGGTTAACCACAACGACGAATATGACCGACGAACCAACCCCGCAGACCCACATCATCATCGAGGGGGCAAGAGTACATAACCTCAAGGAGGTGAGTGTCGCCATCCCCCACAACGCACTCACTGTGGTCACGGGGCTCAGTGGGAGTGGAAAGTCCTCCCTTGTCTTCGACGTCATCTATGCCGAGGGACAACGACGCTACATGGAGACCCTCAATGCCTACGCCAGACAGTTCCTCGGTAACATGGAGCGTCCCGATGTCGACTATATCGACGGGCTCGCCCCCGTGATTGCTATCGAGCAGCGAACCACAGGGCGTAATAGCCGATCGACCGTCGGCACCATTACCGAGATCTATGACTACCTGCGTCTTCTCTATGCACGTGTCGCGACGGCCTATTCCCCAGTCACGGGAGAGGCGCTCACAAGCCATACCATCCAAGAGATCGACGAACTCATTCGTACCGCTTACGCAGGGAGAACGATTGCCCTGTGTGCCCCCGTGGTGCGCGGTAGAAAGGGGCATTACCAAAAGCTCTTTGCTGACCTCATGCACCGAGGCTATCTCTACGTACGGGTCGACGGTAAGGTCATCGAGATGACCAACGACATGAAGCTCGATCGTTACGCAGTACACGACATCGAGCTTATTATTGACCGATTGGAAGTACCCACGCTCCCCACCGAACGTTTCTCCAATTCACTCACCGAAACCCTACGACGCGGGAGGGGACTCCTCTTGGTCGTCGATCTCGAGGACAACAGCAGTCGCTACTATTCCCGCCAATTGATGTGCCCTACCTCTGGGTATACCTTGCCAGACCCCGAGCCCCATACCTTCTCCTTCAATTCCCAGTACGGAGCCTGCCCCGTATGTCACGGCATCGGCGTGATGGCGGGCGTACCGTCGCGCGCTTATTTCGAGCAAAGAAAGACAAAGAAACTCTCTGGGGTCATAGACGAGCTCTACAAGGGGCATAAGAATACAGAAGCCTACGCGGCCATACAGATGTGGGTGGCGGCTTGGCTCTCTGGGCACGGACTGCCGACTACGGCTGCCCTAAAGGATTTGTCCCCAGAGCTCCAAGACGCCTTCTTTTATTCGTCGCAACCCGAGCCTTTCGACCGAAAGCTACTGAAAAAAGACTCCCCACTCTATAACTATCTCCTAGACACTTGGCGTTCGGAGGCGGGCACAGCATTAGACGGAAAAGTGATGACGCGTGCGCAGTTCGAGGAGATAGAAGACGACAAGCTCCTCGGGACACATAGTGGCATCTTGGAGTATATTGACAAACTGAATGTCTGGATGGGGGAGGGCGAGCTAAAGGATGAATTCGAGGAAAGCTTTGATGCCACCATCTGTTACGCCTGTGGCGGGACGCGTTTGAACGAAGAAGCTCGCTGCTTTCGCATTGGTGGTAAAAATATCGCCGAGGTCTGTGACTTTTCACTTACCCACTTTGCCGAGTGGATTGATAGCTTGAACGACTTCCTCGACGGTACTCGCCGTGCCGTGGCTACGGAGATCCTCAAAGAGATCCGTTCCCGTATCTACTTCCTCGTTGAGGTCGGGCTCGGCTACTTATCCCTCAATCGTCCGTCAAACACCCTCTCGGGGGGAGAGAGCCAGCGCATAAGATTGGCGACGCAGATCGGTACGAACTTGGTAAACGTCCTCTATATTCTCGACGAGCCTAGCATCGGATTGCACCCGCGTGACAATACCAAGTTGATAGATTCGCTCAAGAAGCTACAGGCACAGGAGAATACCATTATCGTCGTAGAACACGACGAGGAGATGATGCGGGCTGCCGATTATCTGATAGACCTCGGTCCTGGGGCTGGACGCCACGGGGGGCAGATTATCGCTGCTGGGACACCTACCGAGGTGGCGCAACAAACAGGGGTGACCGCAGACTACCTCAGTGGACGTAAAAAGATCGATATCCCTACCATTCGTCGCACGGGCAATGGCAATTGTTTGCGACTGAAGGGGGCAAAGGGGAACAACCTCAAAAACATCAACGTGGATTTCCCCCTAGGTACGCTCACCTGTATTACTGGGGTCTCGGGGAGTGGTAAATCTACCCTTATCAATGGTACGCTTTATCCGATTCTTAACCAAGCGATCTACCGTTCGCCCAAACAGCCCTTGCCATACGAGGCTATCGAGGGACTAGACTTTATAGACAAGGTCATCCAAGTCGACCAGAGCCCACTCAGCAAGAATCCTCGCTCCAATCCTGCCACGTTTACGGGGATCTTTACTGATATCCGTGCGCTCTTTGCTGCGACACAGGATGCTAAGGTGCGCGGTTTCGAGGCGCGACGTTTCTCGTTTAATGTGGCAGGGGGACGTTGTGAAACGTGCAAGGGATCGGGCTATGAGCTTATAGAGATGAATTTCCTCCCCGACGTGCAGGTGAAATGCTCCACTTGTGGGGGAGAGCGTTACAATCGAGAAACGCTAGCGGTGCGCTACAAGGGGAAGAATATCTCGCAGGTGCTGGATATGACCGTCAACCAAGCGTATGAGTTCTTTGAGAGCTTCCCGTCCTTGGCAAGGAAGCTACAAGCGATCCGCGAGGTGGGGATGGGGTACATCAAGCTCGGGCAGATGTGTGCAACCCTCTCGGGGGGGGAGAATCAGCGTGTGCGTCTCGCTACCGAGCTCGCCAAACGAGACACGGGAAAGACCCTCTATATTTTTGATGAACCCACGACGGGACTACACTTTGCCGATGTGCAACAGCTGCTGGTAGTGCTCAATACGTTGGTCGATCGCGGGAATACGGTGATTGTGATAGAGCATAACCTCGATGTGATACGGAGTGCAGACTACCTCATCGATATCGGACCAGAGAGTGGTGTCGAGGGGGGGACTGTGATTGCAACGGGAACACCAGAGACCGTCGCCGCAGGGGCGGGGCATACTGCCGAGGCGTTGCGTGGGGTCTTAAGCCCCAATGAACACGTCGGCTAAATCGTTGCCCGTCCCTTCTCATCCTTCTCAAAGGACTGGGTGCTTATAGGTAAGCGTCTGGGAGCGCTTATCTCAAATCCTCTTGGCTTGTATAAAGATAGGGAAAAAGTCCTCCTCGCCTGTAATGTTGCACGGGAGGGGCTTTGCCGCTGTTGGGTTACACTAAAACCTGCGCGTTGTGTGGCAACTTCTTACAATGTATTACCTTTGACTGAACGTAGAATAGGGGAAAATGACACTTATCGCATCCATCTCGGGTATCCGCGGCACGATTGGCGGACGCTCTACCGAAGGTCTCAATCCGTTGAGTATTGCGCGCTTTACTTGTGCTTATGCTTTTTGGTTGCGCGGACGTTGTGGGCTTTCCGAGGTGCGCGTCGTCATCGGGCGCGATGCGCGTCTTTCGGGCGACATGGTCAATCGTACGGTCGTGGGGACGCTGCTCGGGTGTGGTATTGACGTGCTCGATATCGGGTATGCAACGACACCTACGGTGGAGATGGCTGTGACCGCGCAAAAGGCGCACGGAGGGATTGTCATCACTGCGAGCCATAACCCGAAGGATTGGAATGCCCTCAAGTTGCTCAATGAGCGGGGAGAGTTTATCTCCAATGCCGATGGACAGTCGATTCTCAAAACAGCCGAGGCGGCTGACTACCTCTTTCCGTCGGTCGACGAGCTGGGGCATTATCGTCAGGTCGCTGGCGCGCTCGAACACCATATCAACGAGATTCTTAAACTCCCCTACGTCGACGAGTTGGCTATCCGAGACGCTAAGTTTAGAGTGGCGGTAGACCCCGTCAACTCGGTCGGAGGGGTCGCCGTACCGATGCTTTTGCGAGCCTTGGGGGTAGAAACGATAACAGGTATCAACCTAGAACCAACTGGCAATTTCGCCCATAACCCCGAGCCCTTGCCTGCCAATCTCGTGGAACTGAGCGAGCTCGTGGTTAAGGAAAAGGTACACGTAGGCTTTGCCGTAGATCCCGACGTAGATCGGTTGGCGATCCTCTGTGAGGACGGATCGATGTTTGGCGAGGAATATACCCTCGTGGCAGTGGCAGACTATATCCTGAGTCAGAAGCCGGGAGCTACCGTCTCCAACCTGTCGAGTACGTCGGCATTGCGAGACATCACCGTGCTTCGTGGCGGGAGTCATTATAGCTCGGCGGTCGGTGAGGTGAACGTGGTCGCTAAGATGCGTGACGTGCAGGCCGTGATCGGGGGCGAGGGTAACGGTGGGGTGATCCTCCCCGAGTTACATTATGGGCGAGACGCACTCGTCGGGATCGCACTCTTTCTATCCTACCTCGCCAAGAGTGGAAAGACCTGTTCTGAAATAAGACGACAGTATCCACAGTACTACATGGCAAAGCATAAGATCGCACTCTCCTCAGCACTCAACCCAGACACCGTGCTTGAGAAGGTGAAACAACTCTTTGCGAACGAACGCCTAAATACCGAGGACGGTGTACGCATTGATATGCGGGGCGGGTGGATACACCTCCGTCGCTCGAATACCGAACCGATTATCCGTGTCTACGCCGAGGCGGGATCTCAAGAACAAGCCGACGAATTGGCCGTCGGAATGGTGAACAAGGTGAGCGAGATCCTATAATCTCGGCGCTCGGATGGCGAACTGGACTATCGCCTTCCTACACAGCCGTCGTAGACGAGTTGTGGGGGGCGGGCTTCTCCTCATTATCATCCTTCTTTCAATCTATTGGGGGCTTCGTGGCGAAGATTCCGAGGCGCTCTATGCCACCGTGCAGGCGGGGGCGTTTGACGTGCGTGTCGTCGTACAGGGCGAACTAGAGGCGCAGAATAGTGTGAATATCGCAGGTCCATCAGACTTGATGCGCAGCCGCAATTTCAAGATCTCGGAGGTTAAGATAAACGACCTCGTACCAGAGGGGACGCTCGTCGATTCGGGTGACTATGTGGCTAGCCTCGACAAGGGGGCGTTGACCAACCTCCTCAAATCGCTCGCCGACGACGTAGAGAAGGCTGAACAGCAACTCCTGAAGGTGAAACTCGACACGACACTCACCCTCCGCGAGCTACGTAACTCGCTCCAAAATATCGAGTATGAGAGAACCGAGAAGCAGATCATCCTCGAACAGTCGAAGTACGAACCGCCAGCGACCATCCGACAAGCCGAGTTGAGCCTCGACAAGTGCGAGCGTTCACTACGCCAAGCACAAGAGAACTACAAACTCAAGAGCCTGCAGGCGCGCTCCTCGGTACGCGAAGCACAGCTTAATCTAGAAAAAGTATTGCGACAGCAGAGAGAGCTCAATACGATGCTCGACCGATTTACCATCTACGCACCTAAGCCTGGCATGGTGATCTATATGCGAGAGTGGAACGGTCAGAAGCGCAAGGTGGGCTCTTCTGTCAATGTTTGGGATGCCAACGTTGCGATCCTCCCAGATCTTTCCAATATGGTTTCCAAGACCTACGTCAACGAGATTGATATCAGCCGTATACGGCTTGGGCTACCCGTGGAGATGTCTGTGGATGCCTTTCCCGAGCGACGTTACCGCGGCACTATTACCGAAGTCGCCAACGTGGGCGAGCAAATCCCAGGGAGTGACGCCAAGGTCTTCGAAGTCTTGGTACGCGTAGACCAACAGGACTCGGTACTCCGCCCCGCCATGACGACCAGCAACGCCATTATAGTGTACCACAACGACGCAACACGCTATGCCCCGCTGGAGTGTGTCTATGCCAACGACTCGCTTTCATTCGTCTATCTCGCCTCGGGGGTACGACAGGAGGTGCGTATGGGGGCGAGCAACGACTGGGCGGTCGAACTCCTCGAAGGGGTCGAGGAGGGCACGCGTCTCTACCTGAGTACGCCACAAGACGGAGACTCTTTTCCTTGGTCGCGTCTCTCACAGAAAGGGAAGTAGCCGTGGTCTCGTTTTGGCGGCGTTACGTCCATGACTTTGAGATTGCCCTAGAGTCCATTCGGGCGAATAAGCTGAAGTCCTTCCTCACCGCCTTGGGGATCATCTTTGGTGTGGCTGCTGTTATCAGTATGCTCGCCATCGGGAGTGGGGCACAACGCGAGATTCTAGAACAGATGAAGCAGGTGGGGGTAAACAACATCTTGGTGAAGGTCATACCACAGGCTCAACAAGGGGGGGAGAAGGAGGACGGTGAAGGAAGCAAGCAAACCAAACGCTATTCGCCCGGGCTCTGTCCGCGAGATGTCGACGCGATGCGTGCCGCAATCCCAACCCTACGTTATGTCAGCCCAATAGTGCAGTATGACGGTGTTTTACAGTCCATGTACGGACGTCTGTCGGGGACGGTTGTCGGTACTTCCGTAGACTACTTTTCCCTCTATCGTCTCTCCTGTACTGCGGGGCATTTCTTTACTCAAGCACAAGCTGGGCGTGGCGAGCTGGTCTGTGTGATTGGTCACGAGGTGCGTGCCAAGCTCTTTGGACAACACGCTCCCATCGGCGGACGTATCAAGTTTGCGGGACTCTGGTTTACAGTGGTCGGGGTATTGGAGGAGGGGGGGAGTGCGAGTAATGGTGCGGTAGAAGATCTCGGTCCCCTAACCAGCGCTGCGGCGATCTTTGTACCACTAGAGACCTTGTCTCGCCGCTACTACTCCCGTACGGTGCGCAAGATTACAGAAGAGAGTCGAGGTATACAGAAGAGTTTCGATGCGCCACTCGACCGCCTTGTGGTACAGGTGAACGATACGCGTTACCTAGAAGCTACGGCACGGGTCATGGATCGGATGTTGGCGCGTCTCCATGCGGGGGTGCAGGACTATGCCGTCATTATCCCAGAAAAGCTCTTACAACAGCAACAGCGCACCACCACTATCTTCAATTGGGTACTAGGAGCCATTGCGGGCATCTCCTTGCTCGTCGGTGGTATCGGGATTATGAACATCATGTTCGCTTCGGTGATGGAACGTATCAAGGAGATCGGGACGCGCCTGGCGATCGGCGCAAAGCGTGCCGACATCGTTGCCCAATTCCTGTGGGAGGCAATCCTTATCAGCGTCACTGGGGGGCTCGTCGGCATCCTTGTGGGGATAGCGCTCTCGTTACTCAT
Source organism: uncultured Bacteroidia bacterium (assembly GCA_963543925.1). Lineage (GTDB taxonomy): Bacteria > Bacteroidota > Bacteroidia > Bacteroidales > CAJPTX01 > Bacteroides_D. The sequence goes on along the minus strand of CAUUCP010000039.1, from coordinate 11,921 downwards.
TACGCTGTTTGCTGGGATAGAGACGATCGTCTCCCCCTTGTCCGTCCTGATCTCCTTCGGAGTCTCGGTGGGGGTAGGACTTATCTTCGGACTTGCCCCTGCCCGTCGCGCAGCGCGCCGTAGCCCGATCGAATCGTTACGCTATGAATAGACGCCTTTTCCTCGCTCTTGCCATTATATGGGGAAGCCTCACCTGCACCCTTTCGGTAGCTCGGGCACAGTCGTCGCCCCTCCCCATGGCACGCTCGTTGACGCTGGAGGAGTGCATTACGCTAGCGCAAGAATACTCGGCGAGTGCGCTCATTGCCCGTCAAACCTTCCTTACAGCCTATTGGCGATACCGAGCCTATCGCGCAGAGTACTTGCCATCGCTTCGTGCCGAGGGATCCGTGCCCGTTTTTCATCGGCGACTGACACGCTACCAACTTGCTAGCGGTGACTATACCTACCTCCGAGAGAATGCCAATACGCTCTCTGCACGCCTCTCGCTCCAACAGAATGTCGGCACGACAGGGACGCGCCTCTTTCTTCGCTCCTCACTCGAGCGGCATGACCTCTTGGGGCAACGACGTACGACCGACTATGTCGCCCTGCCAGTGCAATTGGGGATTGAACACAACTTCTTTGCGGTCAATACGCTCCGTTGGAAGAGTAAGCTCGAACCCAAACGCTACGAAGAGGCAAAGCGGATCTACCTCCAGACCATCGAGCAACTTGCCCAAGACGGAACAGAACGCTTCTTCAACCTCCTCTTTGCACAACAACGCTTGGCGACGGCGCAGCTTAACCGAGCGAATGCTGACACGCTCTTTCAGATTGCCAAGGGACGTTACAATATCGGGACGATTGCAGAGAATGACCTCCTCCAAATGGAGCTTAATCTCCTCAAGGAAACCAATTCGGTGAGTGAGGGAGAGGTCAACCTTCGCAATGCACAGCTGCAACTGTGCACCTTCCTCGGACTGCAACAAGAGATCGATTGGCGTCCCATACCTCCCGTCCCCTATACGGGCGATACGGTGGGCTACCCACAGATGTTGACCGCTGCCCACAGGTTTAACCCAACACCCTTGCGACTGGAACTCCAGACTACGGAGGCGGCACAAGGGATTGCCGAGGCAAAAGCCGCGCGAGGATTTCAACTCAACGTGAGCGCTTCGTACGGACTCACGCAGCAGGGGAAGAACCTCGGAGAGGTGTATCAGTCGCCGCTTGACCAGCAGGGGGTTGCGATCCAATTCGCTATCCCGCTCCTCGACTGGGGGCAAGGGGAGGGAAGGCTGCGGATGGCGCGCTCAAACTACGAACTCGCGCAAGTACGGGCACAGCAGATGCGCCACGAATTTGAACAACAGCTCTTTCTACAAGTCATGCGCTACAATCGTCAACCCACCCTCCTCTATATCGCTGCCAAGGCTGACACCATCGCGCAGAATCGGTTCCGTATCGCAAAACAACGCTTCTTGATTGGCAAGATTAGTGTCCTAGACTTGGATAAGGCACAGATCGATCGCGACGAAGCTAATAGTACTTACCTGCGTGCGGTGCGCGATTCGTGGCTAACGTATTATCAATTGAGAGCCCTCACCTTGGTAGACCCCAAGACCTCTTCCCCCCTTACTACGGACTTTGAAAAACTATTGCGTTAATGGCTAAAACCTTGTTGGTGAGTGCTACACTTTGGGAGCTCGAGTGCTTTTGGCAGGAGTGGCTGAAAAGCGGAAGCTTGTCCCCCGAGCGCTACCGCGCCCTTCTCCCCATCCTTTCTCAAACCGACTTTATGGGGCAGTTTGTGATAGACGAAGGTCTGGATTGCTGTATTACTGGGGTCGGGGTCGCTTCGGTACTTGTGAACTTGGCGGAGTGCCCCCTCGAGCATTACGATTGGGTGCTTGGCGTCGGTTTTGTGGGAAGTTATACCCAGACGCTTGCTATGGGAGAGGTGGTACAGGTCACCGAAGACTCGTTTGCCGATTATGGGCTAGAAGAGAAGGGAGGCTTTATTTCGCTCGCAAACACCCCATTTCCTTCGATAATAAAAGAAAAGGTATTCCTGATAGCATCCAATAGGAAAGTAGAGAATTTGCGCCAAGTAAAGAGCTTTACAAAGAGCTTCCCTACGGGGGAACGAAAAGAGGTAGTGGGATTAGATCCAGAGGTGTACGATGCACAGGTCGAGAGTATGGAGAGTGCCGCGTTTGCGCTGCTATGTAGCCGTCGGGCGCGTGCCTATACCTCGCTCCGGGTGGTAAGCAATTATGTCCGCCCCAATGCGCCGTGGGACGTAGCGCTTGCGAAATCCCAATTGGCACGTGCGATAACCGAGCTCTTGACAGAAGCCTGAAACTTACCCACACGAGGAGGGGGGTAGAGTTTCTGAAATAGCCTCCCCCCGCCGCTGATACAAAGAAAACCGCCCCTCTGCCAAAGCGACAGGGGGGCGGCGTTTACGTCGAAAAGAGACGCGAAAGTTACTTGGGACTATTGTACCGATCTCAATCGTCTGCTTTCCAAGGAGTGGGATACGGATTACAGGGGCGATCTAGTCTACTACGATCACCACACTTTTTTCTGTGACTATGCGTCTATATTCATATATTTCTGCATAGATCCAACACATCCCTGCCTTATGCGCTCTTACTTTTCCATTATTGTCTACCGTAGCGATCGCAGAATTATCGGATTCCCACTTTACCTCTCTTTTCGTAGCATTCTCTGGAAAGATATGAGCTGTAAGCGTGAACTCCTCCCCGACCTTTAGGATCTTGACTGTTGGGGTGATGGTGATGCGCTCTATGGGGATGTAGACCTCTATCTTGCAGGTGCTGGTATAGGCCTTGTGCACCCCAGGTTTGGCAGCGATGGTGGCGGTGAGAGTACACGTTCCCTCCTTGAGCCCCTTGATGTGCACCCCATTCTTGTCAGCGGTCAGTTCGTAGGAGATGAGCTCGCCTTTGTCGGTCGATAGGGTAACCTTCTCTGCTTTCTCTACGCCCCATTTCTCTAAGGGGAGAGTGACTTCTTTGTTGAGTACGAGGAGTAAGGAACGGGGGGTAATGGCTACGCCACTGGATTGGTGGATATCACCTTCAAACGTCCACCCTTTGCCCATAAGCTTCTCGCGCGCAGCCTTTCCCTCGTCGTTGTAAATGAGTCCCTTAACCTTATCCTTGAAATCTAGATTATTAGTGATATCCGTTTGCCCTGCCCAGCCGACGAGTGTCTGGGAATAGTTCGATGGGCTCATCGCGGTTTCGTTAAGTCCACCTACTACTGTTCTTATCTTCCATGAGCCTAGCGGCTGGTTGAAGGAGGAGCAGCCAGTGAACATCTCTCTCATGTCGGTCACCTTGTCCACGCTCCATTCATTGAGTGGTTGGTTGAAGGCGGCGCAGCCCCAGAACATCCCTCTCATGTCGGTCACCCTGTCCACTCTCCATTCATTCAGTGGCTGGTTAAAGGCGGAGCAGCTGAACATCCAGTTCATGCGGGTTACGTTGTCTACCTTCCAATCATTCAGTGGCTGATTGAAGGCGGCGCAACCCTTGAACATCCAGTTCATGTTGGTTACCGTGTCTACTTTCCAATGATTCAGTGGCTGGTTAAATGCGGTGCAGCCACTGAACATTTCGCTCATGTTGGTCACGTTACTCACGTTCCAGTTGTTTAGTGGTTGGTTGAAGACGGCGCAGCCACTGAACATCCCTCGCATGTTGGTCACCTTGTCCACTCTCCAGCCATTCAGTGGTTGATTGAAGGCGGCGCAACCCTTGAACATCTCTCCCATAGTGGTTACGTTGTCCACTTTCCACTCAGTCAGTGGTTGGTTGAAGGCGGCGCAGCCACTGAACATCCCTCTCATGTTGGTCACCTTGTCCACTTTCCACTCATTGAGTGGCTGGTTAAAGGAGGTGCAGCCACTCAACATCCCTAGCATGTTGGTCACCTTGTCCACTTTCCACTCTGTCAGTGGTTGGTTGAAGGTCGCACAGCCACTGAATATACCGCTCATGTCGGTCACTTTTGAGAGATCGGGTATATCAATTCCTGTTGCAAAGATCATGTTCTTGCACTCAAAAAACATGTCACGCGTCGTCTCCCATGTAATAGTTCCGAACTGGACAACCTCGCGTAGGCTACTAGGATCCCCTATTGTTTTCCATTCATTCGTTATACATCTCATATACTTCACCCCCTCGGGTCCAGCCTCTACAGAGTAAGTTCCGTCCTCCGTTGGGGTAAAGACGTAGGGGGACTTCAAATCCTCGTGGGTGAGCTTCTTCTCGCTTTTCACCACCTTGCCTCTCTCGTTCTTGATTACAAGCTTGTACTCTTTTCCAAAGATGGGGATCACCAGTGCTTTCCCAGCCTTCCCCTGCCACTTCGTGATGAACGGTCGTTCCGTTCCCGACTGGGCGAATACCCCCGACACGCCCCACGCCCAGAACAGTATCAGGCTCGTTACTACGATGTGCAACGTCTTTCTCATGATCTTCAATGGTTTATATTAAGCACGAGGCAAGTTCTCAAAAAGAAACGTTAACGCAAAATGGCGCGTAGCAGGAGAGGAGGAAGAGTGTACGAAAAGGCAGACGGAAACTGGGTTCAAAGGGGATAAAGAATATTTTCAGCAGTGTCAGAAAACGGGGCTATTCCCAACAAAAACAAAGAAAACCGCCCCTCTGCCAAAGCGACAGGGGGGCGGCATTTACGTCGAAAAGAGGCTAGAGGGCTATTTTATCACCCGTACCACCTTTTGCGCGCCATTTTGTGTCGCGATGCGCACAAAGTAGAGCCCCGAGGCGAGCGCCTCGGTATCCACAACAAGTTCCTTTTCACAAAGAACTCCCGCACGAACCACTACTCCCGAGGCATTGACCAGCTCATAGCGTGCCGTGAGCTCCTCTGGGTTCTGGATACGCAGTTGCGAGGTGAACGGGTTCGGTGCTACTGCGATGCCTGCCAACAGAGTGTCCTCTACCGCACCACCTTGATCTTCAAACGTAGCGGTTACGGTGATATCTCCGTTTACGACAAACTTCTTCGTCGCAAGAATATCCCGATCGCCTGCTAACAGCTTGGTCAGCTTCCAGCCTTCATTATGGCTCTCTACCACCTCGAGTTCCGTTCCTGCTGGTACGGCTTCGAGTTGCGCTTTCGTGTAGTCCTTGATTGAGATCTCACCCTGTCCCGTACTCCGGAGCGTAACGCTATACGTGGTAACCTTGAGCACGAACTCGGCACTCACCTCTACGTCGTAGGCGGGCATCGTAAAGGTCTTGTCCGTGATGGTTACCGTTTCCGTTGTCACGCCCTTCTTGTACGCGATGAGTGAACCAGCTTTCAGTTCGTACTTCGTGGCATCCGTCGGCTTTGCCTCTAGGGTTACCGTTTCGCCTACCTTGGCTTTAGCACTGGAGAAGGTGATCTTCCCATTCGTTATCCCAGCCTTTGCAGTGACCGTGTAGCTCCGGAGTCCGAACTGTGCGGTGACCGTTACGGGGTAATCGGGCATCACAAACGTATTCCCCGACACCGTGACCGTGGTATTCGCATCTCCCTTCTTGGTTACGACTATCGAGTTGCTCACCAATTCGTATTTCGCTGGGTCGCTGGGCGTGCCCGTTACGGTCACCGTGACCCCTACAGCTGCCGTGCTCTTGTCTACCGACAGGGTACCGTTATCCACCGTTGCCACTTCTACAGCATAGGTCGGAACTGTCTTGAAGCCTCCCGTTACCACCACGTCGTACGCAGGCATGGTGAAGCTCATGTTCGTTACCGTTACCGTCGTGTTTGCATCACCCTTCTTATGCACCTTGAGGGTCGTGGGATCGAAGATATAACCATCGTTCTGGCTCGCCGTGATGGTCATCTTGGTCTCCTGCTTGACAGGGCTCGCTGGCGAGACAGAGAGTGTCCCGAAGGTGGGGGTTTGGTTCGTTACCGTCACCTCAAACAGCGAGGGGACAACGACAAACTCTGCCGTTACCACCACGTCGTACGCAGGCATCGTGAAAGACGTGCCTGTGATCGCCGCCCCGATCTTCTTGTTATTCTTGTTGTAGTACCGTAACGACCCCGGGCTGAGCGTGTAGCCATTATCCCCGGTCGCCGTCACTGTGATGGTTGTCCCTTCGGCTGCGCTCGTCTTTGAGAGTTGGAGTGTACCGTGTGCCACTTCGCTCTCGATTGTGTACGTCTTCGTGACAAACGAGGCAGAGATGACCACCTCCGCTGCTGGCATGCGGAACTTGTTGCCATCGTATATGTTCACCGTGTTTTGTGTAGTCGTCTCTTTTACTGTGAGTGACGAGTAGTCGGGGGCGTAACCCTCCTTTCCTGTTAACGAGACGATGACCTCCTGCCCCTCTGCAGCTTGTGTCTTGGGCGAGGTCTTGATAATCCCGTGCTCGTTTTCCGTAATCGTTATGTGGTACACGATTTCCGTGTGCGTCGTGGGTACGAACTGTGCCGTCACAGTCACATCCTTTTCTGGCATGGTGAAGCTTAGGTCGGGGTTCACACTCACGGTCTGGTGGTCTGCGGTTGTCACCCTTACCGAGTTCTCACGAAGCTTGTGGGTCGTGGAGTTCGTGGGCTGAGCGATAATTCGTACCAAAGAGCCTTCTTTGACAGGAGAGGCTGGCGTTGTCGAGAGGGTACCGTCCGTAATACTCGGGTCTATCGCGATCTGGTGCATTACAGAAACGAACTCGGCATTCACCTCTACGTCAAAGGCGGGCATGAGAAAGGCGTTATTCTTCACCTCTACTTGCGTCGTGGGATCGCCCTTCTTGTACACCGTCACTCTGCCAGGCTTGTAGCCATTCGTTGGGACTGTCGAGAGTTGTACCAATGTCTTTTCTTCTACCTCTGTCGTGTGTGAGAGGTTGACTGTTCCATTGGTGATCGAGCTGGCAAGACTCACCGTGTGTTTCGCAAGTGGCGCTTGCGGCTTGTCCGTTACGGTGAGTTTTATCTTGATGTTCGCCTTCCCTACGGTAAGTCGGAAGGTCTCGTGGTCTGTACGCATTGGCAACACATCCCCCTCGGTGACTTGGGCTTCGAGTTGTTTCTCTGCTGCAAGGTTATCTACCCCGAAGTATACCTCCTGCCCCTCGTAGAGTTTCGTTAGGTTGCGTGGATTAGATTGGACTACCAATCCCGCAAGTGCCGAGGCATCAAACGTTACCGAATAGGTCGGCGTCTCTACGACGAAGTCTATCGTGAGCACCGCAGCCGAAGAGCCCATCGTCACCTGATACTCGGTGTGGGGCACTTTCACGTCCAGAAGTGCGTCTTTCCCAACGAGGGTTGTCGTCAGCTTCTTCCCCGCAGCATTGTTCGTAATCTTCACAGTCACTTTTGCCCCATAAGCCAGTGCATGGCAGTCGCTAGGATCGGTCGTATAGCTAAGCCCCGTAGTCCCCGTATTGACAGTAAAGGCATAGGTCGCTACGGGTTTGAGATTGAAGGTGATCGTCCCAGAGCGTCTCCCCATCGTCACCTTGTAGCTCTGGTTCGGTGTCAACACGCTGTAGCTTACACCCTCCGTTGTTACGATGAGCTCCTTGTTATCGGTATTATCCACAGTGAGTTGTACCTCTTCACCCTCTTCGAGGTGATTTAGGTCGTGGGACGATGTCGTGTGGATAGTTAGCCCCGTATTGTTCTCTAAAGCGAGCTGATACGTCGGTTTGGGCGTCTGGGAGAAGGTCAAGCTGGCTTCATCGCTCCCCATATAGAAGGCGTAGCTCCGCCCGTTTTCTATGACCTCGCAACGCGCATCTGTACCCGTAACCTCGGTTTGTAGGTCGAGCTTTTCGCTCGTAATGGAGATCATAACCTTCTGACCAGGTTGTAGATTCGTCAGATCGGCGGGGGTCGTCTTGTATGTAAACGCCGTAAGCGTTGGGTGGTTTATCAAGAGCCTGTGTCCTGGTTTCTGCTTCTCTACATTCACCGTCAGTGTGGCGGAGAGTTGAGGTGTGGTGCGCGTCTTGGCGGTGATTTGAGCACTCCCCTCGGCAAACGCTTCTAGGGTCTGATTCCCATAGAGCTTAATCGTTCCAGAGTGGTCCGTGACTTCCCAGTCTAGACCGCCGATCGTCTGGAACTCTTTCTGGGTGCGAAGCGTTTTGTCGCCTAACATTACCGACAGATCGAGTCGCTTTGTCTCCCCAATACAGAGATTGAGTGGATTCTCTGCAAAAGCAAGATCCTTGAGCTCGGGAAGCCACCTTACGGTGTAGACGGTGTTTTTTTGACTCCCATAACCATTATAGTAACTGTGTTTTAGAAATAAAACCACACTGATCTTTCCATCGTAGGGTTTGATTGGGCTAAAACGTAGCTTAGCTCCCGTGGACGTCTTCTCTATTTCCAACTTCAGATAGGCATCTGCAGGGGTTTTCCCGTCTGCCAAATAGGTTTTTACATCGAAGGCTCTTTCTTCGTCATTGAGATCCTTTCCATCGATTGTAATGGTTCGCTCGGCAGTGGCATTGGGTTGGAGATAGATGGGACTTCTATCTCCAGAGAAGTTTGCTTCATGATACATCTTGAGGTGTAGCGATGCACTCAGCGCTCCGTGTTTCCCATTGGCGGGGATCGTGAAGGTTACTGTTTCGTCTATACGATCGGATGTGGTGATACGTAATAACCCGTCTTCATAATAATGTCTAACCTTTTCATTACTTACTTGGATATTCTTAAGTTCCTCAGGGGTTATTTGGCATGCGATAAAGGGGATAGGTATGTATCTATTAGCATTCCCTTTTAACGTCTTGATCCCGAAGGCAAAGCTCGGGGTCTCGCCTGCCAGACCGCCGTCGTAAATCTTACACCGCTTCTCGTCACAAAGAACGTTGCGTGCCGACACAGCATCTGCGGAGAATTGGCAACTACCCATATAGAGCGTCACTCCCCTAAACGAAGGTAATTCCGCCCATGCCTTCAGGAGTTTGGAGTAGTTCTCTGTACTCAGCCCCGAACCATCAAAATATATATAGTTCAGGTCGCCTGGTTTCCAACTACTCAGGTCTTGGTTGAAAGCGCTAGCATCCGTGAAGCTATTGTACATATCGACTCTGGATACATCCCACTGGTCTAGGGGTTGGTTAAAGGTTGTACACTCTTCGAAAATACCATTGATACTAAGAAGTCCCTTCATCTTCTTTCCCCAACCATTCAGCGGTTGATTAAAAGCCGAACAACCCCGAAACGTATAAGAAAGATCATAGACAGAGGAAACGTCCCAATCCTCTAGAGATTGGTTAAACTTTTTACAAAAAGCGAACATCCCAGACATGTCGCCTACACGGCTAACATCCCATGCAGAGATGTCGGAATTGAAGTTGGTACATCTTGCAAACATGCTGGAACACGAAGTGACATGCGAGAGATCGGGAACGCCCGCCGTGGTCGGGATCTCAAGATCGCTACACCCCATAAACATATCTTCTGTTGTACTCCATGCGACACTCCCCCATTGACGCACCGTGAGGGCGACATTGTCCCCACTCTTCCCTAGATCTCCCCAAGTGAAAGTGCGTACCCCCGTTGGCGCAATCCGCACTTCGTAGGTGCCGGGTGCTGTAGCATCGAAATGGTAAAAATCGGCAGGGCTTGTTGCAGAGAAATGCTCTACACCTCCCGCGATAACAGGATTGGCAAGATAACGCCATGTGATAGAGAGGTCGTTACCCCATACAGGAACAACGAGCTTCTTGCGCTCCTTGATCTTATATTCCAAGACAAACGCTTCGTTGCCTGTTGGAGTAAAGGGGGTGCCATAGTCCTTGTGAAAGTCCCATCCGCTCTCGGTTATCAGGCGTTGGCGTTCGGCCTCTGCCCCTACGTAGCACTTACCCTCTGCATATATAGTCAGGTCGTTTCTACGTTCCTCTTTCTTTTGTGCAGCCCAGCCGCGTAGAGTCGCTACATAGTTCTCGTCGCTCATCTCAGGCGGAAGTGAAAAATAGGACACATTCTCGAGCTTCCAGTGCCCCATCGGTTCGTTAAAGGCAGAACCATAGAACATGCCTCCCATGTTGGTCACTTTTTGCACGCGATCCCCCCACGTTGTCAGCGACTGTGAAAAAGAAGAGGCGAATTGGAACATCCCTTCCATATTGGTCACATTCTCTACATGCCAACCACTCAGGTCTTGGTCAAAAAATTCACATTCATAAAAACAGAGAGACATGTTCGTGACATTGCTCACATCCCATTTGCTTAGGTTGGGGCTATTCATTATTGTACACATGAAAAAAGCGCGTTCCATACTCTCTACTTGCGAAAGATCGGGAACGTCCGTGGCAGAGATCTCAAGGTTCGTTACCCCCTGAAAGGCATATGCAAACGTTGTCCAGTGAACATCTCCCCACTGAAGTATTTCAAACTCTTGTTCGTACCCGTAACTGTTGAAATATAGGACGTTCTCTGGTGGTATGGTGAGATAATAGGTGGTATTCGCTTTTTCTACAGAAAACGTTCCTTCTGTGGCTACCTGTTCCTCACCTTCATGTCCCTCTTCGTAGTATTTCAATTCTACATTCCCTCGAAATTGAAGTAAGGTACTTATCCATTTCTGGTTATCCGACCGTATCTTCAATTTCAATGGGCGCGAGCCCTGTTGCGCCCAAAGGCTGTTAGTGCCTAAGAGTCCCAAGAGTAGTACCCCCCAGCACACGATGCGTAAGAATCGCCTCATCGTACACAAACGGTTTAGTTAATAACAAAAGATGCTTATCAAAAAAAAAACGTTAATGCAATACTGTACGTGGGGTGGGATGGGGAAAAAAGAAAGGTTAGCGTGCTGTAGGGATGCGTAGCTGGTAACCCTCGCCGCCATTGACGGTCAGGCGGGTCGTGCGTAGCCAGAGGTTCGCCTGACGCAGCAGTTTGTAGTTCAGCCCTTGTGCCTTGGCAAAGGCTGGAAGATCCGAAAGGGTACTGTCGACGGGGTAACGAGTGTAGGCGAGGGGGGCGTAGTGCTCCTCGGGACGGAGGAAAAAACCGTAACGCATAGGATGTTCGAGCACCAACTTGAGTGCCAAGATGCGGTAGAAGTACCGTCCCGTCTCTAGGTTGAGGTGAAGGTCAAAATAGCTACTCTCGGTCTGGGCACTCGCCACGCGCGCCAGTCCATTTTGTCCCATATTGTAGGCTGCGGCTGCCATAGCCCAAGAACCGAACCGTGCATATGCCTCCTTCAGATAGGTGGCCGCCGCGCGCGTGGCGCGTTCGATATCATAGCGCTGATCCACTTCGTTGTTGATGACGAGTCCGTACTCCTTGCCTGCCGACTCTAGGAATTGCCATAGCCCTGCCGCCTTGGAGGGGGAGTATGCCCGTTCGTTGAGCGAGCTCTCTGCCGCGGCTAAATACTTGAGGTCGCTCGGAACCCCCTCTTGACTCAATATCTCTTCTATCTCGGGAAAGTAACGCGTGCTACGCTTGAGCATCTGCAAGATCTGGCTGTGCCAATTCGCAGCTACACACAGCTCGTAGTCCAGCGCCTCGCGCACGTCGGCGTATTGTAGTGGGACGGGTTCCCCCGCGAAAGTCAGCTCGGACGGGAGGTAGGGCGGCACGACAAACTCGCTCCGAGCCGGAGGCTCTTCACTATGCGCTCTTGGCAGGAGGGGGGTAATTCCACGCCACAGCACAAGGGCAACTGCTGCCCCCATGACGCTACCCCCGATAAGCCACCCTATAGTTCGCCAAGAATGCATTTCCAATACCATTACTGCGTAGTAAAGATACATTCTTTTTCGGAAGAGACACGCTCATCTTTTCCCGGAGTTCCAAGAACGCGCGCTCTACGGTCGGATGTTGTTCCAAAAAAGGGGGTAAATACCGATACTGTCCTAAAAAAGTGTGTAAGCTCCACTTTTAGTAACTTGGTGTTGAAT
>CAUUCP010000038.1:0-23225 GCA_963543925.1 uncultured Bacteroidia bacterium | reverse complement strand
CGAATATCCCGGCCTCGCAAAATCGGTCGTATGAGTGCAGCAGTCCGCGCACGCTCATCCTCCGTCTGACAATGAGATAATATCTCGTCACGTTTAGCAGTGTCAATGATAAATGCCTCATTACAACCTGTAAGCACTCCACGATAGATACGAATATCCCATTCCCCCAACGGAGTCCCGACGGACTCTATCTTGCGCTTAATACTCTGTTCGATCGACGATAGGATCACCCAGCTACCAGAATCCGAAAAATCGCAAATCACATGCTCTTGCTGTACAAAAAGACTCAAATTCTTTACGCTATCCTTGTGCTGCTTAGCGGTAACAGCACAGACCGTTTTATGCTGATTACTGGATTTAGAAAACAGCAGGATATTAGTGTCAACCGTCGCACTCTCGAAAATCTTTACTCCTGCAAAGTCAATCAAAAGCATGGGATTGGTCTTATCGGCAAAGAAACCCCTTGTCTTCTCACCATACCCTGCACGCATCCACTTGTTCGAGGTGATAAAACACAGATGCCCGCCTTCCTTTAGCAACTCCCACCCACGCTCGTAGAATAGACAATAAATGTCGCCTGTACGGGCAAAGCTAGAATAGCCACATCCCTCATACAGCTGAGCCAGTTCACCACCATTGTTCTGCAGCTGCACATACGGCGGATTCCCTATCACCACATCAAAGCCATCGCGAATGCCAAACATCCACTCGGGGTCGAAGAAGGGACTCACCGCGTTCTGGTCATAAGGATTCCATGCCGCTAACTGTAGGGCATCCTCTGGAGCAAAGTCCTTATTGTTCACAAGGAGCTTGCCAAGCACCTCGCGAAGCTCCTGATCCCGCTTCCGTAGACGCTGCTTCTCAGACGCTGACCGAGCAGAGAAGTGCCTGTGGCGTACCTCGATCAACGACCGCCTTGTGGGCTCTATCTCCTGATTGACGTAAAGATTGCCCTCCGTCGAACACCTCTTTTTAGCGATTAAGGAATTGGCGGCGACGAACTTCGTCTCAAGGTTCGGAAGGGTCGGGATACCAAAGTTGGGCTGCAAGGGGGATTTCTCACAGTCACAGATCAACGATATGAAAAAGCGCAACTTGGTAATCTGTGCGGCAATACTCTGAATATCACTCCCGTAGAGACAGTTCTCAATGACCGAGAGCTTCAGCTCATAGAGCGAAGCCTCCGGCGAGAGTCGCCCCAGCAGATCGATCATCCGATTCAAAAGCCCCATCGGGAACGCCCCCGAACCACAAGCGGGGTCTAAGATCTTCACCGACCGTAGGTCATCGGCTATCTTTGTGGCGTCTAGGGGTAATGCTACGCTTTCTCCCGCGAAGAGCTGGCGGATCTCATCAACAGGGTGGCCACAACGCTCTGTAAGATAAGCGATAAGTGACTCGTCGACCATGTAGTTGACTATCTCACGCGGCGTATAGAACGAACCACTTTGGTTGCGAGCCGTCTCCTGGGTCTCAGGGTTGTATGCTCCCAAAAGGTTCTCAAAAACCTTACCCAGAAGCTCGGGATCGAGGGCTACCTGTTGCTCCTCAGGGGTGTTCTCCTCTATGGTAAAGTTGTAACGTTTGAGGATCGAGATTAACCCACGCTCTGGTTCAAAGAAAAGAAGGTTCGGTACAACAGCCCGGTGCTTAAAGCGTCCGTCTGAGAAACGCGCATCGTTACGACTGAAGCCATCGAAGTTATAAGCGCGCTCAACACCATCTATCGTTTTGGTCTTGTCTAAACACTCAAAAAGCCCTCCGTTCAGAAACGGTACCTCAGCAAAGAGCGCTATCACCTCCTGTTCACTGATCGCAAACATCTCCGCATAGCGATACAATGTCTTCACATCACGTTTACTCGAAGTGGCAAACTTGCGGGGAGTCCCCTCCTCGTCTGTTATCTCGCAGTTAAGGGTGGCAAAGAAAAGGTTTTGAAGGATCGCATTGTAGTAATTGCCAACGGTGGGGCTGTAAGGGTCAAAGTCGCGTAAAATGGTACCTAGCGCATCTAGGTCAAACAAACGCTCAGGCACTAGCTCTTTCTGCTTGATAAACCAGACGAACATAATACGCGTAATCATGCGTATGACCTTCGTCTCCATGTCGTCTCGGTCGTCGTCTTCCGTGGTCGTGTCGTTCGGAAAGCTCACATTCGTGGCGGGGTCAAGCACCCACTGATACCAGTTGAACAAATCTCGGTAGAACTGTTTCGTAAGCACCTCTACCGAAAAGGCTGCGGTCACGTCGCTCAGGGTCTGTTTGCTATTTCGTAACGTGGTGAACTGTTCGACGGCCGTGCGGCAACCACGCCCCTCGCCCAAAAGATAGGTGTAACGTTGCGTGTCCGTAGAAAATTTCTCGTAATCCCCATGCGAATTGAACCCCCAATGTTCGCTGACATAGGAAAAACGGAGTAGGCTTTCCTGCCTCCGGTAACAGAACATAAAGGCCCCCGCATGTCCTTGACTTTGCCAGTCGGCGGTCAACATGTCGCGTATACTGCGACGGTTGCGTTCTATGTTTACATTCTCGGCGAGCTCTACTTCGTATACGGAGATCGACTCGCCATCGCTTAGGTAGATGATCCCCAGCCCTAGCGCTTGTTTTGCCAAAGGGGTGTTTACGTTTACTTTGACTGGACTCGCCCAAAAACTCACCTTGCGAAATAGGTCATGCAAGAGCTCTTGCCAAGCGTTGCGATTGTATCGCGACTCTATGACTTCTTTGTAATTCATTGTCTTCTAGGTTTATGCGAATGATTCGGAAAGGATTATCTCCGCCCCGCTCTCTTTCTCGTTGCACAGGGCTTCTTCCGCCAAATAGTAAGGGGCGTACTCCGTTGCCATTTCTAATATCTCTTCCCATGCTTCTTCTTGCACCACTTTCTTTCTACGCAAGTCCTTTTGTATGCGTTCCAAACGTCGTGCGATGTGCGTAATAACCCCTCGTTCGGCAAGGGTCTTTAGTTGCAAGACCTTCAAACGGAGGTCGTTATCTGAGATCGCGCGCATGCAGTTCGTCAGAAGGCTAAGGGCTGTCATGAGTTGCGCGCCCCTGTTCCCGCGTACCTCCCTTGCCGTTTCTTGCTCTTGTATCTCTGTGACACGGGAGGCATGGAAGGCTTCCAGAGCCTTTTCTACCTGTAAGTGGTGGGTACTGCTACGTTCGGTGGATTTCTCCTCAGGGGAAGCCTTGAAATATTTAAGTGCTTCGAGTACAGAGAGCTCCCTTGCCTGCTGGCCAACTAGGAAAAAGACCTTACGAAAATTGGTCTTGAGGAAAACGAGTGTATCACCCGAGAGACTAACTCCATCAACAGTTCGCGCCCCGCGCCCCGTACGGCTACGTAGCGAAAGCCGAGCTATGCGTTTGTATTCCTCGGGGGCGTTCTCATAGAGGGTGCGTAACTCTTCGTAATAGAGTAACTCTTGGTTGAGGTTCTCTCGTTGCTCTGTCAAGGCTTTGTCGAAAAGCCTGCTCAGGCTCTCGTCTATGATTTCACTCTCCGAATAGATTCGGTTGTCCTCTCCAAGGACGAAGTGAAAGGTCTGTATCTTACTGAGGGCTATCTGATAGAGGTTGAGCACTTTGTCGCCTTCGCGTGATGGATAGAAAACATAGTTGTAGATATGTTTAGATTTTGAACCAATACGGTTCACGCGTCCGATGCGCTGCATCAAACGGGTAGAGTTCCACGGAGTGTCGTAGTTCAGAATGACGTTCGAGCGGTGAAGGTTCACACCCTCCGCTAAAACATCCGTGGTGAGAATGATATTGTAATCATTGCGCTTCTCTTTGTAATTGGCGTCGAAGTTCTCGCAGATGGTATGGAAGTGTTGCCCAAGATTGCTAGACCAGATCGCTAAGACGTCGCTTCGATGAAGCTCCGCTTTTATGCGACGGGCAAGGTAGGCTATCGTGTCCTCAGATTCAGAGAATACCACGAGCTTCTGTTCCAGATTGCATTCCTTTTTGAAGAGTTCGTCCTTCAACAGCGCTTGGAAGGTGGCAAACTTCGAATCCTCGGCCTCCGTAATCTTTTCCCATTCGGTACACATCTTTTCCAGAAGGGCTTGGTCGGCACGTAGCTTTTCGACAAACTCGGGGAGAAAGTCCGACGCCTTAAACACAGCATTCTTCGGATTACTCTCTGCCTTGGCATTCAGCTTCTCCTCTATCTCATCTTCCGATAAACCTTTTTCCAACAAGAGGTTCACATCTAGGTCTGGGGCGATAAACACCCTCCCCCTCGCAAACATATCCAGCATATTCTGGTTCGCTTGGCGGAATCTTTGGATAGAGACCCTGAAGGCGTAGAAGCTGCTCTCCAGACGCTTCACTAGTCCGTTCTTACGGATACCTGACAAACTATGGCTGACCAGCGCTGCATTGTCATACAATCCATTGGCAACATTCTTTTTTAGATGGGCTATAGCTTGGTAGCGAGCGTAGGTTAACGATGTGTCCAGAGTTTGCATCGTTGCCTCGAACAGGGAGGCCAGACGATCGTTCAGTATATATCTTTTGGCAATGGGTTGCTCGACCTTCGGGAACCCTTTCACATCCTGCTGGTAGCGGGGGATACTTTCAATATCCGTACGGGTACGACGAACGGTAAGGGGCTTAATGATACGCTCACGAACCTCCTCGGTCAATTTTCTGAACTCCTCTATGCTCGCATTAGGGTCTTTACGCAGGTCGCGGAACTTCTCTATCACCGGAGTAAAGAAGGCCGTAAGGTTGCTCACCCCATCTATTGAGCAACGACGCAGATCCTGAAACAACGATATCTCGTTTCGTAAGTCCTCCGGCGTGTTATTCATCGGGGTGGCCGAGATAAGTATCACCTTTTTCCTGTACCCAGAAACGTTACCCGGTTTGAGGCGAGGTCTCTTGCAAATCTTTTGCAAGAGGTCGAAGCTTGCAGTACTATGGTTGCGGAATTTGTGCGCCTCGTCTACCACTACTAGGTCGTATTCGTATGCCTTGTCAAGAACTTTTGCAAGACTCCCATTACTTATAAAACGCGAATACAAGTCTATACCAAAGTCTTTGAAGGTGCGCTTCCAGTTCTCTTCCACGGCAGGTGGGTATACGACCAGTATCTTCGTATGTTCTCCCCCATTCTCTATTACGAACTTCTTGGCGATCATAGTGGCAATGACCGTCTTGCCAAGACCAACGACGTCGGAAAGGAAAAAACCGTCGTAGCGGATAAGCTTTCGATAACCCTCCACCACGGCATCCATCTGATAGTCATACTTCGTATACCCCTCGGGTAAGGAAAAAGACTCGTTCTTCTCCACTTCTAGGAACCTGTCGGAAAAGTACTCCATGAGCATCCGAACATATAGGTCGTACGGCGTCACATCGCCTCGCAAATAGGTGAGCGTGATGCTCTCTTTCAATGCTGTTGCTGTTATTTCACACCCGTGAGACTCCTCCCACAACTCCTCAAATTCATCCTTAGCAAATTGAACGTCCTCGTGTTGGGTTATCTTTACATTGAACTCGTACTGACGCTCCTCACCAATACCAAGACCATTGCCCGATAAATTGCTAGATCCCGTGATGACCATACCCTGGGTGTACTGATTGAACTCATCGGGATACAGAACATACAGCTTGGCATGTATCCTCTTGGAGGGATGCGCGCGTAACTCCAGCTTACCAACAAGAAGGTCTTCTACCATCTGGAAAATACCATCCTCTACCTCCTTTCGGTAGTGGGCGCTTTCTATATCCTTGCGTATCTGAGCCAGACAGTCTCGTCTTACAGCATCGCCCGCACCAAAGAAAAGTTTACCCTGTCGATCCGCTTCTACAATATACCTATCCACATCTATACCTATAAGCACTCGCACCCTGTGAAGGGCGTTGAGAAATGGACGAAGCGAAAAATAACCCGATGCGCGGAGGAAACCTACCACTGCATCAAGATTCTTGATTTGCGGATTGTGATGCAACACACCCTCAAACTCCTGTATCAATGTATTGCCATCTCGATTAGTAAAAATATGGGTATTAGATGATCGAACGCTAGTCATAAAGAATCCTTTTGGAGTAATAACAAAAAACTTATTCGATAAGGTGGCTATGCTTCTGCTCCTGTACCGTACGGTTATCCTTGCATCTGATCACAAAGTTATTAAAATGAGGTTATTACACAACCTCCCCATTTCCCCCACCCCCTCCCACACAACTTCCTCAATGCCCAACCGTTCTATCTGTGTAGCAAAAAAAATGAAGAATATGAGAATTTGGCTCGTCATCACTCTCCTAACACTCGCCACCAGCGCTCTGGCACAACAAGATACCATCTTCAACCAAGTAGATGCACAAGGACGACGCATCGGATTCTGGAAACGATTTTACCAAAATGGAAAGGTCGCCTATACTGCCCAGTTCGACAAAGGACAGAACATCGGACGCATGGTCCGCTATGACGAAAATGGACAACGACGCGCTGAAATCATACACCGAAACGACAGACACTACGCAGACGCCAAACTCTATTCCAAAAAAGGGGAGTTCATTGCACAAGGACTCTACTACGACCAAAAAAAAGACAGCACTTGGAAATATCTAGGGGATAAAGGACAAGTCGTAAAAATAGAACACTGGAAAAAAGGAGTCAAAGACGGAGAGGAAATCACCTATTCCGACGACGGTATCATCGCCGAACTCTTCCGATGGAAAGATGGAAAACAACACGGTCTACAAGAACTCTATTATGAATCCGGGAAGTTGCGCATCCAGTGGAATATGGTTGAGGACGAGACCGAAGGTAAAATGATATCATTCTTCCCCTCTGGAAAAAAACGTTTCGAAGGACAATACGTACAAGGATACCGCGAAGGTACATGGTACACATGGGACGATAACGGAAAACTCCTAGAGAGCGTCCAATACCACAAAGGCGTCGGAAGCAATGCTGCCACACTACAACGAATGCAAGACAGCGTCATGGACGCACTCCTCAACCAAAGAGGTAAGATCCCAGAACCCAGTGTCGATCGAGACCAAGAAGATTACTATTAGCTCACTCTCTACCCTTCCCCCGTGAGGCGTCCCTTACCCCTAGTCACAAGTGTAACCTTGGGCTTGTGCTCATATACACACCATTACTTGTGCCCGTGCCATATGCTCTGTTATATGATGTTGGACAAAGAAAAAGCCCGCCACTCCAAAAGAAGTTACGGGCTTACAACAAGAGCCTCTCATGGGACTCGAACCCACGACCTGCTCATTACGAATGAGCCGCTCTACCAACTGAGCTAAAGAGGCAACGGCACAAAGGTATAGACTCTATTTGAAATAACCAAATTCGCACTCCATGAATTCCTTCGGTACACTCTTCCGTGTTACACTCTGTGGCGAGTCCCACGGCCCAGGAATCCTAGTCTGCATCGAGGGGCTACCCGCAGGACTCCACTTCGAACAAATCGATTTCAAAACACCACTCGCACGACGACGAAAAGCACCATTAGGTACTACGCCACGCCAAGAAAACGATACTTTCGAAGTGCTGACCGGCGTCTACCAAGGACACTGTACCGGGGCTCCCGTAACGCTCTTTGTCCCAAATCAAGATGTAAAGAGCGAAAACTATATCCCATTCCATAACACCCCTCGACCAGGACATGTCGACTGGATAGGTGATAAAAAATATGCAGGATATGCCGATATGCGAGGTAGTGGCATCTTCTCCGGACGACTCACCGTCGGACTCGTCCTAGCGGGTACGCTGGCTGCCGCATGTCTTGCTCCTCTCGGAATCCGTGCGCACGCACACATCACCGAAATCGGCGGACAAACAGAGGGCTTCGACCAAGTGATCGCACACGCTATCCAAGCAGGCGACTCCCTCGGGGGCGTCGTCTCATGTTCCATAGAGGGCGTACCCGTCGGATGCGGAGAACCATTTTTCGATAGCCTCGAAAGTCTCCTATCACACGGACTCTTCTCCATCCCAGGGGTGCGTGGCGTAGCGTTTGGCAACGGATGGGAGGGGGCGCGTATGCCAGGGAGTCTATTCAACGACGCACTCGCAGAGGGGATAGAAGGGATCAATGGAAAAACTACCACCAATCACGCAGGTGGCATTGTGGGTGGACTCTCCAATGGAAACCCTCTCGAGTTTCAAGTGGCCTTTCGACCTCCTGCGAGCATCCAAAAGAAACAAAAGACCATCGATCTACGCACGGGAGAGAGGGTCTCGCTCGAAATTGGAGGACGACACGACGTCTGTTTTGTACAAAGATGTCCCGTCATCGTAGAGTCCGTGGCACTCATGGTACTCTACGATCTCTGTCTACGAACTAAAACCTCGCTTCCGAATTTCGATAAATAAGAATCCTCCCTCCCCCTCCCCCCCTCGCGTTGAGGTATAGAAAATGCCCCTATTAAAAAACTATTTGTAAAAGTATGTAAATAGATTACCCGTCTGTGGCTCTATTTCATCGCTTTTCTACACATAGCGCATATCGCAACTTTAGAAAATCATAAGCCAATATTTCTATATGATTTACTAGATAATGTAGTATGGAAATAACGGAATGTATGATAAATAAGGGCGCTTTTTCTACCGAATTTGCACTTGCAACACGCCCAGTACATGCCCGGAACACGCCCAGAACACGTAGGCTACACCCGCTCTACCCTATCTCACCCCATCGGGAGTAGGATAGATTTAGGAATAAACAAAGCTTCATAAGCTCCCAATTTCTTGCTTAAAATTGTATCTATTATACGCTTTTTAATATAGCGATCGCAAGGGCTATCTAGATTAAAAGAGTGTGTAAGCATCACAGCAACTGGGGAGAAAAACGGGGGAAATACCACTTTATGTCTTCCTTAATTCCTTATCCCCAAACAAGGCATGTTCGGAGTACACCAATGCTACACGTACGCTACACCGACTCTACAAAGAGGGAATTAGGTAAAATTACCTACTCCAAAATAGCCCATATTCTACGCGTGTTCCTTTATTTCTACACCATACTATTTAGTTTATCGTGTAAAAATAGCGCTTTAGCATTTCATAAAGTGATGCTATGCACGGTGTGTATCAAAGAGTGAGAAATTGGTGGAGAAATTGGTAGAGAAACAGGCAGCCAGTTACACGCTGTGTAGGACAGTATTATCTATTATATGCTTTTTAAGTACAGTGGGCGCAAGGGCTATTTGTCGCCTCTTTGCCGCGATGTTAGTGAAACTTTTTAACTTTACGACAGTTTCTATACCTACACAATCAATGTCGCTTGCGCTGCGAAAATGAAAAAAGGTCTTAAAGTTACACTCATTGCACTCGGAGCTCTCTTCGGGCTTATCTTGTTGCTGCTCATCGTGATCCCGCTTTTCTTCAAGCCACAAATCCTCCAGTTGGCGCAGAACGAGATTAATAAACAGCTCAATGCACAAGTAACCTTCAAAGACCTCGATATCTCCGCATTGCGCAATTTCCCTCAACTCTCCATCGCTTTGGAGGAGGTCACCGTCCGCAACCGTGCACCCTTCGAAGGGGATACCCTGGTCGCATTCGACAGATTCTCCGTCTGCGTAAATCTCTTCTCACTATTCGACCTCTCCAATCTCCAAGTGAACGAGATCCTCCTCGACAAACCACGTATCTACGGGCAACGAGATTCGCTCGGGCGTGCCAATTGGGAAATTACATACCCAGACTCCGTGTCTAAGCCTCAAACTCAAGAAAAAGCTTCCAATACCCAGTCACAAATTAGGCTCAAGTTACAACGTTTCGTCATCAAAGGCGCTCAAATCGCCTACAAAGACCAGATGCAGAAGATCGACCTACGACTCCGACATCTAAACTTCGACCTCAAAGGCGACCTCGGGCTCAAACAAACACAACTCGCCCTACAACTCGGGATTGACTCCGTGCGTCTCCTCTCCGCGGGAATCCCCTATGTATCCCAACTTCGTCTCGGATTCCAAGCCGAGATCGATGCCGATCTAGAAAAAAAGCTCTTTAAGCTCTCGGATAACGAGCTCTCGATCAACGATTTTATACTCTCCCTCGCGGGGCAAGTCGCCCTCCGTGGCGAAGCCATAGATACCGACCTCTCCCTACTCACCAACAAAGCCTCTATTGCGGGGCTACTCTCCCTTGTACCAGCTCTTTATACAAAGGATATCAAGGACTTGAAGACTACGGGTACCCTCCAAATCTCCGGCTTTGTCAAGGGAACAAAGGAAGGGAAAAAACTCCCAGATGCCCAAGTGAGAATCGCCGTAAACGATGCCACTTTCCAGTATCCCCTTTTGCCCAAAAAGGTTACAGGATTTAATCTGGATTTCCTAGCCCAGATCAACGGGCGCGAACAAGACTCCAGTGTGCTTCAGCTTAAAAACTTGTCCCTTGCCTTCGGAGGAAATCCCATCACCATGCAGGCGCGCGTCTCAAAACCGCTTTCCGACCCCAATCTATGGGCAAAGGTCGTCGGACATGTCGATCTGCACTCCATGGCAGAGTCTATTCCGTTGGGGGATAAAAAGCTTTCAGGAGAAGTCGATCTCGATCTCTCTCTCGCTACGCTACTCTCCGCAATAAAACAGCAGCACTTCGAGAGATGCCACGTCAACGGTCTACTCGGCTTGAAAAACATCATTCTGACCCAAGCCGTCGGCGAACACGAGGCTAAGCTCCAAGAGCTCCAGCTCCGTTTTTCTGAACGGGAGGTCGACTTGGAAAAATTCCTTGCCACTATCGCTACGTCCGACCTACAGCTCACCGGAAAGCTAGCCAATTTCCTACCCTTCTATTTCTCAAAAGAGCTCGTCGAGGGGAAATTGGAGCTTACCTCCCAACGTCTTGACCTCCGAGAGCTACTCCCCCCATCCGCCGAAAACCAGCCCGAGAAACCGAAGGAGGAAAGTGCCCCCATAGAGCTCACGCCAGAACAACTCGATCTCTTCCGACGCATCGCCTTTGCGCTGCAGGTCGATATCAAGGAGCTCTTTTTCCAAGAGTATCACATGACCCATGCTGGCGGACGCGTCGATATCGCAGAAGGAAAGGTGAAGATCAACAACCTCGGATGCGGACTCTTTGAGGGAGAGGCGCGTATCTCGGCACTCATCGATCTGGCCACCAAGCCCTTCCATTCGTCGTTCAACGTTGCTATCGATAACCTGAGTGTCGTCGAAGCCGCTAAAACCGTCAAAACCGTGCGCGATCTCGTACCAGGAATTAACTATGCGAGTGGTAACGTGGGGATTCACTTGACGAGCGATTGTACGCTAGGGGCTGCCTTTACGCCAGATTTACAAACACTAAACGCTAAGGGAAGCCTCGCCGTCGGCACGCTCGCCATCAAAGATGCCCCCCTCTTTGCCTCTTTTTCCAAGTTGCTCTCGCTCCCCGAGTTGGAGAACCCTTCCTTCGCAGGAGGTTCCGTCGGATTCAAGATCGAGAATGGTACACTCACCATAGAGCCCTATCATATGTCGGTAAAGAATATCGAGGGCAACATGGGCGGCATACTCAAGCTCGACCAGACCATGGAGATGAAGCTGAATGCTAAAGTCCCCTCCGCTGCACTCGGCAATGCGGGAAACCAATTCTCATCCCTACTCTCCAAATACAACACGGGCTTGGCGATGCCAGAATATTTCCCCGTATGGGTGCGCGCCTCCGGAGATGTCTCAAACCCAAAGATAGACTTCGGGGTCGATAACCTCACTCCTGCCAACGTGAAAGAGGTCGTCAAGGAGCAGGTCTCCACAGTCATTCGCAATACTGGAGTCGCTGACTCTATTATTGCACGTGCACAGCGAGAGGGAGACCGATTGTTGGAAGAAGCTAAGCGGCTAGCAGATAAGGTGCGCGAAGAGGCAAAATTAAGGGCAAAACAGATCGTAGAGGAAGGGGAGAAAAAAGGACTATTAGCGGCACTCGCTGCAAAGAAAGCTGCAGAGGTCGTAGAAAAGGAGGCCGAAGAGTCTGCAAACAAGATAGAGTCCGAGGCTCAAGACAAGATCAACGACATGCTCGAAAAGGCAAAAAAGCAGGCTGAAAAAGCTAAAGGAAATTAACAATAACGAGCGAATAGACTATTGAGAGAAAAGTCATGGATAGGCAATTTTACCCACTCACTGCTAGGGGAATTTCCTGCTTTTACTCAAAAGTCTTGTTTCGTGGTCCTTTATTTTTATTCTTTTATTGTGCCATTATACGCTTTGGTGGAAAAAGAACGTTATATCTTTGCACACGGAGTCTAAGATGTTATTTTTGTACTGTGAGCGCTCGTATAGCGTCATGCATTGTAACCTTACAATGCTAGGTTCGTAAACTCATGGGAGTACAAAAGACTCAAGGAAGGATGCAGGTAATGAATAGGTCAGACATACGTTTCTGGAAGGGGCAACACTTCACCAGTGTAGCACTTCTGATTAGCGCACTTCTGCTAGCCGCTCTCTTGCAGAGTAAGCATCTTTATGCTCAAACAACAATGGTTGAATGGCCAACGCTATCCCAGTCTGCTACCGCGTGTAGCGGGGTCAGAATGGCAAAAATCTCCCGTGATAAAAATTCAACTGATAGGATTTATATCCGACTTATCGCTTGGAACGGTGCTATTGCCGTTCGTAATTCCTTTGTCGTAGAACGGCTCGACGGATCTCAATGGGTCGGCGTCACTGGAGACAAAGCCGCAGCGCTCGAAGCGAAACTCAACAAGCAGACCGATTATGACGACTCCAACACCTCGGAGTGGGAAGTCCTTGTCGGAAATAGTACATACACTCAATCTTCGACTACACCCCCAGGTCAACTGGTCGCCCCTTCGGCTCGGTACGTGCTCGACGTTACCGACTGGCTCACAGAAGGGGAAACGTATCGGATTCGTAATAAGGAGAATGTCTTTCATCTTGGTATCGCGAAAGCAAACTCCGTGCCTTCCAAGTTCGAGTATACCTCCAATGCATCTATCTTGCCTCCTGGGAATAAGCTCGAATTGAAGTATCGAGAAACAGATGGTACCTTTCAGCCATTCCCATTGGTTGCGGGAAAGCCAACCGTAACGATCTGTAAACGTGGTGATCTCGAAATTAGCGCTAACGACGGTCTCGAGGATTTCTTCCACTATACGTGGAAGCCAGGGGGGAAGATCTCTGCGCCGAATAATGTGGCGACTGTCAAGCTCAGGGATGTGATGAATAATATCTCCAACTTCACTGTAAAGAGAGAAGGAGTCTGTGGAGTGGATGTCACTGCCACATTTGCCGTGAATGTCATTGAGCCTCTAGCACCAATTCTCGAACTGACTGGTGGACCTGGGTTTGCCTCTGGACACGTCTGTGAGACCGAGCAGCTCACCGTCACCGTGAAAAATATCCCGGGGGCTGAAAAATTGGAGTATGGGGTCAAGGAGAGCGGAAAGCCAGATTATGGATTACAAGATGGTGTCGTCAATCCGATTACGCCCACTCCCACGACTACATCAAGTGTGACACTCCCTGGAACCTTCACATTTAGGTATTATTCGCACGACCCGAATCTTACTGCCAATGAAGATCCCATTACCCACGAGTTACGGGTTATCGTCAGCAATGGGCAGTGTTTCGCATCACGAACCCTCCCTGTTACCGTATACCCCGGAGTACAGAAGCCGCAGGTCGTGGTCACGACACCCAATTCTACGACAAACTGTTCGCCACTTAATATCTTTTTCAAAGATCAAGCCGTACAGCGAAGGGGGGTGATCTATGATTGGAAGTTAGGAGAAGCGCCCTTCCCCACTACCTACTCCAATCAGACTATGCCTACCGTTACTGCTAGGAATCAGGGAACATCACAACAGTACTTCCACTCCTCGGTTACTGTCTCTGATAAGTCGGGGAATTGCAAAGCGACGGCCTCTACACACCCTGTGCCACCAGCAGCTACGCCTGACTACCAAGCGACTCCTGTCAACCCAGAACTCACACCGACCTTTACCATCAAGCACGAGTTCCCAGCAACACCCTCCATCCCCAACGTACCGCCGTCTTGTACTCCACAGAAGCTTACATTAGAAGATTTTACACCAGGGGCTACCTCCAGACAGTGGATTCTCCGTGCACCAGCAGAGAATGGATTACCTGCCCTCCCAGATCAGGTATGGAATCCCAATGCTGGTCCTACCAAATATGTAAATAATAACTTCGTGGTCGATAAGAAGCGTACCTACTTTATTATCATGGATGTCACCAATGGATTCTGTCCTGCAAGGAAGTCGAGTCTATTTGCTGCCTATCCCCCACCGAAGTCCGATCCATTGCTCTTTACTCCTCTGACCAACCAGTGTTGGCCCTACAAGTTCAAGCTGACTGCCGATCATCTCGAAAATGTAGCAAGCGTACACTGGAGAGTAGATAAGGGGGGAAAGAAAGGGGTAGCCTCTCCACAGATCGGTTCTGTCTCCATTTCCACAGGTGTGAATAAATGGGAGCAGGAGTTTGAATTCAAGAATGAGGAGGATCACGCCGTTACTTGGAAGGTATACGTCACCCTCTTCTCCATCGGCGATAATTGCCCTAAGGAGATGGTGTATGACGTCAAAATTAGTGAGCGTATCAATCTCGTCTTGGAAAATGACGACCCCGAGGGATGTCCAGACGATAACCTAGGGAATCGTAGGGTCATCGTACGTAATAAATCACAGATATCTCCTACCCATATTCTGAGTTGGACGCTAGATGGCGCTAGTTACAATCCAACCCCTGTTGTCGCTGGTGCGCGAGATAAGTTCTATGTAGATCTTAGAAATCAATCCACGACCACCACCATCTATCCCATCTTGAAACTCGGGGTCAGTGCCTTGGGGGGAGGATGTACACAGGAGGTCGATCTTAAGTTTACACTACACCCTCGTGTAGATCCCGATTTCTTCGTGGAGTATCCACATCCTGCTAGCGGCGCGGCTACCACTTTTGTGCCAGATACCAAACTCTGTCCCGATATCAACGCTACACTTAAGGCTACCGTCGCTGGGATGAGTCGCTACGAATGGAAGATTCAGCACCCAAATCTGGAAAATCCTGCCAGCCCACAGCAAGAGTATAATGGAGAAGGTAAGGATTACAACTTTGTCTTTAAGAACCCGATAAAGGATGAGCTCACCTACAAGGTCACACTCAAAGCCATCAATGCCGCAAAGTGTTCACAGCAGCTCTCAAAGAATTATATCCTACGACCAGGGATTAAGGCTGAGTTCACTGTAAAGAAATTGGACGAGTGTACACCCTATCGCATCCAGTTGATCGACCAAACGAAAACCAAAGTGCCTTACAATGCCGTTTGGGATCTAGACGGAGGGGTGCTCGAAGCGGGGGCTAAAGATATATACTCCTATTCTGTGCCAGGAAATAAAAGAGTAAAGATCACGGCAACCACTCAAACAGGAGGTACGCCAGAGTGCGTTTCTGTCTCTGCACCATTCGACTTCGAGGTGTTGCCACCCGTAGTCGCTAGCATACAGAGTGTGACCCCCTCCGATAAGGTCTGTGCGCCACAAGAACTTACATTTACCAATGGATCTACCAACGCCGAGCAAAATAAGTGGGAGTTTGAGACAGGACTATCCGAGATTCTACAAACTGCCTCTGACATCAAGTACCATTACAAGAATACTGAAGCTGCGCCACGAAACGTACAGGTTGTACTAAGGGCTTATAACAAACGTGGATGCAAAGCTGAGGATCGCAGAACACTTATCATCTATCCCGAGCCGCGACCCATAAATTCATACGAGATTAAGGATAAGTGTCACCCATTCAAACTCGAATTCTTGAGTGAATCTCCTAGCCTGCAAAAGTATACATGGACTTTTACTCCAACTGGTACGGGAGCTGCTGGGGGGGCGACCGTCGTAAAGACTGGAAATCAAGATAATAATCCCGTCGAAGTGACTCTCGCAAATACCAGTCAGCACGATTTTATCAAGTATAAGATCACTTACGAGGGAAGTAAAGACTGGGGAACGGGCGTGGTCTGTGCAACACCGACCTTACAGTTAGGGGAGGTGCTCGTACCACCAAAACTTACTGCAGATATCAAGGTGCGTCCCAGATTGGACGGATTAGATCGCGAGATCTGTTCCGAGGAGTCGCCCGTAGAGTTTGATGTCGTCGCAAAAGGTGGAACAAATATCGCACACCATTGGGATTTTGACGACGGGGGAAATATCTTCGTCTCAAAGAATCAAAACCTTGTTTCTCATACATTCGTCAATAAGACATTTGATGACGTTACAAGGAAGGTCAAAATCGCTACCTTCCAGAATGAAACCCTCTGTCGAGTAGATAACGAAATTGAGATCGTTGTCCATCCCGAGGTCCTAGCGCAATTTACAAAGACCGACGGCGATATCTGCCAGACGCCAAGACCTGCTAACATTATCAATAACTCTAGAGGGAATGTCGGAGGACTCGCTGCAGGGGTCACGCGCTACTTCGAGTGGGATTATGGATACCCAGGGGGGCAAGAAACTCGTAACGATGTCGGTGCACATACGTGGTTATTCCCAAATGACGCACCAAACACCAATGCGACCATGAACATTACTCTCAATGCCAGAGAAGTTTATAGGTCGGGTAAGGTATGCAAGAGTGCGCAACCCGCTACCAGTTCTATCTTAGTCGCTCCAAAACTTAAGCCAGAGTTCGTCGCTGACAAAACTATCGATTGTATACCGTTCTCCGTCAGCTTTACCAATTCATCAACTGGAGCTCCAAGACTACGTTATATCTGGGATTATGCCGACGGAAGTACCAGTAGTGAGAGCAATGCCAACCATTCCCACCATTACGGAAACCTCTCTCTAACGGCAAAGACAGATTATAATGTCGCTTTGACCATTGAAAACGAGGAAACAAGGTGCACTGCTACTAAGACCCTCCCTATAACAGCATGTCCTAAAGTCACCGCAGATTTCTCGGTAGATAACACCGCCTTCTGTACCCCGAGTAAGCTCGTTGTACACAACCACTCTAGGAATGCGATGAAGTATAATTGGAGTCTACTCGGAAGTGCGGGAGCATCAATACCGTTTACTACAGATTTGAATGACGTACTCATCGATCTCGTGAACTCTACTGGATCTGACAAGCAGGTGACCTTGCAGTTGATCGCCTCTGCACAATATACGAGTGGGCTCACTTGCGAGGATACCAAAGAGTCAAATATCACATTGCACCCAGAAATTATACCCGATTTCGATTTCGATGAAGCCGTGGGATGCTCCCCCATGAATGTCAAGATCAATAATAAGAGTCGAGGAGCTATCAAGTTCCGTTGGTATATCGATGATATCGAGAACCCCATGTTGCAACAACAACGAGACCCTCAGTTTGAACTCACGAATTATAGTGTAGAGGGGGTCAAACGTGTATACAAGGTGCGCATGGTGGCATCAAACGGCGATTGTTCTGCTGAACTCACCAAGGAAGTTACCGTATATCCACAGATCAAGTCAAAGATCATACTCAGTAAATATAATGGGTGTACTCCATTAACCCTCGAGGCGGAAGCTGGGGAGCAAAAGGAATCCTATTCCTACCAGTGGAGTGCCGTACAGGGTACCGTCGCATTGCCTACGCTCGCTAAATCAGAGGCTACATTTAACAATGCGGCTGTCAGTCCTTCGGTCATCTTGCAGGGTACTATAAACCTGAAGGTCTACTTTACCGATGCGCCACAGTGTTTCCACGAATCCTCGCAACAGGTGAGTATCTATCCTGGGGTTTACCCCGATTTTGTGGCACCGCAGCCGGGATGTGCGCCCTATGATGCGCGTTTCCAGATCAACACCAATGTCTTCTCCTCCGACGCCACCGAGTATACATGGAGTGTCGATGGAAATCAGGTCCTTAAAGTTAAGAGCTTGAGCCCTGAGAATCCAACCATCCGATTGATCAATAATGATAATATAGACATTGCCAAACGACAAGTAACTCTCCATGTGCGTTCCGTACACGGGTGTGAGGCTGAGGTTACACGTCCTGTCACGGTCTATCCAAAGCCAAAAGCGCTATTCCAAGTGAACGGAAAGAGCGAAGGATGTCCCCCATTTGATGTAGAGTTCCTCAATTTCTCCAAGGGAGAGAATCTCAAATTCTCCTATGACTACGGAGACGGCTCCTCTGTTACGGTCTTGCATGCGGGGGCTGTACAGAAACAGTATACCCATCAGGACGATACCGACAAGATCTACAACGTGGTACTCACTGCGGAGTCTGACAAGGGATGTACCGATCAACAAACATCCGTGATTACGGTCTATCCTCAAGCACACGCCGATTTCGATATCACTCCTAATGATAAGGGATGTAGCCCATTGGCTGTTAAGTTCGAAAATCGATCGAATGCCCCTGTAAGTAAGATCTTCTACTGGAATTTCGGCGACGGTACCGTACCGCATGAAATGAATGAGCCCGAGCATCTCTTCGAGAACCTCACCACTCAGGATGTTGTCTATACTACAACATTGGTGGCTAAAACTGACCATGGGTGCGAGGCTAAGGCTGAAAAAATGTTGACAGTCTATGCGACACCAAAGGCCAGAATGGCGATTACACCTTTGTTGCAGGTCTTCCCAAATTCAACGATTAACCTGACCAATCTCTCTACACCTGCTCCCTCGGATTGGGATTATTCGTGGAATTTCGGAGATGGTGCCTCTGCTACGGAAAAAGATCCAATCTCCCATAAGTATGCACAGTGGGGATTGAAAGCGGCAGATTTCGCATACGATGTCAACCTGACTGTCAAGAGTCCAAAGTGTACTTCAGAGACTATGGTAAAGGCTTATGTTTTACCACCATATCCAGATCCCGCATTCTCTGCTTTCGCTTACGAAGGGTGTGTGCCTTTCCGCCTTGCCCTCTTGCGAGACAAGAATCTTATGACACCCGATGAAACCTATTTATGGGATTTCGGAGACGGAGAAACCTCCACGGAAAAAGTCCCAATACATGACTACAAAAAGGTCGGGACTTATCATGTCAAATTGACGGTTACTGGAGATGGAGGCGTCAATTATGCCTTCGCCGTAGTGACGGTACTACCAAATCCCGTGGTGAAGTTCTCACTCTATCCCGAGCAGGTCATGCTCCCTAAAGCAACAATTAAGGGGCAGAACCTAACACAAGGAGATAATCTAACCTTCCTGTGGAACTTTGGCGATGGAGGATACTCCAACGAACGTTCGCCACAGCACGATTATACAACTCCTGGAAAGTTCCTCGTTACTTGTACAGCCATCAATACCCAATTAAAGGATTGTCAGGCGCAGGATACCGTGACCGTCGTCGTCAGACCAGAAGGAAGTCTCATCTTCCCGAATGTCTTCCAGCCCAGCGACAACGGATCTAACGGAGGCGTATATGACGAAAATGATCGACTCAACGAAGTCTTCCATCCATATGGGGAAGGGGTCGCCGACTATACACTCAGGGTCTATGACCGATGGGGAGAGCTCATCTTCGAATCGAATGATATCAAACGTGGGTGGGATGGTTATTGGAACGGAAGACTCTGTGAAACCGGGGTCTATACGTGGAGGGCTTTAGGGCATTTCTTTAACGGCGAGGTCTATGATCTCCGTGGTAATGTGACGCTACTCAGAAAATGATGAAGGGAATAAAGTGGATTTTGGTGTGGGGAATAACCTTTTGGGTTATCGCGTTCGGACGAGCTTCTGCGCAGGATCCACAGTTCACGCAGTTCTTTGCAAACCCCATCTATATCGCACCATCTTATGCGGGGGCGAGCTCGGGGCAGCGTATCATATTGAGCTATAGAGACCAGTGGTCCGTCATCCCAAATACCTATCGGACGATGTCTGCCTCCTACGATGTCAATCTGGAGAGCTTGCGTAGCGGACTCGGGGTCTTTGCGCTAGGTGATCTGGCTGGGGATGGGCGTCTGGGAACGATTATTGGAGGACTCAACTACTCCTACTCTATTCCGCTGAACTCACAATTGAACCTACGACCAGGAATCGGATTCTTCTTCCGTCACCATTCACTGAACTATGATCGACTCATCTGGGGAGATCAACTGGTGAATACGCCACGTAGTGCTACGACCATGCAGAGTATCGGAAAAAATGCGGTCTACGATATCGATATCTCGACTTCCGTCCTACTACACTCGGCTGACTTATGGGTCGGAGCTACATGGGATCACATGCTCCGTCCCAAAATGTCCTTCTATAGTGAAAATGCCCGTGTACCGTTCCGATTCTCTATTTTTGGGGGCTATCGCTTTATCATAAAAAGCCTTTATAGAAGGGGCATTGACCAGAGTCTCTCTGTGGCAGCCAATGCACGTTTGCAAGGGCGTTTCTCACAAGCAGAAATCGGAGGGTATTGGCTAAAGAATCCTCTCATGTTGGGCGTATGGTATCGAGGTATTCCTCTTGTCAAGGATTATGCTGGAAGTGATGCACTGGCATTTATGCTCGGATTGCGTTTTACACAAGTGCAGGTCGTATATACCTATGACCTCACTGTTTCTAAGTTAGGACCTGGCTCTGGAGGATCGCATGAGCTTTCCCTCGCTTATGAAATGCCTCTTTTCCAGCGTAGGCGTCGATACAAGCCACTTCTCTGTCCTCCATACTAGCTCTTAGAGTACGCCGAGCGTTTCTCATTCGTCATTCGATTGCTTGAGTATTATTCTTTAGGGGGAGCGGCTTGTCTGTTCCCCCTTTTTTCAACAAGAGACACGTTGCGTATCTATGGTCTCTCCATACTGAGCCTTGCTGGTGTTTGGGTCACAACATGCGTTATTCTTTTTCATCTATAGGGGAGATGGAAAGGGGCTATAGGATGAATTTTTCAATAGGGTGCACTGATTCCCCAGAGCATTACAGCCCCAGTTTTCCTCTTTCTACGAGGAGAATCCATGACAAGAAACGTTGATTATCATCGCTTTTCTCCAAGGAGTGAGCTAAACTATTGAGCTAAAATATTGCTATCTGATCTCGGCACTATCTACGATACCGTCCACTCCAGATACTACGGACCCCCATTGGTCACTTTCTTCTTGACGGTGAGTATAGGGATGTTGGAAAAAGTAGTAACTTGCAACGACTAACGAAAACGACAGAATAACCACGATTCTAAAAACAGTGATAAGATGTTACCGATATCGTCTTTTGCTGAAAGCACCAAGCATCATCTCGCTGGGCGCATATTCTTGTGGGTATTGTTTTTTGTATTGACTTTTGTGTCCACCAGCTCCTCGCTCTGGGCACAGGTCTCTTCCAGTTTCTGGTTCGATGTCCCAGAGGTTACCCGTGGGCACGTCTATGGGAATGGGAGAGTAAATTTCTATTTACATTTGGCGGCTACCAAAAATCAGGTTACCAAAGTCAGGTTGGAAATGCCTGCTGAGACGGGGTTTGCGCCTAAGGACTTTATCATACCTGCCGATGGAAAAATTAAAATTGGCTTTACAAAGTATAGTACTTCGGGGATCGTGAATGATTGGTTCGCGGTCCCTCAAAGATGGAATGGAACTCATGGAGATTTGAGTACAGTCGCGCAGGCAGATTGGCCAAAATATATAGAAAATGTCCTTTATTGGTCAGAGACCGATATCACGAGTATCGATGCAGGTAAGCTGCCAACCTACGTCAATCGTACCAACAAGGGGGTACATATCTATGCTATAGATGCTGCGGGTAACTTTACGGACAAGACTCCATTCAAAGCTTATCTAGAGGTTGCATGTAAGCTAAATCGAGACCTCATGGTGCTCAAGGGTGAGGCCGCTGAAGGAACAGAATTTACTATCCCGATGCAGACGGATCAGTACCTGAGTGATTATCGCTACTTCAATATGCCTTGTTCTCCGTATCGCTCCTTCAACATTACGGCTACTGAGAACAATACGATAGTGGAAATTACCGTAAAGAACCCAGTATGGTGCAATACGAGGCGTTTCGATCATAAGGGGTGTCCCAACGATACGAAGGTCTGGGGATACAAGCTCCCTGCGGGAAAGCACTATCTCTATTTTGAGAAGGCGGGGCAGAGTTCCATTATTACCCCTTATGCGCAAAAATTCACGGCTGTCGATAATCATTGTGAAGAGGGAAAAGTGATCACTGACCCATTGATCCCATCTGGTTCGAGTTTCATCAATAAAGGACTTAAAAAGTCTTATCAAACATCCCGGAATGCTCGTGTGACACTTGAGGGATCACAAGTCCGCTCCTTACCGTATGTAAATGATAAAAAATACTCTGGAGGAAAGATTGTTATCACATACCAAGAGCAGCTCTTGCAAGCACCTGACGAAGACGCGGTTATGGATCAACTAATCCCAGACGACGTGGCGGGAAAAAACTATGGGATTATTCGTGGAAAGTGGTCGCATCGAGATCGGGAGTTTATCTATATCGTCGCTACGAAAGATCATACCGATGTCGAGGTCAGGGGAACGGCAACATCGGGGGCGCAGGTGATACATCAAGCTTTCTCTCTCAATAAGAATCAACAAAAGTCTATACGCTTGTCATACGAAGATAATAAAGCCTTTGCAGTAACTGCCAGTGAACCAGTGCATGTCTTTCATGTTAGTGGTGTGGATGAGCAGGGAGGAGGATCAGGTTCGGGGGGACAACGTGCTGGAGCGGTCGTACCACCCCTCTCGACCAATGAAACGTGTGTCGGCTCTAAAACCGTCGATTTTAGCCGTACGATGTCGGCGGGAGAAGGTTTTCCGTTGATACTAAACATTGCCACTTTCCAGCATCCTACAAATCCGAATCTGTCAACTATCGGAAATTTCGAATTGTACAGGTCTGTGGCGGGTTCCAATTTTCATAAAATTGTCGCCGGAGATCCCGAATGGCCGATTGTGCAGTATATCAATAACCCCGCAAATTGGTCTACCTTCCCTGCATTGAACACACCTGCAGCAAATGTTGCTTTTTCTAAATGGAGGTGGATCTCGGTCTATGCGGATGATGTGACAAGAAAATACAATCACGATCACGGTACAACCTATTCTCCGATGTACGTAGAGTTGGGGGGAAAATTGGTGGCGTATCGACTGGTTAACAAAAAAAACGTCTTCCAGCTCGGGGTTTTGAATGGAAAAGGGAGTAATAGTGATGCCCTCTATGGCTATTTCTCTGATTTCCGAAAGATAGACTTGGAGATCAAGGTCAAGGATGGGAATGGGATTACTCTGGACGGAGGGCTTA
>CAUUCP010000037.1:0-23776 GCA_963543925.1 uncultured Bacteroidia bacterium | reverse complement strand
AAGTTTTACTCTGTAAGGGTTACTCTACAAGATTTACTGTACAAGTTTTCCTCTGTAATGTTTACTGTGTAATGTTTACTGTACAATGTTTACTCTACAAGTTTTACTGTACAAGGGTTACTCTGTAATGTTTACTCTACAAGTTTTACTCTGTAAGGGTTTACTCTGTAATGTTTACTCTACAAGTTTTACTCTACAAGATTTACTGTACAATATTTACTGTACAATGTTTACTGTACAAGTTTTACTGTACAAGTTTTACTGTACAAGTTTTACTGTACAATTTTTACTCTGTAAGGGTTTACTCTACAAGATTTACTCTACAAGATTTACTCTACAAGATTTACTCTGTAATGTTTACTGTGTAATGTTTACTCTACAAGATTTACTCTACAAGATTTACTCTGTAAGGGCTACTCTACAAGATTTACTCTACAAGATTTACTCTACAAGATTTACTCTACAAGTTTTACTCTGCAATGTTTGCTCTGCAATGTTTCCTCTGTAAGGGTTACTCTGCAAAGTTTTCCTCTGCAAAGTTTTACTGTACAAGTTTTACTCTGTAAGGGTTTGCTCTATAAGTTTTCCTCTACAAGTTTTACTGTACAAGGGTTACTCTGTAATGTTTCCTCTGTAAGTTTTACTCTACAAGAGTTACCTCCTCTGCAACGGTTATCCTCTCACCCCCTCCAGAGACGGCGGAACGCCAAGCGTACAAAAAAGAGCATAGCACCCCGACGTGCCCTGCTCTTACTATATCCGTAAGGATGTGTCCGCCCCGTCACTGGAGGCGAGGTTAGTTGATCGCCTTCTTCAACTCCGCCCCCACCTTGAAGGAAACGCTGTTCGATTGTGGTATCTGTATCTTCTCATGTGTCTTGGGGTTTTGACCAACGCGCGCCTGACGCACCGAAACCTTGAATGTACCGAAACCCACGAGTTGTACCGTGTCACCCTGCGCCAAAGCCTCCTGCGTCACCTTCAGCAACGCATTCAGTGCGTTAGTGGCATCGGTTTTTGTAAGACCTGACTCCTGTGCAATGGCTTCTATCAGCTGTGTCTTATTCATGATCGGTTAGATTGTTTAGAATCCGTACTCAGAACAAAAGTAGGACTATTTTTCCGAAATAACAACCACAATGCCCCATTTTATGGGCTTCTTTCGATATCCCTTCAGAGAAGGTAGCCCAGAATAGAGGAATCAAACAAAAAAAGGGTAAGCTACTCACATCGCACCGCTACAACCTCCTATCCTTGCTGCCTTCCGACCCTGGGGAATTTCAGAGGGAGCTGGTCGTATGAGACTTACCCCAGCGCAAAGGTACTACCTTTTCCAAAATAAACAAATTTCCTAAGCCGAAAACCAGAAAAAATAACACCCCTTTATCGCTACTGCTACCTACCCACCTACCTACCCACCCACGCTCCCGATACTGTCCTAAAAAAGTGTGTACGCATCTCAGCAACGGGGAAGAAAAACGGGGAAATGCCGCTTTATATTTTCCTTAATTCCCTATCCCAAAACAAGCCATACTAGGAGTACACCAATGCTACACGTACGCTACACCGACTCTACACGTACTCTACACGCACTAAATTAGGTAAAATTACCTACTCCAAAATAGCCCATATTCTATACGTATTTATCTATTCAGTCGCTCTATGATTTAGTTTATCGTGTAAAAATAATGCTTTAGGATTTCATAAAGTGGTAGTAGACACTATGTGTACAAGGAGCGGGCGGTAGCGGGCGAAATAGGCACACTTCTTTTAGGACGGTACCATACTTCCTTTACGGCACTCGCGCCAGATCAGTACTTACCCCAGATACCCCGTTTTCTTCAAAAGAAATTACCTTTGCGCAAGAACTGTGTTACTCTTAACCAAAAGAAAGCGCTGAACCATGCGTTGCATTATCATAGATGACGACCCCGTAAGTCGGAGGATTCTTCTCGAATATGTCAACCAGACGGACTTCATGGTCTCTGCTGGCGAGTTCGAGTCGGCGATCGAAGCTCTCAATTTCCTGCAACGAGAGTCCGGCATCGATCTCGTATTCCTCGACGTCATGTTGCCTAGCATGGACGGATTTGAACTCCTCGATACCCTCGAGAATCCACCTCAGGTCATCATGGTCTCTGCCTCAGATTCCTACGCAGTAAAGGCTTTCGATTTCGGAGCTACCGACTATCTACTAAAACCCATCTCCTACGCCCGTTTCTTCAAGGGGGTATCCAAAGCCATGAAATGGATGCACCCCACTGGCGCAGAGGGCGAGCTATTCCTCAAAAAAAATTCCTCCCTCGTACGTGTACCCTATAGCTCCATCCTCTGGGTGGAGTCTATGGAAAACTACGTCAAGATCATTACAGATTCCGAGAAATTTACCCTACACTTTACTCTCAAAACGACCGAGGGACATATGCCCACATCCATGTTCCGACGTATTCATCGCTCATACATTGTGAACATCACGCGTATTCAGAGAATAGAGGATAGCGCCGTAATCATGGAGCTCGAGGGAAAGCCAGTATCCCTGCCGATCGGAAAGTCCTACCGTGACGGATTGATGAGCGCCTTGCGCCTGATTACTGTAAAGTAACGCTGGATAACATGCCCTCCTCACCGCTACACCGCCTTAGGCTCGCTGCCGCCTGTCTCCTTTGCTGCCTATTTTTGTGCACCACCCTTTGTGCCCAAAAAGCCCCCGTCTGGTTGCACGACCCCAAGGCCGCCGCATGGGCGGACTCGATGCTCTCTACCCTAGATCTCGAATCGCAAATCGCACAGTCCTTCATGGTGGCTGCCTATGCCAAAGGAGACGCGACCGAGGACAAAGCTATCTTGTCCTTGCTTGAAAAGCAAAAGATCGGCGGGGTCATGTTCTTGCAGGGAAAGAGCGAACGGATGAAAAAATTGGCAGAGCGCTACCAAAAGCAATCTAAAACCCCGCTCCTCCTAGCCATCGACGCTGAGTGGGGCACGGGCATGCGTCTTGCCGACGGCATATCCTATCCAAAAGCCATGGGCGTCGCTGCTACGGGCTCGCCAACATTGGCTTATAGAATGGGAGATCTCATTGCGCAGGAGCTACAAGAGAGCGGATTGCATATCAATTTCGCCCCCGTGCTGGACGTACAACGTAACCCAAAGAATCCAGTCATCGGGATTCGAGGATTCGCAGATTCCCCAGACAGGGTCGCCCTTTTCGGGGCGGCATACATGGCGGGCATGCAAGCGCAGGGGCTCATTACCTGTGCAAAGCACTTCCCAGGGCATGGGAATACTGCTACGGACTCGCATCACACACTCCCCGTCATTTACGCCGATTACAAAGCCATTGATTCATGTGACCTCCTCCCGTTTCGTCAATTGATACGTGACGGGCTCGACATGGTTATGGTGGCGCATATCGCAATGACCGGGCTCAAGCTCCCAGATTCCATACCCGCAAGTCGACACCACTACGTCATGCGTTCCTTGCTTCGAGACTCATTGCACTTCCAAGGACTCATTTGTACCGATGCCCTCAATATGAAGGGAGCCGCAGGAAATCTCAAACCCGACCAAGTAGCCCTCCAAGCATACCTTGCAGGCGCTGATATCCTATTGTGTCCCGAAAATGTCGCGGGATCTATCAAGGTCTTGTTGCATGCCGTACGTAATGGTAAAATTGCCGAGCAAGAGGTCAAAGAACGTACCAGAAGAATCCTTATGGCTAAGTACTGGGCTCTCACTGCACAAAGAGCCAGAGAAGCACAACTAGCAACACGCTCAGAAACAGAATATCAGGCTCTTCGTACCGAACGTGAGGAGTTCGCTGCACAAATGGCACAGGAGGCCGTCACGCTCCTCCGTAATCCCAAAAAAACACTGCCCATAGTCTCCCTAGATAACCTGAAACTTACTCTGACTTCTTTCCTCCCTAAGGGAAAGAAAAAAGACTCTGCCGAATTGTTGGTAGCCATACATCGTTACGCACCTTGTACCGAAAAACGTCCCGATTTTAAGAAGGGCGTAGAAGCGCAAGCACTACGCTCTGTCAAGGAATCTACCCTCCATATCATCGCCCTTGATGCTACAGGGTATGCGCCGTCAAAAAACTTCGGGGTCTCTAAAGAGCAGATTCTCTTTGCTAAAACTTGTGCGAAGAATAAGCCTACGGTACTCCTCCTCTTCGGAACGCCATACGTACTTACGCGTTTCTTCCCGCTATCGGACTACGCGGCCGTCATCCTTGCCTATGATAACTCGCAGGCTTCCCAAGATGCTGTCTCGCAGGTCTTGTTTGGTGCACTACCGACCTACGGTACGTTACCCATCTCTCTACCTCCAGAACTAAAAGCAGGAGAGGGAATCGCCTTAGACGGAGGGCTACGCCTTGCCTATATGTCTCCACAACGTTATGGTGCAGATCGCGCATGGATCGCCCGTGCTGATTCTCTGGCCCAGATGGGGATTGATAGTGGCGCCTATCCTGGGATACAGATTCTTGCCGCGCATCGGGGGACAGTCTTCTATCGGCGAAATTTCGGAGCGACCTCCTACTCCAGATTTGCACCCGCGGTCACTGATTCCACCATTTACGATTTGGCCTCCGTAACCAAGATTACTGCGACTACACCCCTCGTGATGAGACTGGTGGAAAAAAAAAACTAGATCTCGAAGCACCAATTGAAAAGTACCTACCCGAGTACGTAGGGACTCCTATTGCCAAAATTAGCATTGGGCGATTGCTCCTACACCGTGGAGGACTCAAGGCTTGGAAACCATTCTATATCAAGACGCTAGAGGCGCTAAAGCCAGGACTCTCCATTACCTCCCGTGCCCTCGACGAAGATTTTTCCATCTACATGAGCGCAAATCAATACATGAATCGCTTATGTATGCCATCCACCTACTACTACGCCGAGGCCGATTCACCACTTTATCCACTCCCCGTAGCTCGTGGGTTGTGGGGACGCGTCGGAATGAGAGACTCTATGCTCCACGAAATTGCTTCTACACCCCTCACGGGAAAAAAGAACTACCTCTACAGCGATTGGGGATTTATCCTCCTACAGCAAATCGTAGAACGCTTAGAGGGGAAAACGATCGACGAATTGCTAGAAAACTACTACCTCCACTCCCTAGGTATGTGGCGCACCAGTTTTACACCCTTTAAGTATGGACGACGAGATGCATGCGCCCCTTCGGAGTTCGATCTCTTCTTTAGAAAGTCCGAGGTGCGTGGCTACGTCCACGATATGGCTGCTGCCATGATGGGGGGCGTAGCCGGGCACGCCGGACTCTTTTCCACAGCAGACGACCTAGCAAAGTATGCCTGCATGCTAATACGTGGTGGAGAGTACGCCAATTTGCGTTACTTACAGCCCAAAACCATCGAACTATTTACACAAACACCAGACGGATTTGGGAATAACTACCGAGGGTATGGGTTCGACAAACCAAACCCCCAACGTAGAAATTCCTCCTATCTCTCCGCGGTACTCTCTTCAAAAAGTTATGGACACATCGGATTTACTGGCACCATCCTCTGGATCGATCCCGCAAAGGACTTCTTTGTCATCATACTCTCCAATCGTACCTACCCAGACTCCAATAATATGAAGATCAATACCCTACGACTGCGTGCTAAAATCCTAGAAGCCCTCTATAGGAGTGTCGTACGATAGAGTGAACGAAGCGTTTCGGGAAAAAGTACTACCTTGTGGCTGGTAAGTATACCAGTGTATTACATCTAATTACCTGTGTAGCAATGAGATTACAGCTATTGAAAACGCTATTTCTGATCTCTCTTCTCGGCGTGGCTTTCACTGCCTTTGGAGAGAAAAAGAACTTGTCGTGGACAAATAACGAAGATTTTCAAATTGAAAAGATAAAGGTAGGGGACGATTATGCTGCTGCCGCAGATCAAGGGGACACCAATCCCAATCAGGTAGAAACTGGAAAGAAGGTATTTGCCCTCATCAAGGTAAAAAAAGCGGGACATGTGGTGAATACCCTTGCCGTGTCAGGGGCGACGCCAGCGCCTACAAAAGAGAATATCCCTTCGCTTGCGGCGGGGCAAGAGGTTTGGTCTTTCACCATGCCTGCTGCCGATGCCACTATCACGCTTACCTTCAAAGCCAAGTCCTATCAGTTGAGTTTCAC
This sequence comes from uncultured Bacteroidia bacterium, assembly GCA_963543925.1. GTDB lineage: Bacteria > Bacteroidota > Bacteroidia > Bacteroidales > CAJPTX01 > Bacteroides_D. The sequence goes on along the minus strand of CAUUCP010000037.1, from coordinate 17,623 downwards.
CAATAACGAGGACTTCCAAATTGAAAAGATAAAGGTCGGCGACGCTTATGCGACTGCCGCAGATAAAGGCAACACCGCGTCCATTTCAGTAGAAACCGGAAACAAGGTATTTGCCCTCATCAAGGTAAAAAAAGCGGGACACGTGGTGAATACCGTTACTGTGCAAGGGGCTACTCCAGTAAAGGAGAACGTCCCCTCGCTGGAGGCGGATCAAGAGGTTTGGTCTTTCACCATGCCCGCTGCCGATGCCACTATCACCCTTACTCTCAAAGCAAAGTCCTATAAATTGACCTTTGCTGCCACTGAAAAATATACCGTCGAAGTCTTCTCGCCAGAAACAACCAAAGTGAACTCAGAGGTATTGATCCCCGCTGGGCAAAAGGTTGTGGTGAAGGTAACTCCCACAGCAGAGAATGTCCAGTTGAAGAAAGTAGAGGACGAGCAGGGAAACGTACAGCTCAATGGGGTGCTTGAGGAAAATACCTACACCTTTGCTATGCCCAGTGGCGAGGTCAAGTTGGCGATAGACGTCGAGCAGTTCTACCTCTGCACTTTCGCAGACGGTACCGATTATACCATCTCTGCAAAGAGGGGAACGAAGACGGTGACCTCTCCAGTGAAGTGTTTCGAAAATGACCGAATCGATTTTACCATCAAGGCAAAAAAAGCGGCAGAGTTCTATGAAATCGACGAGCTTTCTACCGAGCCCGAGGTCTCTGGTGTATGGGCAAAGGGAGGAATTGAAAATCTCTGGTATCTCACCATGCCAAAACAGAATATCAAGGTTAAGGCAACAACACACCTTGCGGGAAAAGGAAAAAAGCTCGCTTGGACATTGGAAAATTCCGATAAGTTCATCCTCTCTGTGGTCGAGGTCTCAACAGATAAGGATGGCAATGAAACCTTGCGTAACATTCAGAAGAGTAATAAATTCAACGTAGAGAAGGACAAGGAACTCAGGTTTAGGGTTGTCTCCAAGTCTCCTACCGAGCCTTACGAGGTGGTTGCATTCAAACTAAATGGAACTGATATCGTAAAGGATGAACGTCTCTTCCAGACTTGGACATTCAAAATGCCTGATGCGCTGGCTAACGTCGAGATAAAGAGTAATCCCTATGCTATCAAGAACAGCGCCCTTACGTGGACTCTACCTACATGGACAGGAAGTCAAGCAGGTGACCTGACTATGGAAGTCAAGGCTAACGGAACTGCCATCACTTCTGGAAATGCCGTGAAGGAAGGGGCGGCGATCACGGTAAAGTTCTCTTTCAAGGAGGGGATTGTCAAGCGTCCAGCGCGTGTTACGCTCGGCGGAGTACCCATGGTTTGGAATGCTAAAGACAAGGTATATACTGGCAAAATGCCAGATAAACCCGCTGAGATAAAAGCCCTAGTAGTCGAGAACGAAGAGCCCACCCTCACCTTCGCTAGTAAAGAAAACGAGTATTCCATTGTCTCTGTAAAGGCGGGAGGGCTTCTAGCGCTGATCTCTGGGAAGAAAGTCTCAAGTGGTGTGCCTATCGAAGTGAATGTCGTCCCCGTGGCTAAGGTCACGGACGCCAAGAAGCAAATCGTGGCCGTCAAGTTGTGTGCAAAAGATGGTACGGTGGTCACACAGGCCATGCCTGGCGATAAGGAGAACCGGTGGAATTTCGATATGCCAGACGAGGACGTCACCATCACTGTAGATATTAAAGAAATAAAAAGCTATACCTTCTCGTTTGAAAATGTGGAAGGCATGTACACCGTCGAGGCAAAGCTATCCGATGGCACTTCCTTGAAAAATCCTGCCACTGTACGAGAAACGCAGTGGGTCAAGTTGACCTTTAAGTTGCATGCGAATCTCACCAATGCGGGAAAGAAAATATCAAGAGTTTTCATAGAGAATATGGAAGCTACCAAGATCGGATTAGACGGATTCGGATTTTCCATGCCGGGAAAGAGTGTCACTCTCCGTGTAGAGTACGGAGATGTACACTATCGTATCTGTGACTTCGTACCCAAGTCTGTCGATGGGGATAAGTATACCGTCAATATATTTACATCCCCTGGGAACGTGCCCGTAGATCCCGTAACAAAGAAGGTGGAAGTCGGCAGAGAAGTCAATATACAGGTCGTGCTCGATCCTGCCGAGGTAGAGGCGAAAAAAGTGCTACGCGAGGTTTTTGTAAAACAAGGAGACAAAGATGTGCGCGTAAAGCAAGAAGCATCTTTCTGGGTCTTCAATATGCCAGACGCAGATGTGAAGGTGGGAGTACTCATCTCTACATTACGTAGACTCATATTTACGAGTGTCATAGATAGATACAATATCACTGCTACTCGTCGTGGAAAGGAAGTCAAGGGATCTATTGCTGATGTGCCTGCAAAAGAAACCCTCTTCTTCGAAATCGACATTATCGGAGAGGCTAAAACAGCCGGACGGACTATCGAGAGTGTCAAACTCGGTAACAACGTCGCTACCCTAGAGAATGGAAAGTGGAAGGTCGAGATGCCCGACGAGGATGCGCGACTCGAGGTTAAGTTGACTGGCACTGACCCCACCAAGCAGCTCACCTTTGCCGCTGTGGCTGATCAGTATGACATCTCCGCGACGGTCGATGGCGCTGCTATTACCAGCCCCGCAAACGTCATGGCTGGAAAGGTCGTCGTCCTGACTATAAAACCCGCAGGAGCTGCACTCGCTGAAAAACGGACTATCGAAAAAGTGACCGCTGGGACTGTTACATTCATAAACGAAGGGGACAATTGGACATTTGTGATGCCAACTGCCGATATCAAGGTTGAGGTGACCCTCTCAGAACCGCCACAGAAAACCATTTCCCTTACTGTGAACAAGAGCGGAGCAATGGAGTCCGTAACTTACACAACGAAGCCCGAAAAACTAACGGGATTGCCATTGAAGGCTAAAGTCACTTTCTATGTGACGGGAGTACCTGAGGGTAAGCTCCTCAAGATAGAGGGGAATGACAAAGTCGCTGGCGTCAGAGAGGTGATTGCAAATGAGGAGTATCTTGTAGCGCTCTCCAATGAGGATGCCGCGGTAACACTCTCCTTAGTAGACAAACCCGAGGAACGCACGAAATTTGATGTGACCACTAAGTTCGATCCCAGTCAGGCCGAGGTCTTACTGACTGTGGGAGGGACGACGTCCGACGGAAAAAATCTCGCAGAGGGTGCTGAGCTCGTATTCACAGTAAATCTAAAGGAAAACATAAAGGTGGAAAACGTCACCTTCGATGGTGCAGCTATTGCTCCAAATGACGAAGGAAAGTACGTGGCTAAGATGCCAAATTACGACGTAGAATTCATTGTTACCACCTCAAAGGAAGTGCCAAAGGCTGTCGAAGACCCGATCTTTGCTTCTGTACGCATTGCGCCAAATCCCTTCTCTACGCACTTGGTGATATTGACACAAGACCTCGTGTCCGGAATGTATGAACTCCTGAGTATGAACGGTCACGTCGTAGCGGCAGGGGCTTGGGAGAGTGCTGAAGTGCGGATCGAGACCGAGCATTTAGCACAGGGAATCTATTTCTTGCGCTTAACAACCAGCCGAGGTGCACAGAAGATTTTCAAAGTAGTGAGGAATTAGTTAAAGGACTCATTATTGTCAATGGTGGGGGGAGCAGAGAGATCTGTTCCCCTTTCTTCGGATCGTAAATTATCCTGAGCTTAAGTCCTTTAGACCCTAAGTTTCCCAACAAGCAACTTAGAATAGCTTGCATGCTAGAAGTTCTCACCTCGAGGACTGTTATACGGTGTATTATTTCCGATTGTAGCACTTCTATTGCTCACTTTTTTATTACATTTGTGAGAAACACAGACAAGACCATGCCAAATACAGCGAAAGTATTCGTACTCGACACCAATGTACTCCTACACGATCACAAGTGTATAGACTATTTTCAGGACAACGATATTGTTATCCCAATCGTTGCATTGGAAGAACTTGATAAGTTCAAGAAAGGTAATGAGGCTATCAATTTCCATGCACGGGAGTTCGCACGAGACCTAGATAGAATCAGTGGAGATGGACTTTTTGGAGATGGCGTCTCCTTGGGGGTCGGACGTGGAAAATTGAGGATTGTCACAGGAAAGCCTTTCTCCGAAGATATGAAACTCTCCTTTGGTGAGACTTCCGCAGATCATCGTATCCTCGCCATTGCCGATTGGTTGCGGAAACAAATGACCGATCGAAGAGTCATACTCGTCTCCAAGGACATCAATCTCCGTATGAAAGCTAAGTCCTTGGGCATTATGGCACAGGACTACCTTACTGATAATGTGCAAGATGTCGAGGCCATAGGGCGTCCCCTACAACATGCTAAGATTTCTGACGAATGGGTAAAAAAGGTCTTCGAACAACCATCCCAATTGATGCCCGAGGATCTCGGAATCCAGCCTGTGGCTAACGATTGCTATGTCTTGGAGGGAGAGACATCAAGTGCGCTTGTCGTATACAATCCTCAATCCGAACGTATCGAGCCAATTGAACGAAAGAAGGCCTATGGCATTGAACCACGCAACGGAGAACAGCAGTGTGCCATGGAGTTCCTCATGAATCCGCGTTTGCCACTTGTGGCGCTCACGGGAAAGGCGGGAACCGGAAAAACGCTACTCGCCTTGGCGGCCGCCTTAGCGCAAGAAGAAGCTTTCGATCTGGTCATGTTAGCACGTCCCATTATTCCACTCAGCAACCGAGATCTCGGTTTCCTACCAGGGGATGTCGACGCTAAGATAGGTCCCTATATGCAACCTCTGTTTGACAACCTAGGGGTGATCAAAAGTACCCTCAAAAGTACCAGTCGCAGCTATGTCCGTATCGAGGAAATGCAGAGAACAAACAAACTTGTAATCTCTCCGTTGGCATATATCCGAGGACGAAGTTTATCGCATGCGTTTATTATCGTAGATGAGTCGCAGAACCTTACACCGCACGAGGTCAAGACCATCATCACACGGGCGGGAGAGGGTACCAAGATTGTCTTCACGGGCGATATTTATCAGATCGACCACCCATACCTCGATACCCGATCCAACGGGTTGAGCTATCTCGCAGAACGTATGCATGGGCAAAAGGTCTTTGCACACATCAATCTCGTACGTGGTGAACGAAGTGAATTGGCGGAATTGGCAAGCGATTTGTTATAGTGATGCAACGAAGGTTGGGCATATTGCTCGGTATTTTGTGTTGGGGAGCGGGTCTCCTATACGCTCAACAGGATGCGCGTCTGATGAAGGCGCAGGAAAAAATTACGAGGCTGCAACGACGAGTAGAGCAGCTATCCCTCGGAGTCCTGCGTGCAGACTCAGCCGTGATGGCTGCAAGAGAGCTAATACGTGCGGCGGAAGATTCCCTCAAATGGTTAGGGAAAGAGGAAGAAAGTATAAAAAAAGCTTCCTTTGAAGCAGAAAAGAGAGCGCGTAAAGATGTGAACTTAGCCGATGAGAATACCATAGATTCCCTGAGAATCGAATATCAAAATATCGAAAAAGAAATTGATATGCGATTGAAAAACCTCGAAAGAAGGGCGCGAACGGCACAGCGTTTTTATGAAAATGGACTCCGTGGAGAAAAAAGAGCCAAAAGTGTCGCGAAGAAAGTATATACCGATCGGAAAAACGCCGAAAAGGCTGTCGCTCAGGCGCAGGCGGATTATCTGAAGCTTGAGAAGTCACTACAAGAGAGGCAGCAAAAAATAGAAGAGAAGAAAAGAAAACAACAGAAGAAAAAAGAAGAAAAAGGAGAGTAGCAACAACGAGATTATCGCACTAAAAATCGTGCTCCTGAAAAAGAAGAATAGCTGTGTAAGCACTTTTTTTTACCTTTGTCTCGTAGTAGCCCGATCGTTGCACGGTACGGGAACTTCTGTGTTATACTTAAACGGTGGAAAGAAAAATGTCGATTACTAGATTGGACGACCTATTCGACGTTTTGCGAAGCAAGCCTCGCAAGCGTCTCATTGCTGCTTATGCTAACGACGCACATACTATCGAGGCCGTATCCAAGGCGGTAGACTTGGGGATTGTAGATGGAACACTCGTCGGTGATAAACAGACGATCGAAAAGGTTTGTGCCGAATTACGCGTGGACGTCAATCGTTTTGAAATCGTACAAGAGAGTGTCGATACCAAGGCGGTAGCCAAGGCCGTCGATATGATCAACGAGGGAGAGGGTGACCTACTCATGAAGGGGCTCGTCACAACGGATAAGTATATGAGAGGTATCCTTAACAAGGAAAAAGGACTCTTACCACCCAAGGCGGTACTCTCGCATGTGACCGTCATGCAGGTTCCTTCCTATCACAAGTTGTTGGTGATTGGTGACGTCGCTATTATACCACAACCCGATTTTAAGCAAAAAATCGCCATCGTACAGTATTTAGTACAGGTCGCGCGCTCCCTAGGTATCGAAGAACCGAAGGTGGCGCTCCTCGCCGCTACGGAACAAATGTCTGTCGGTATGCAGGCTTGTGTCGATGCTGCACTCATCGCAAAGATGAACGAAAGAGGACAAATCCCAGGCTCGAAGATCGATGGACCGCTGGCGCTTGATGTCGCCATCGACGCAGAGGCGGCGCGTATAAAGAAACTCTCAGGGGACGTCGTAGGAGATGCCGATTGCCTCCTATTCCCAAACATCGAGAGCGGAAACGTCTTCTTCAAAACATGCACTAAGTTCGTAAAGGCCGAGCTCGGAGCTATGGTTATGGGGGCGAAAGTACCTTGCATACTTACATCGCGCGGGGATAGCGTGCAGTCCAAGATGTACTCCATAGCTCTGGCCGCAAACGCAGCTCGTTAGTTAAACACAACATTTTTCAAGTAATAGATTTCTAGAGTACAATGTGTGCAGAGAAGATATTGGCTATCAATCCTGGTTCCACCTCTACCAAAATCGCCGTCTTTGAAGGCGAAAAACAAGTGTTTATCACTACACTCAGACATAGTACAGAAGAGCTGTCAAAGTACCCAACGGTGGCATCGCAGTTTGAGTTCCGTAAAGAGCTTATCCTCTCTGAATTGAAAAATAATGGGGTGGATATCAATACGATCAACGCTGTGATTGGGCGTGGGGGACTACTCCGCCCTATTGAGTCTGGTACCTACGAGGTTAATGATAAGATGAAGAAGGATCTACTCGATCCACACTGCCGACAACACGCTAGTAACCTCGGAGCGCTGATCTCCGACTCTATTGCCAGCGAACTCAAGGGCGTTCGTGCTTTCATTGCCGATCCCGTGGTCGTAGACGAGCTCTGCGACGAGGCGCGTATCTCCGGATTGCCAGACTGTCCACGTATTTCCATCTTCCACGCTCTTAACCAAAAGGCTGTGGCTCGACGTTTTGCGAAAGAAAAAGGAAAGGAGTACGAAAAGTTGAATCTCATTGTCGCACACTTGGGCGGTGGAATCTCCGTAGGAGCACATACGCAGGGGCGTGTGGTGGATGTGAATAATGCATTGGATGGCGATGGTCCATTCTCGCCAGAGCGTTCAGGTTCGCTACCAGCAGGTGAATTGGTGGAAATGTGCTTCAGCGGAAAGTATACTAAGGACGAGGTGAAGAAAATGCTCGCTGGAAAGGGGGGATTGGTTGCTCTCATGGGTTATAACGATGCGCAGCTCCTAGAGAAGGCTGCCAGCGGCGGTGACCCTAAGGCAAAGCTCGTACAAGACGCCATGTGCTACAATATCGCTAAGTGGATTGGTGCGATGGCAACCGTACTCAAGGGAAAGGTAGACGGTATCATACTAACAGGTGGGATTGCACACAACAAGTATCTAGTGAAGTATGTTGAGGAAATGACCTCCTTCATCGCACCACTTACGGTCTATCCCGGTGAAGACGAAATGGGAGCCTTGGCACACAATGCACTCATGGTACTTCGTGGCGAATTTAAGGCGAAAGAGTACTAGTGCACACCCGCTCGGGGCACGCTAATTGATTATGTGAACACACTATGTGTTAAGGAACGCCCGTAAGGGCGTTCTTTTTTTAGCAAGGAGAATACCTACAGAATCATTACCTTTGCCTCTGAAATACCACACGAATCCATGTTTGAGAATTTATCTGAACGCCTAGAACGCTCGTTTAAGCTCCTAAAGGGGCAGGGGCGTATTACAGAGCTTAATGTCGCTGAGACTGTACGAGATATCCGACGTGCCTTGATCGATGCCGACGTGAGTTACAAGGTAGCTAAAGAGTTCACCGATCGTGTGAGAGAAAAGGCGCTCGGAGAGCAGGTTCTCACGGCTGTACAGCCTGGACAGCTCTTGGTCAAGATAATGCACGATGAGCTGGCTGAGCTCATGGGAAGCGCTGCACAGGACTTGCAACTCTCGGGAAATCCTGCTATAATCCTCGTCGCGGGGCTACAAGGGTCTGGGAAAACAACTTTCTGTGGAAAGTTGGCATTGCGTCTCAAGAGCACGGGAAAGTGGACACCATTGCTTGTGGCCTGCGACGTCTATAGACCTGCGGCTATCGATCAGCTCGGGGTGGTCGCCAATACGGTGCAAGTACCAATCTATTCAGAACCAGGAAATAAGGATGTGGTATCCATCGCACGACAAGCGATCCAGAATGCCAAGGTACAGGGATGTAACGTCGTCATAGTCGATACTGCCGGACGTCTCGCCGTCGATCAGGAGATGATGAACGAGGTCTCCAACCTCAAGAATGCACTCTCGCCCGCTGAAACACTCTTTGTGGTGGACGCCATGACTGGGCAAGATGCCGTGAATACTGCGGTGGCCTTCAACGAAAGACTCGATTTTACTGGGGTCGTACTGACCAAGCTTGATGGTGATACCCGAGGCGGAGCTGCGCTCACCATCCGAGAACTCGTGAAAAAGCCTATCAAATTCGTCGGTACGGGAGAAAAGATGGAGGCGCTAGACCTCTTTCACCCAGAGCGTATGGCCGACCGTATCCTTGGACAAGGCGATATTGTCTCCCTCGTCGAAAGAGCGCAAGCTCAGTATGACGAAGAGCAAGCGGCAAAGCTCCAGAAGAAGATTGACAAGAATCAGTTCGACTTCAACGACTTCCTAGAGCAGATACAGCAGCTAAAGAAAATGGGGAATATCAAGGATTTGATAGGGATGCTCCCCGGCGCTAGTAAAATGCTCAAGGACGTGAATATAGATAACGACGCCTTCAAGGGGGTCGAGGCCATTATACACTCCATGACGCCTGCAGAGCGAGAGCGCCCCGAGTTGCTGAATGCTTCCAGAAAGCAGCGTATCGCAAAGGGGAGTGGACGTGAGCTTGCCGAGGTCAACCGTATGCTTAAGCAGTTTGATGATATGCGCAAGATGCTACACACCGTCAGCAAGTTCCAGAACGGAGGTGCTGCCAAGAACGCGAAAAAGGCAGCAAAGAAGAGAAGATAGAGTATATGTTCCATGATTCTATGGATAAGTAAAGGGGGCGCAAAGCCCCCTTTTCTATATCTTCTTGTCGAGTGGTCTACACTACCTTCCGTAGCAACCAGCGAGTAAATGCACTGTAGGGCGCATAGCGAAAACGTGGATCCCACCACGTACCTCGTTTCAGTATTGATTTGGTGTGTGAGAAGGTATTAAAGGAGCTGCGACCATGATAAGCTCCCATCCCCGATGCACCCACTCCTCCAAAAGGAAGATTTACCGATGCGATGTGCGAAAGAACATCATTGATACACCCACCACCAAAGGAAAGCTCATGCATCACATGGTTCTCCCACATCTTCTCCTTCGTAAAAAGGTAGAGCGCTAAGGGATGAGGACGAGAACGAACAAAGTTTATCGCAGCCTCAACATTCTCCACTTCCAAGATTGGCAATAAAGGACCAAAGATCTCCTCCTGCATGATGAGGGCATCAGCAGGCACATTATCTAGCAGCGTGGGCGATATCTGTAGCGTCTCATCATTCGTCTCCCCGCCCCACACCACCTTGTCGGGCAATAATAACCCCTTTAGGCGCTCGTAGTGACCTGTGTGGATAATGTGACCATAGTGACGATTGCGGAGCGGATGCTCCCCATACTGGGACTCGATCTCCTCTTGTAGATATTGCACAAACTCAGCATGAACACATGCTTCTACTAAAATATAATCGGGCGCAATACAGGTCTGTCCACAGTTCAGGTATTTTCCAAAAACAATACGACGCGCAGCTTGACGCAACGAGGCTGTACGCGTCACGATCACCGGCGACTTGCCACCAAGCTCCAAGGTGACTGGCGTCAGGTGTTGCGCGGCTCGCTCCATAACATACCGCCCTACACGACCATTCCCTGTATAGAAAATATAGTTAAAGGGTTGTTCCAAAAGCTCTTGGCTTACCTCTATCCCACCATTCACCACTGATACGTAGGCTTTTGGAAAACATTCTTCGATTAACGTCGCCACTACCTCAGAGGTCGCGGGTGCTAGCTCCGAAGGCTTTAGCACGCAACAGTTTCCTGCAGCCAACGCGCCCACAAGCGGCGACAGGGTCAGAAGGACTGGGTAGTTCCATGGCGACAAAACAAGCACAACACCATACGGATGACGCTCGACCCACTGACGACCTGGAAAGTTCGATAGGGGAGTACGTCGCCGCTCAGGACGCATCCAACCACTCAGGCGCTTCCGTATATAACGAATTTCGCGCAAAAGAAGCCCAATCTCGCTGATATAACCCTCAGTCTTAGACTTACCAAGGTCTTGTTGTAAAGCTGCGAGTAAAGCCTCTTTGTGTCGCAAAATAGAAGTCTCCAAATTTCGTAGCGCTCTCCTACGATCAGAGCACGGGAGGGTCACCCCCGTCTCAAAATAGGCTCGCTGTATCGAAAGGAGATTTGCACGCTCCGAGCTCAGATGTCTTTCGTCCATTGCTGTGAGATCTTTTAGGTAAAGGTAGGCGATTTTGCATCAAACACCTCTCCACACAAACCTACTTCAAGGAAATTTGTATACGAGCAAGGGGGGCGTCTACAATAAAGAAAGCCACCCCTATACGAGGTGGCTTCTGTCCTATACTAAGTAACGCGATGCCAACTACTTCGCCACGCGTTCCAACCAACGCAACATCCCCAACATCACAAACATCGACAAGCTACATGCACAAACGAATACGAGCCACGTTACCCAAATCGGTACACTCGAATAAAGCAAACCTCCGATAAACAAAACCGAATTCCCGATTGCCGTCGCCGCCAACCAAGCGCCCTGCATCAATCCCTGCATGTGCGGAGGAGCTACCTTCGACACAAAGGCCAAACCTAATGGGCTGATAAAGAGCTCCGCTACCGTCAAGATGAAGTACAGACCTACCATTACCCATGGCGTTACCAACTGCTCTGCGGCGATCGTCTCTCCTCTGGAAGGAAGGGCAAACGAGAATAACATCAGGAATACATAAGCTGCCGCTGCAATCCCCATACCAATCGCTATCTTCATCGGCGTAGATATCGTACGCCCCTTACCCTTAAGCCAACCAAAGAACCACATGATGAGCGGCGTCAACGTAACCACAAAAAATGGGTTGACACACTGGAAGATCTCCGCACCCTTGATCTCCGTAAAACCAAGGTCAAAGTGTATGATATTCAGGTCTACATAGTCTCTGGCAAAGTAGGTAAGCGAATAACCATTCTGGTGGAACGAGAACCAGAAGAAGATCACCACTCCAAACACCGCAAAGAGCGCCAATACACGCTGCCGTATCTCACGAACATCCATCTTGATCTCCTCGGAAGAGGAACTATCTTTCTTCTTGAGCGCACGCTGGCTCGGATCTGGCAACCCCTTCTTGTTCGCAACAAAGATTGTCAGAGAGATCAGCATCATCACAATAGCTGCGATAAAAGCATACTGAAAACCTACGTTGAAAATATTGAGGTATTGGTTTACAAATTCCCCCAAATTTGCCACCGGAGCGCCTGCTGCCTCTGCAGCATAATCACGAAGTAGCGACAAACGCTCGGGAGCGATATTGTCGCCCATCTTTATATACTCATGACAGAGCTCCGGAAGCTTGGAATTGTACAGAAAACCATTCGTCTTCAACCACCAGTTACGCATACCTACTGCGATGAACGGGGCGAAAAAGCTACCGATATTGATGAACATGTAGAAGATCTGGAAACCCGACTCGCGCTTCGCGGCATACTTCGGATCATCGTACATCTGCCCCACCAACGCCTGCAAGTTCCCCTTAAAGAGACCGTTACCAAAAGCTATGACAAACAACCCAAAGCAGGTGAGTGCCAGGTAACCCGCAAAACTCGGTACTGGGGTTGGCGTCGGGATACCGATGATCAAATAACCGAGTGCCATGAGAATAATCCCAGCCAAAATCGTCTGTTTATACTTCTTGGTGCCGTCGGCGATGAGACCCCCCACCAACGCTAGCAGGTAAATAGAGGCGTAAAAGGCTGAGTAGATATACCCCGTACTCACCTCATCCAATCCAAACTTGGAGGAGATAAATAGCGTCAGCACCGCCATCATAATGTAAAAGCCAAAGCGCTCGCCCATGTTAGCAAGCGCCGCAGCTAAGAGCCCTTTCGGCTGATCTTTGAACATGTCTTTATTGCGTTTTTCATTGGTTACCTTCTATGCAAATATAAGAGAATCTTTTCACTTCAAACATAATCTTACCTATACTGCTGTACTATTACCTACAATTAGACTACAGAAGATATTTCACTAGTATAATTCTTACACTACTGAAAGATTCCTATATTTGTAAAGTAAATAGTAGTCGATAAATCATACGCACAGCAATGAAATACGTAAGACAAGTAAGTCTAGGTGGAAGAATCTTTTCCGTAGAGCTCGACGCTGCACAGCGATTAGAAGAGTACCTCGACGGTATAGCACGCCGATTTTCTTCCGATCCAGAGGTTCTCTCGGACTTTGAAAATCAGCTCGGAGAACACCTCTGGGAATGGCGAGGGATTAAAGGTTTTGTGGTTAGAGAGGAGGACGTCACTCGTGCCATCGCACTCCTCGGCTACGAAGAAGAAACACAAACAACACAAGGAAAGACACAATACGACAGCGGGAAGAAATCTTTCTATAGAAACCTCACAGACCGAAAGATTGCTGGGGTATGCGGAGGGCTAGGAGAATTCCTAAATGTCGACCCGCTCATCTTCCGACTCATCTTCGGGATCGGACTCTTCATCGCCTTCACCAGCTTTTGGGTCTACCTCATCCTCTGGATCGTGACACCAGCCAAGGAGTTCCCTACCCCTACGAAATAGAAACATCATGAAAGAAGACAACAGCGATAAAAGAGCCTTGCAACGAAGCGTGATCGAGCTTTGCACACTGGCCATCATTGCAAAAAACGAAGCATATACCAACGATATCGTCGAACTCCTTCGACAAAACGACATTATCGTCGTCGAGGGATCGATCTACCCACTCCTATCCAATCTCAAGAAAGCGGGATTGCTAACCTCTAGACTTGAGGAGTCACTACAAGGACCAGCACGGAAATACTACTCCCTCACACCCGAGGGACGCAGCTACTACAACTCGCTGTGCGCAAACTGGAGAGATCTCGCTCAAGCCGTCAATCGCTTGCTAGAAGCTGGGAGAAACGATGGTGAGAAAACCGAGGAATCAAAGTAGAAGGGGGGAATAGAAATGGAAAATATTGTCACGATCAGTCTCGCTGGCTCTTATTCCTTTCACATCGAACGAAGAGCAGCCTCTCTACTGGACGACTATCTCACCTCCCTACGCAAACGTATCGAGGATGACGAAGCTTCACAGGAAATTATCCAAAGTATCGAGGAACGGATTGTCGAGCTTTTTACAGAATGGAGTACCGACAGCGCCCCCATCACACTCGCCATCGTGCGACGAGTCATGGAAACGATCGGCTCGCCCGAAGAACTCTATGACGATGCCAAAGAGGAGGAGGTTCATAGAAAGAAAGAAAGGAACAAGCAAGAAGAACCAGATCATACAAAACCGCCACGCTATACCACTAGGCTCTACAGAGATACACAAAGACGTGTCTTCGGAGGAGTATGTGCCGGACTCGCCGCACATATGAATCTCCCCCTCTGGATACCAAGACTCATGTTCATTATTCTCTCCTTGTTCTACGGCGTAGCCATACTGATCTACATCGTTCTCTGGATAGCTATCCCCAGAGCACGTACGCGTCTACAACGAATGGAGATGCACGGAGAGCCCATCACGTTCTCTAGTCTCGAAGAACGAATACAGCGCGAGTACCAAGAGCTCCGTAATAATGCGACCCTGAGCGGTAAAAGCTCTTTGGGAGCATTCTTCTCGAGTCTTGCCATGCTGTTCGCTACCCTCGCGCTGGCTATCCTAAAGTATGGGATCTACATCTTCGGCGTCCTGCTGATTCTAGCGAGCTTTTTCTCAATGGTCGCTACTTTCGTCACACTCTTTGTCCCTATCACGTGGCTAGATATCTGGGGAAAATTCCTGTACGAAATACCCTTCCTAGAGCTCATGTTTTCGAACAACTCCATCCTCCTGCCATGCTTGGTCGCCCTCGTAGGGCTGATTCTCCCATTTGTGGGGCTCTGTTTCGGTATCTATTGTCTGGTGCGCCGCGCACTCCTACTCAAGCTTGCCCTTATTGGTTTCCTCTGTTGGGCGGGGGCGCTGCTCGGCGTCACAGTACTTGCGGGGAATACCGCCCTGCAACATGCACACTACTACAGTATGGAAAAAAACTATCCCCTACCCATACAAGTCGGAGACACCCTCGTACTCTCCTCCATACGTGGTGAAATGGAGACAAGACCCCCCCAGAAGCGTTCCCTCTTCCGACTCCTCTCTTCGCGAGAAAAAGGAGGAAGAAGAACTGCTGCCGTGTGCATTGAGATTCGCTCCTCAAAAGATTTGAAGGGACGTATGGTGGTGGAAAAAGAATCGTATGGTGTACCAGAACCAGAGAGTATCGATCTGCTTACAGCCCTCGACTACCCAGTACATATCGACGGCACGCGTCTCGAATTACCCGAACGTTATCGCCTTGACGGAGTTGCCGATGGGGTGCAAAGAGTAAGCGTGAGGATTTATCTCCCCAAGAATACGTATCTACGTATAGATCAGCCCTCTCTTTTGAAAAAGTTGCACTGGAAGAACAAATCTTGTCGCCTTGATAGGAAAACGAACCCTATTTGGTATAACTCTGGCACGGATTTTGTTCCTTATCAAGACGAACCGTTTGATTCTCTTATAGAATAATCTAATACCAGATTCGGGCGACGTTGAGTAGCACTTTTAGCTAGCCGAAGCCCAGCTTATTCGCCTAAAGGCGTTGTACATCCGTACAGCGCCTTTTTTTTGTATTCTGTATATTTATATTCTATAATACGGTATATTTGTCCTGTCTCAAAACAACATTTTTCTGTGATGAATCTAGAAGCATTTCGTGCTGCCATTCGGCAAGGGATCCCTGCCGAGCTGCCACCCGCTCGTCCTTTGGATATGAGTGTGAGTCATGCCCCAAAAAGGAAAGATATCCTCTCGGCTGCTGAAAAGAAGCTTGCCCTGCGCAATGCGCTACGCTATTTCCCTGCCTCGCTACATTCACAATTAGCCCCTGAGTTCCTACAAGAGCTCAAGGATTATGGGCGAATCTACATGTACCGCTTCCGACCCACCTATCAGATGTACGCTCGCCCCGTAGAGGAGTACCCTGCCAAGTCAAAGCAGGCCGCAGCGATCATGCATATGATACAAAACAACCTCGATCCCGCTGTCGCACAACACCCACACGAGTTGATTACCTACGGAGGAAACGGGGCTGTATTCCAGAACTGGGCGCAGTACCTGCTGACGATGAAGTACCTCTCGGAGATGACCGACGAGCAAACCCTAGTCATGTACTCTGGACACCCGATGGGGCTCTACCCATCACACAAAGAGGCGCCACGGGTCGTCGTAACTAACGGGATGATGATCCCCAACTACTCCAAGCCCGACGACTGGGAACGATTCAATGCCCTCGGGGTAACGCAGTACGGGCAGATGACCGCGGGCTCCTACATGTACATCGGACCACAGGGGATTGTACACGGTACCACCATCACCGTACTCAACGCCGGACGACGTCGTAAGGCAAAGGAGGCAAAGGACTTGAAAGGGATGCTCTTCGTATCCGCAGGGCTCGGTGGAATGTCGGGTGCACAGCCCAAGGCTGGGAAAATCTCCGAGGTCGTGAGCGTCGTGGCCGAAGTAAACCCTATGGCTACGAAAAAACGTCACGAACAAGGGTGGGTCGACGAAGTCTTTGACTCCCTCGATCTCCTGATCCCACGTATCCGTAAGGCGATGGAAAACAAGGAGGTCGTCTCGATCGCCTACCAAGGGAATATCGTAGACCTGTGGGAACGACTCGAAAAGGAAAACATCCGAGTAGACCTAGGTAGTGACCAAACCTCCCTCCATAACCCATTCGCTGGAGGATATTACCCCGCAGGCATGAGTTTCGAAGAGGCTAACCGTATGATGGCAGAAGAGCCCGATAAGTTCAAAGAAAAGGTCTACGAGTCCCTCCGACGTCAAGCAAAGGCTATTAACGCACTTGCCGCAAAGGGGATGTACTTCTTCGACTACGGGAATGCTTTCCTCTTGGAAGCCAGCCGTGCTGGTGCCGAGGTGATGAACGAGGATAAGTCAGGATTCCGCTACCCATCCTACGTACAGGACATCATGGGACCCCAGTTCTTTGACTACGGATTCGGTCCCTTCCGTTGGGTATGTACCTCTGCCAAGCCAGAGGATTTGGCTATCACGGACCAGATCGCCCTCGAAGTACAGGAGGAGATCTTGAAGAACGCGCCAGAGGAAATCCAAGATCAGTTACGAGATAATATCCACTGGATACGCGAGGCGGCTAAAAACAAGCTCGTCGTAGGCTCACAGGCTCGTATCCTATATGCCGATGCCGAAGGACGTATCAAGATCGCAAAGAAGTTCAACGAGGCCGTGCGTACGGGAAAACTCTCTGCACCCGTAGTCCTAGGACGCGATCACCACGACGTCTCTGGTACGGACTCTCCCTATCGCGAAACCTCGAACATCTACGACGGTTCGCAGTTCTGCGCCGATATGGCTATCCAAAACGTCATCGGAGATTCCTTCCGTGGCGCTACCTGGGTCTCGATCCACAACGGAGGTGGAGTAGGATGGGGGGAAGTCATAAACGGTGGTTTCGGAATGGTGCTCGACGGCTCTACTGAGGCCGATGTGCGCCTGCAACGCATGTTATTCTGGGACGTAAACAACGGAATTTCTCGTCGTAGTTGGGCTCGAAACCCAAGCGCCAGATTCGCTATCGAGAGAGAAATGGGACGCTCCCCAGAACTGAAGGTCACATTGCCCAATTTCGTAGACGATAGCCTCTTGGATGGATTAAAGTACTAGCGTACACCCCATCTAAGGCGGTGTCTTCTTACACCTAAGGCGTCATCTCCCTGTGCGGCGGTGACGCCTTCTTTTACCCCTTCCCCTCGCCCCTTCCCCACACTGTACATACTACCACTTTAGGAAATCCTAAACCAGTATTTCTACATAACTATAAATAATGGGTAGTGTCCGTAAAAGTGTGTAAGCGCCACGGTCACTCATTCCTCCAGCGAG
>CAUUCP010000036.1:0-25239 GCA_963543925.1 uncultured Bacteroidia bacterium | reverse complement strand
CTTTGTGGTGGGAGAGTAGGACGTTGCCCACTTGCGCCTCCGCATTACGAAAGTAATGCGGAGGCTTTTTTCATTCTTTATTATGCGTTTCCCCATTACGTTTTCGCATTACGTCTCCTCGTTCCACCCATTATAGTACTCTCTATTGCTTGGGGGCATGACGCTGCTTATCTAAGAAAGAACTACATTTACCTAGAGGTTTCTCTATTAAAAACAGTACGCTATTGTCAAATGCTTATCGCTCTAAAGACGCCCTACGCTTATCTTCTTTTCCTCTTCCTCCTCCTCTTCTCCCCTTTCTCCTATGCCCAAGAGGAGTTTCTGGTCATCTCCTACAACGTGGAGAACTTCCTTACCCCGACCAATTGGCAAGACTCGACACAGTACACCGCCCCTATCGATCGGATCTCTGTACGAGCTTTCAAAGAAAAAGCGTTAGCCATTTCACAAGCCATACGCTTAACTGCTACCAGCCACCGCCTAGGACTCATCGGACTATGCGAGATAGATTCGCGGCGGGTAATTAACCATCTCATTTACGAGACGCCATTAAAACAGGGGAAATACTCCGTCCTGCACCGCGATTCGCCCGATCATCGGGGCATAGACGTAGCCTTACTCTATCAACGAGATCTGCTGCGCCTGCGCAATGTACGCTGGTTGCCTGTGCGCATCGAGGGCGATACGAGCGCTTATCCAACGCGCGAACTCCTTTATGCCTCATTTTTGCTACCTCACGCCTATGTCCTTCATGTGGTGCAGTGTCACCTCCCTTCACAGATGACCGCAAGGGAAAAGCCCTACGTCGTACGCGCAGCACTTTCCCAATTGCAGAGCTTGTTAGACTCTGTGCGAGGGCGCTCGCCGCAAGCTCATATCCTCGTAATGGGCGACATGAATATGCCCGTAACGGACACCTTACTCCATACCATAGCTAGCCCACGCCTAGAGGAGGCACTAAAACAAAACAAGCTCGTCAATTGGGCGCAGAGCCTTCCCGACTCCTTAACCTATCCCACCTATCGTTATTGCGGCGAGTGGAGCAAAATAGACGCCTTTCTAGTATCGCCCTCCCTTCTCGATTCGCTAAGCTGGGATTGTCTCCCTTACCGATTTGATTTCTCCCCCCTCCTAGAAAAAGACCTCGAATACGGAGGCTACAAACCACGCCGTACGCGCAAGGGCATTGCCTTCCGAGCGGGCTATTCCGATCACTTACCCATAGGGGTATTGTTACGTTATCGGTAGGAGCTATTGGGGCGTATCTGTAAAAGAGTGTCGGACTATGCGGTGGGAATGGGAAGGTATACACGTTCCCAACTTACACAGGGGATACCCTTTTACCTTACATCATCCCCTAATCTGTTCCTATAGCTTTGAGGAAATAGTTCTCGGCTCTTGGTCTCCATTGCTTTGGTAAACTTGAAGGACTTTGGTTCCCTGCACAGGCATTTTCGGGAATAGTATTGTGCGATTGCGGCTTTCTATGTCCCCTTTTTAGGCGCGTTGTGTCGTCGTATTTCATGAGAAACGAAGGATTGCTCTTTGCAGCTCTCCTTTGCGATTTGAGTACTCCTCTTTGCGTAAGGTTCTGATTTTATGCCTCTATTCTGTCGTTAGATGTGTCATTTTCTACTTGTTGGGCAAGACTAAAAAATAGAGCGGATCTCGTACGCGAGATCCGCTCTATTCCTAGTCTCATTATGTCCACACACACTTTTTAGGACAGTAGCATAACGCATCTTTGGCTTATCGTCATTCCCCAGAAGCACAGAGTACCGCACCGAGACGTTGCGCTTCCTTGTGCGCCTCTTCATAGTCTTCCCAGTTGTCAATAGCAAGATAGAGTTTCCCGCTCGTTTGGTATAACTCCCCGACGCTAGGTAAGATCGGTGTGGTAAAATTACCTAAGTCTGAACTCTCCTTTACTCCTTTTGATTGAGTCGTTAACCTTCTGAGCTCACGTTCGACATTATTCTCTTTCCCCTTCAACCCCTTGAGCTCTGTCTCGAATTGCTTTGTCTTCTCTTCCGCTTCCTTTGTTTTGCTTTTCTCCTGTTCGTCCTTCCCTTCTCCTTCTTGCTGCTTTAGCTCCTCTCGATGACGCGCTAAGTCCTTCTTTAGACTCTCGATCTCCTTTCGGATCGCTGTAAGCTCTCGCTCTAAGTCTAGCTTCTTTACATCGAGCTCTAACCCCGTACAAGCCGCTTTGTATTGCGCTGTGAGACGTTCCGCTTCGTGTTGTTTCTCGCTTGTATTATGGTCATAACCCCAGCGAACGTCTATTAGTAAGGAGATTCCCTTCTGAATCTCCCTTAGTTCTTTTTCAAAATTGACATAGAGACTAGCATAGTCAGCCCCCTTGTCGGAATGAGAGCTTTTTAGCTTACTCTCTATTTCGTTGATTAGCCCTTCTAGTTCCTGTTTCTTGCCTTCGGTATACCCTTCCCACTTCTTATAGTAATCACTAAGCTTAGCCTCCGAAGGGCGATAGAAAGGTACGACTCGCCAATGATACGTAGTCATAAGGTAGCCGATCGTGTCAGGAAACTTGTTAGGTCTAGCACCTTCCAATTCTTCCCTAGTGTGGAGCTGAGAAAAGGTTATATCTCTCAAATCTAGTGTTTCTGACTGCTCTATACGTAGGTGTCGCACAGAGCCCGCAAGGCTGATATATCGCCCTAAAAGAGCCCGTCGACTTAACCCCTCGCTCTTCCTAAGGAACTGGTCGTAGAGATACTCAGGGTGCAGCTGTGTAGGGTCAAAGTACACATCGCGCCCCTTATCGATTATCTCGCGTCCTTTTCTGTCTTTATCACAGAGGTACTCTCTGCGCGCCCTCTCCCAGAAAAGGTAACAGAAATAATGGAATAATTCCCTCCCTTTCTCGCCTTCTATCGAAGGGGAGAGTAAGCCGATTGACCCTTCCGGCTGCGCAACGAGTGGATCGGATAGCAAAAAACTCTTCGCCTTATTACTGCTCGGATCTGTGAGAAGGAGACTCCCACTGGGGATTAACTCCTGTGGCAGTATGCGGATAAGACAATGCCCCAAGAGCTGCTCTAACGCCGAGCTATACTCGCCCAGTAAGAGGTAGACCCGACGCTCACGCTGCGCAAGTTCGTGTAAATAACCTACCAGCATACTATCCTCTATACGCTGCGTGAGAAGGCAAACAAGGGTCGACGTATTCTCGAGTATCGTACGTATTTGCTTATTACGTCCTGCTGTATCCGTTAGGACAGAGCTGCCCTCAGACCATACCCAACTCTTCGGGAGAAGTTGCTCGCTACGGTCTATCTGCTCCTGCTTGGGGTATTCTTGGATTTTAGACATGATACTTCTTCAGATAATCGATGAGTTGCTGCAGGTTTCCTGTCTCTATAGGGGTTATGGTCAGGCTCTGTTTACTGCGGAGCTTTGTGGATGTATCCAACTCTTTCCACTCACGACCCCCTTTATCGAAATCGGATAATCCGTTGGTGCAATCCCATAAATGTACTTCTCCGTGCGTGTCGCATAGAATAATATAGCGATCGTGTGGAGGACGCTCTCCCTCTTTCAAAACATCCTTCTTATCAAGGAGTTGTAAGTCTTTCGTCTTCGTGTGCTTTTCTAGGTAGGTCTTACCTTGCGGAGCTATTGTTTCCATTTCTTCCTTCTCTGTTATGACGATACTACGCTCCGCGGCGATCGCATTCAAAAGAATGCCGATATAGCTTTGTTGGTGTGCCCTCCATATATACGTGTCGTAGTAAGCGACCCAGCGCGCAGAGGGCTCTATTCCGAGACTCGTTACGATCTCCGTCATGGTATAGCTCGCATCTGCCTTGAGGGTGAATGGGGCTGCGATTTGTAGCTCATTATGAGGGTTTAGGTCTTCTGCTGCCATTAAATGCCAATAACTGACTCTATCCTCCTTATTGCACTTCATGGCAAGCTCCGCGACGGGCGGCGTGGGTAACCCCTCCCGATAGCTTTCCAGCGCTTCTGCCTCTCTAAGCGCTGCGATACTCTCTAAGTCGCTTTGTTGTAGGTAGCTTCTTCTTGCCTCGCACAAGAGCAGATATTCGAACCATTGGGTAGCCTCTGTCTGACTACTGGGCATTAGCCCCATGTGTTCTATTTTTATTCTCCGCTCTTTATCATCTATTGTATAGCTGGCTAAGCTAAAGTTTTGTAGAGCATTCTCTCTTTGCAAAGAACGCGCAGCTTCAAAACTGATGGCTAGCCGATTATACCTTTGCTCCCATTTTCCATTAAGCATACGCCCTATCTCTGGAAGCCACCACTCATCCCAGAACGACTGCTTATCTTCTATAGCAGCATTGTCCGTGTATTGTAGTCCGTATTTCTTTTCAGCATCACGACTTAGAGTGCCTATGTAGCAGCGTCTTGCTTGCTTCCCCTGTGCGGCATCCGTGTCGTATGTGTGTATCATATCGATCTGCACCCTATGATCTTGCAAAACGATCGGAAGGTCAAGTGTCTCTAGTTCTACCCTCAACCTAGGCGCATCTTTTGTCCCTGCACGTTCTATTTCCAAGATGGATATCTCTTGTGCATATCGTGGGTTGGGCGCGTCGTTTTTTGTCGTCGTAGGCTCGCGTTCGTAGTAGAGAATACGATGATCGCCTAAGATAGGATCGTACGCGAACCATACGAAATACTTGCCCTCGCTGAGGGTGGGGTATAGTCCCGTCTCTGATAATTCCTCTCCCTCTGGGCTCAGTTGTCCATTGTCAGAGTAAACGCCGATGGTGCGGAGGTAACGTTTGATCCCTTCGTCAAGTGTTCTCTTTCCTGTACCAGTGCCACGTAAAAAGCTTACGATGTCCTCGCGTTTTTGCCATTCGCGAAGTCTCATGTAGCAGAGCCCTTGCGCTACAGAGAGTTCCTGAGTGAGTGTAATCTTCATCTTTGCTGCAAAGTGTACCAGACTCCTGTATCTATTGATGTGTTGGTTAAGGGATAGTGGATAGGATTACCAATATATGAGTGGCGCGGGTTATGCCTACTCTACAAACCAGATGTGTTTTCCCAGAGGGTCTGTTGTGCTAATTCTCTGAGATGTTCTGAGAACCTCTGCCGTAAAAAATATTCCCTATTCCCTATGATGACATTCTGGTAGCGTGCACGAGTCAGCGCCACATTCAGCCTATTCGGGCTATCCATAAACCCTACACGTTGCGTCTGTACCATAGACAGGAAAACAATATCGGCTTCTTGCCCCTGAAAACGATCCACAGTACACAGCGTAATCATTACCCCTTTATATTCGAAATGGGTGCTGCGCTGACTTTGGGTCGTCTTACAAAGAAGCTCTCGTAACGCACGCTCCTGTCCGCGGTAGAAGGTCAGACAAGCCACTTCCCATTGTCTACCAGAAGCATCTTCTGGAGAATGAGCTTGGGCATATTCGACAAACGCCTCTAACTCTTCCAGCATAACGCGCGCCTCTGCCTCGTTTGTGCCGCGGTACGTGCTCCCTTTGACCTCTTTCCAATAGTTGCGACTAGAGTAGCGCTCGTAGCCCCAGTTACGCTCTAATTCGGGGTTATCAAGCAAAGCCTCTTCGCCTTGAGTAAAGGCCGAGGAATAAAAATGCCGACGAGGAAATTCTGACAGCTCTGGGTGCATACGATGCTGGTAGGTGAGAATCTCTCTACGACAAGCGAGAACCTCTTTATCTAATCCTTCTGCCAGACTCGTACGCACCCCACTAGTAAACTCTTCTCTATTCAAGCTAATAATACCACGCTCAAGTGCTTCCAGAATGGAGGGGTAAGCTATAGCGGCTATGCGATTGATGGCCGAGATCCAAAGACCTCTATCTTGCAGAGGCATCAGTGCCCTTATCTGTTCGGTATAGCTCTTTCCTTTTCCCTTGTTTTTCAGCAAACGGGTCTGGTGTTCACGATCGATGCGCCAAGCTATCTCCCCTGCCCAGGAACGCGTATAGAGTTTGCGTGCAAGCTCTTGAAAAAAGACTTCCAAGTTATCCTTTTGCGGTTGTGGGGGACGCTCCTCGA
Source organism: uncultured Bacteroidia bacterium (assembly GCA_963543925.1). Lineage (GTDB taxonomy): Bacteria > Bacteroidota > Bacteroidia > Bacteroidales > CAJPTX01 > Bacteroides_D. The sequence continues at coordinate 19,207 of CAUUCP010000036.1, read as the reverse complement.
GCCAAAAGTCCCGTTCTATACTCGGTAGCAGCGCTCTAAAGAGAAAACTATGCTCGCTTTGATGGTACGCCTCTGGCGTCCGATCCCATAAGATCGCATGCGTCTCTGGGAGAATACCCCTCTCCACCAGACTCCGCTCAATAAAAATCACTTTGTACGGAGAGAGGAGAACGCGGTTATAACAATCAACGTCTTCCTTACCAACAAATGCTATGGGACAACGGTCGTCGCCAAAGGTCTCTATCCCTCGCCCACCTGAATATTCTTCACGGAGTTTGTCCAATGTCTCTTCCTTGACAGGGAGGGCATACTGTCCGTGCAAGGTCTCTTTACCCCCTCTCTTGAATAAGGACTCTAACTGATCCAAAAGATAAATCGCTTGTTGATGCGCTGGACTGAGCACTTCTCCTCTTCTTATAGAAACGTTGCGTAGATTAGCCTCTACCAATTCTCGCTCGGTATAGGGGGAAAGCTGCATCACATCACCCACCAAAACCCATCGTTCCGCATGTAGGGCGGGGACGAGGAACTCTTGAAAGGTCGTCTTACTACTTTCGTCGATAATCAGGTAATCAAATTCTGGCACTATAGGGCTTGCATCCTCCTTATCGCGCTTAATATCAGGATGCTGGAGTATGCCCATCGTGGTGCCACAAACAAGGTTCGCACTCGCCCTGACCAGTCTATGAAGCTCGGGAGGAACACACCCCAATACCTCGTCTATTTGAAACTGTTTCACCTTTTCACTGATGCGCCCCTTGTCTCCGATACGCAAGGCCGTGATCCCCAGACGTTCTATAAGTCCCTTTTCATCAAGACGCTCCAGCACATTGTCGATGGCAACATGCGTAGATCCACAAAGCAAGACGCGCTTCCCTCTGCGGATAAGCTGGCTAATCAACTCAATGATGACCGTCGTCTTACCAGACCCAGGAGGCCCAGCCAAGAAGGCATAATCAGGCGTCCCTAGTGCCTTGGCTACAAAGGCTCGTTGCTCTTGGCAGCCAGAACGTGTAGATTCTTTTAGCACAATCCATTCATCAGCATTAAGGTTCTCTGGTTCTAAATATTTCCAATCTACATCCCTCTTATCGCGAAATAAGTGCAACAAGGGCAACTGTGCCTCCACTGGGCGCTCTCGTAGTAGGCGCACTGCATTGCGTTGCATTTGCAGTTGGTACGTATTGACCTTGACTTTTAGGATCGAGCCCGCGGGTGGATAACAGTCACTCTTCTCTCCCCCCTTCTGCAGACGAAGCTGGTAATCATCGGGGCGAGGCTGTTTATATATAGAATAGCTGTTCCCGTGCTCATCCTCTATGCTGATATCGTCGTCAAAGAAGTTAGTCAATGGAGAGAGCGTCTCATCTTCGTTCACCTCGTCCTCTATCTCTATGAGTTGTATCCACCGCCCCGCACCCTGCTCTTTGCTTTGTAGCACTAGGGAGAGAATGGGGTATTCCTCCACTTCGATCGGTTTGTCGCATAGCGCCTCTAGACGGTCATTTAGCTGTATATATCCGTCGGGGGTTACTTCTATAGGGTAGCTCGTATTTTCGCAGCGAATGCGCTTTATTCCCGCAAGGAAAGCCTTGGTCTTATTTACGCTAAACTCGACTGCTTCGCGCTCATTGCAAGTCTCTCCCTCGGGGAGATAAAGGATGTCTTCGGAATCGGTCGAGTATAGGAGATTAGAGGGAATATATGCCTCTACCTTGCCTTCGTGCAGTGTGCCGTCTTGGGCAAAAAATCGTTCGCCGTGGTAAGCCTCTGCAAGAATGACCCTGTCGTCTTCAAGCTTCTCCTTGATACAATAGCGTTTCCCTCGTGCATCGACCTCCTCACCCTCTTGGTATCCACGAAACGCCTCAGAAATAACGATCTCTTGTTTAGGCACTCGGTAGAGCGTTCCCAATACCTTGATCTCTCCTCTGGATGCGTCGAGCCGCTTCCATCTGGCACGGATCTCCTTCCCCTTGAGTGCTTCGATGGCATTGCGTAAGTAGGTATCTATCTTCCCAAGATACTTACCGATTGTCTCACTCTCGCGCTTTGGATCTGTGAACTCTAGTTGATTGTAATAGAACAGCATACGTCTTATATCAAGTTGATGAAATAACGGATACTGTCCTAAAAGAGTGTGTAAGCATCACTGCAACGGGGACGAAAAACGGGGAAATACCGCTTTATGTTTTCATTAATCCCTTATCCCCAAACAAGGCATGTTCGGAGTACACCAATGCTACACGTACTCTACACGTACTCTACACGTACTCTATACGTACTCTACACGTACTAAATTAGGTAAAATTACCTACTCCAAAACACCCTATTTTCTATACGTATTCGTGTTATTTATATACTGTACTATTTAGTTTGTCGTATAAAAATAGTGCTTTAGGATTTCATGAAGTGGCAGTATGCACTATGCGCATAAAAAAACAGTGGTGAACCCGAAGATAGGTAGCTTCTTTACACACTGTTTAGGACAGTATCCCCAGAAATATACAAAGCTTTATAAGCCCCCGATCTCCTACCAGAACCAGCGCTTTTTTAGAACAGTATGCACGCGCAAGAGGAGCAAGCTTTTCAAAAAAATATTACCTTAGCCCTTGGTAAAGTTGGTTAAGGTTGTGCTGCGATGAGACGAATTGTATTGATCGTAAATCCTATCTCGGGACGTGCTGGGAGGCAGAAAGCCAAAATAGATATCATCCGTTACGCTAAACGCTTAGTACGAGAATCGGGGGACGATCTCCAGCTTCACTTTACCCGTTACCATCAACATGCGTTGGAGTTGGCCAGGGAGGAAGCCGAGCGACACGCCGATCTGGTCATAGCTGTCGGTGGCGATGGTACGGTAAACGAGGTCGCTACGGGATTGTTAGGGACAAAGACCCCACTCGGGATTGTTCCGATGGGATCGGGAAATGGGCTAGCACGACATCTTGCACTCCCTTTACTCACGCGTCCCGCACTCAAAGAGACTCTTACAAGACCCTCCATGCCTATGGATTGTGGATTGCTCAATGGAAAGCCTTTTTTTACCACAGCGGGGATTGGATTTGATGCCGAGGTTGGATGGATGTTTGCCAATTTGGGCACGCGAGGCATGAATAGCTATATCAAAGCCACAACACAGCTCTTTTTCCACTATACACCACGGGATTATCATATCGAGGTCGATGGGAAAAAAATAGATACCAAGGCGCTGCTCGTGACATTCGCCAACGCTTCGCAGTTCGGAAATAACGCACGCATTGCACCACATGCCCTGGTAAACGACGCCAAGCTACAGCTCGTCATTGTCAAACCCTTCCCAAAGATTGCCATCGGATACCTCGCCTCACTGCTTTTCCATGGACTGGTGGATACCTCATCATACATCGAAACGATACCATTTCAGAAGCTCTCCGTCTCCTGTGCTGAACCTTTGCGAGGACATGTGGATGGAGAACCCGAAGAGCTCCCCGCCACTTTCGAAGTCTCGGTACGTGCAGACGCGCTGCAGGTTGTACCTGGAGAATATGCTACAGAGGTCTGCGGAGATCCTGCGCCTGCGATCTTACTCCCTTACCAGTATTTTCAGCGTCTACCACGTCCCGCGGTTGTGGCGCGACAGTTAAAACGTTTCTTGCTGAAAAAGGAGATTTTACAACGCCTCGGGAAATTCTAGTTATCTACACTAACAGGTTCTTCGTAAAAAGAGTGTATCTTTGCACGGTTAACCATACAGGAGAATTACAATGTCTAGTGTACGTGCGTTTAAGAAGGAGATTAACTCAATCATCGATACTCACGCTACTATCCTAAGCTTTGCTTACGCGCGCGCGAATGCTGTTGCACAGGGTGGCGGAAATCCAGAAGCGAAGATGCTTGAACAGGTGAACGAGCTTTATCAAGAGAGCAACAAGCATATCCAAGAGTTACTCGCAAATGGCTTTAAGCCTAAGGGAGATAACCCAAAGGAGCACTTCAAGAATCTGCGCGCGAATCTGATAAGTTTCTGTGAAGAGCAAGAACAGAAGATTATGACTTTACTCGGTATCAAATAGTTTACAATAAGCATATGATACTGGGCAGGGGTGCAAGCTCCTGCCTTTTTTATGAGATAAAGGGTACTCGTATAATCGTTATCGAGCCTTTAACTCACATCCCACGGAAAAGCATTGGGTGAATTCCAATTGTGATAGAATATATTTTCTCTGAAGTATTTGTTAATTTTGTTCTGAATATCTGCTATCGAACCTCACACCATGCGATACGTATTTCGTACATTTTGTTGCTTGCTACTCTTGTTCATACTAACCAAAGAGGCGGGGGCACAAACGTATTATTCCTATAAAAACGGAGGCAATTGGCACGACCCCGCTACATGGACCTCAGATCCTACAGGGGAGAGTCTACTCCCACCAGGGGGGATGGGGATTCCTAGTGATAATGCGACGGTGTATATTACCCACAATACCCATCCCGTTGTTTTACAACAACAGGTAGAGCAGAGTAACCTCTCGGTAAATATTGCTGCGGGCGCCGTGCTCTCGTTATATGAGTTCGGTTTCCGCCATGCACTGCGAACCCTCGAGGGGGAAGGATTCCTTGAGATTGCCTCTACACGCTTTCCCGAAATTCAAGGGGCTTCCCCTTTCCTCGAAGAAAACGGAGGTACGGTGCGCTTTACGATCCCAAGCAATGCGCAGGTGGCACTCCGAAATTTACCAACTGCATTCTGTAATCTTGAATTTGCTGGAAATGCCGAGTATACCTATTCCCTTCGCACGGGGGAAAAGTTGGTGGTGCATAAGAACCTTACGTTGGATGAAACGGCAATTCTCCGCCTAGGCGGAATTCCAGGAGAGCCAGAGATCGCGTCCACCTATTCGCGGAAACGCCTCGTGGTAAAAGGGGATCTCTCGGTCAATGCCTTTGCGGAGTTGCGAGTGATCGAGGGGGACATACGCCGAGATCTCTCCCCTGTTACCGATCCCGTCCGTGCGGCAGAAAACGTCTCCCATATTCTAGAACTCAGGGGGGGGCTACGAAATCGAGGACAGATTCGCTTACATCCATTTGTCGTACTCGATTTTAACCAAGCACGCCCCCAGCAGTCCACAGTCTCTGTAATCGCCACGGGGGGAACATCCGTGCATTGGGTATGTGAGGGACCAACGGAGTTCTATCGGCTTCTGTTACAAAAAGAGCCTACGGCGACACTCTCGCTAGAGACTACTGCAAGAGATTTTTTCACCCTCGGGGCTGGCAATAAACATGCCTCCTTGCGGGCGCTGCATCTCCTCGCAGGAACATTGCGTCTCACGGGAAAGACCGCTATTGCGAGTCTGGCTGAGGAGGGGCAGTATATACTCCCACAGGGGGCGACGCTCTTGTTAGATTCGCCAGAAGCATTGCTGGTATTCAAAGCGCAAACAAGAGGGCAGGTCTCTGATATATGGCAACTTGTACCTAACAATGTGGTGGGGGTGACGGAAAATCCGACTCCTGCCCAGGCCGCCTCTTGGTGCTTGGACGGCGGGACGCTGCACATCAAGCAAGGAACTGTTGCGATCGGCGACGGAGCTATCCTTACTTCCGGGACGCAGGCTATGGGACGTATCTTGGTCGAAGGGGGACAGCTCTTTGCTCCACAGATCGTCAGTACAGAGCACCGTCTCTCTTATTCTCAAGCAGGAGGATTGGTCGTATTAAGGGGACAACGAGCCGATTACACTGCGAACTCTTATATAGCAACATGCAATCCAGCACGGAGTTATAGTACGACGCTTAGCGCAACGGCATCTGCTGCCAAAGCTGGAACTTTCGTCCTGAGTAATAATACTGACCCGTTTCTCCACACAGGCGGCGAGTTACGTATCGTGGGGGGAGTCAGTCGTGGATCGAACAAGCCTCCCTATCTGCTATACATAAATGCAGCGGATGCAGTGTATACCCGCGCGGGGCGCGTGAAGCTAGACCTCGGAGGAATGACGGTCTTGCAAAGTCTTTTGATTCACTGTAAGAGTACCTTGGGAGATCTCGAAATTGCGACCCACCTGCCTACGCAGGAGATTGCCCTTGCGACAGATCTACGAGTGATGGGAAACCTAACCCTCACGAAGGGTATCTTCGATATGAGTGGGCATCAACTCACTGCGTGTAAAGATGTTTCTATCGGAGGAACGCTCGAAACAAAGCAAAACGGCGCGGCAACACTACGGCTTTCTCCACAAGCAGAGCAGACGTTTCAAGTCTTGCCCACAGGACAGATTACGCACAACACATTGCACACCCTCTTGTTAGATGAGTTCCAAAACGGCAACACGGGGCGCGTGACGTTCCAGTTAGCGGAGACACTCTCCTGCGATCGCTTTCTTGTAAAGCGAGGTGCAAATCTACACCTACAAGCTCCTTCTACAAAGCTCAAGGTATTGCAGGAATTTCAACTTGTGAGTAATGTTACGGGGGGGGAGGTACTGCTCGCGGACAATGTGACCATCTCGCAGGGGGATGGGGTTATCGAATGTTTGACCCTTTTGCCCAATGCGAATGTTATCTCACCAGAGTGGCTCTCGATAGCAAAAAGGTTAACGCTTGCACCGCAGTCGCTTCTTTATATGCAGGGGAGTGCTAAATTGAAGTTCCTCGCAGGGGCGCAACTCCTTCTCGCTGGCGATGCCTCGGGGGCGGTTCGTATTGATGGAGGGGCTACTGACGGGGGGATACAAAAGCACTATGGCGTAGGAGACCCTGCCGCAGATTTCCTATTTCCCTTTGCACATATCAATGCTGCGGGCATACGTACGAACTGGACGCTAAGGCTGGAAGGACCCAAAGATCTTCTCAAGCGAGAGGCGGTTGCCTTCTCCCTTGTCACATTCCAGCATCCCTCACTACAGAATGCCTTGCCTTTTTATATCAAGGAAAACTACGCAGGAGATTATGAGGGACTCTCCCTAAGGGTGGACTGTGGGAGTGTACCCCCGTCTACCTATATGCCGATTTATTACGCGCCCAATCAGTTTGCTAGTCAGTGGACACAACGTGGTACAATGACGGGCGCTGTCGCAACCTTCAACCTATGGAAACAAGGGGAGTATGCCGTGGGAGAGCCCTATCAGAGTGCCCTTTTCAAGAGTATTGCCGACGGGTCATGGGATGACCCCACTACGTGGGACTTGCACCGTGTCCCAAATGCGGGAGATCGGGTTGAGGTGAGGCATCGGGTGACTATCCCTACATCCGTACCCGCTATGCGTTATGGCGAGGTGAAAATCTACGCCTTTGGGTGTCTAGACATTGCACAACTTTCGAAGTGGGGTGTGGGACGTCTACTGGGAGAGGCGGGGGCAACCCTCCGTCTGCGACTTGACCCAGATCACCCCGAGCGCAACCTATTTCTCGCCGATGGGGATCTTTCGCCATTTAGTATGGAAAATGGTACAGTGGTCGATTATTACATGCCGACCGTAACTACGAAAAAGGAGGTGCTCGTCCCCGAGGTCTTTTCCCAATACGGGACTCTTCACTTTACCTATACGGCACCAGATCAGGTATTTGTACTGAATCCTGCGGCGGGGGCGACCTGTGTCGTAAGAAACGATCTACTACTGAGCAACCCTGCAGCGCATCCAGGGGCGCTGCTCTCCTGTGGTGGGAAGAAAATCGCTGTAGCGGGAGTGGTCAACCTCGAAGTGCAAGGAATCTTTACCGCCCAGAATGCATCCTTAGCATTGGCACTACCTGCTGCGACTACGGGGCAGCACCGTCTTTCTTTTAAGCAACAGGCAACGTTTAGCGGAGCACACGGGGTCACCTTTCCCCTGCTCCCCGCTGGGAAGAGTGGACTGGTCGCGGAAATCGCCTTTGCTGGCGGTATCGTCGATGCTACCCCTTCGGGGTTACAATTCCTGCAACAGAATCGCTTTGCGAAGGTTACGTTTCAAAATGCAGGCATAGCCACCATTACGGGGGCACATCCCTTGCGGTTCGAACTCTGTGAGGTGAATCTTGCTACGCATGATGCGCGTTTATTAGTCAATAATACAGGACTTTTTCAATCGAACAAGGAGGAGGGCTGGTTTGCACTCTCCCGAGGAGAAGTGCATCTGAATGCGGCGGGGACGTTCCGTATCTCGAAGCAGAGCGCTTTTCAAATCAATAGCCTCTCTCTGTTACATCTCAATCACGATGGACTCACGGTGCAGGTGGCGCCTGACGGTGTAGAACTCACCACAGAGCAAGAGAATGCCTATGCGCTGGAATTGCGTGGTGCTTTGTGCATCTCGCGAGGAAAGTTGGTGATCGGCGGGCAGAATCTACCAGCGAATCGCACAGCCGACCTCCAGTATCACGTTGCGCCCAATACCCGCTTTCAGATGGATGGGGGCGAATGCGAGGTCTATGGACATTTCCGGGGCGTGCTCGGTTATGACAACTGCAATATCTCCTACCGACAGACGGGAGGAAAAATGTCGGTCTTTGCTCCAAGGACTCCTACTCACAAGCCTGGGTTGGAGATCACTGGAACGGAATTTCATATGTCGGGAGGGGAGTTGCGCTATGCTGGTTCGGGTGCGCCTGAGAATGTGGGTGATATTGTCATGAACGTACAAAACGCTTCCGTCTCCGGAGGCACGCTCCGTCTGACGGGGGGAGCGGGCACGCCTACGACGCTCGCGCTTACTACCAACACACCGATTTACAACCTCGCTTGTGAGGGAACAAATCTGGATATCAAACTAAAGAGACTACCGCTCTCGATTCGTAACCAGTGGACTATCGCCGCGTCTACGACCTTCTTGGCTGATGGGCTGGAGGTCTCCTTGGGGGGATCGCTACTCTGCGATGGGGCATTGACCTTGCGAAATAGCCGATTCTTGCTAGACGGCACGCTACCACAGTTACTCGATGGGGCAACAACACATTGCGAGTTACATGATGTCTCTATCCAAGCCTTGCAGGGGGTAACTGCAAAGATTGCCGAGGTCTCGCTTACGGGCAACCTTACGATAGAGAAAAAGGGTACTCGAGAATCGCACCTCGAATTAGGAGCAAGCATTTGGAAGTTACACGGTAATCTCCAGAACGAAGGGGGGTATACGACAATGACAACAGGACGCCTCCAATTGATTGGTGCACAAGAACATCTACTCAAGGGGAGTGGACTCTACGGATCGTTGGTACTGGCTAGTCCTGCAGGGGCGCGAGTAGAGTCAGATATTCACTTACGGGGGACGCTCTCTCTACAGGAAGGAAAATTGCACCTCGGGCGTTTCTTATTGTCGATCGAACGCGGAGGACAAATCGCTCACGCTTCGCCTACTCACTACATCGTGACGGATGGCTCTCTCCTTTCCAAGGGGATTCGTCTCGCGATTGCACAGGGAGACACGCAACATAGCTTCCCCTTGGGGACGCAGAACCATTACACGCCAGCTACGCTCACTTTTGACGGTGGGGGCTATCCTGCGGAAGATGGAAGTGTACGTATTGTGAACATTGCCAGTATGTTTAACATCACAGGGGAGTGCCGTTCCAAGGTGCTAGATTATCACTGGGAGGTCGATGCCACCCTACAACCCGCTACGGGTACCCTGCGCTTCTCTTGTCCGACGCTCTACAAGGGCGCGCAAATGTCTGCGAATACGGCTGCTCCCGTGCGCTTTCTATCGGGTAGTTGGACGCAACAATCTAAGACACAATACTCCGAAACGGGCAATATCCTCAATATCCGTTGGCTGCTGGATAATACCCATCTCTTTGCTGGACGCTATACTGCAGGCGACCCGTTTTGTTTCCTACAGCTTACTGAAGTAGAGTCCATTGCTTCGGGGGCATGGAATGACCCTATCTGGAAACCCTACAATGTGCCTGGCGCAGCTCCTGTACTCCTCCCAGATGGTCCAGAAGGGTTGATCGTACACATCCGTCCCAACCACACCGTTACGATGGCACAGAGCGATGTGACAGTAAAGGGTATCATCTTTGAAATACCCTCTACCACCCAGCGAGACGGAGTCCTATCCTTACTCCCAACGGCGCAGAATATAAATCTCGGCGAGGTGAAAGGGGTGGGGCTGTTGAGGTTGACCAACGGTATCCTACCCAACGGAAACTACAATCACTTCTTTGGTTGTCATAACCATGGAAAGCTGGAGCTGGCAGGCGATACAGATTACGAATTCAAGGCGGGGACTTCCCACACCTATCTCTATCTCTATCTCACGGGATCGGGAAAGCGGAGGATGCCCAACAGAGACCTTACTGTTTGTCACGAGCTGGCAATAAAAGACTACGCCGTCTATGACAATACTGTGTTTAATAAGGGGGTAAATATCAAAGGGAAGATCACCAGAGAGGCTACGGCGGGTTTCCTATCGGGGACAGGGTGGCTCTCTTTGGAAGGAGATTTACCACAAGAGATTGGAGGGGAAACGGCAGACTTCGCTGCACCAAACTCGCTGCATACACTGATTATCAATAATGTCAAGGGCGTGACCCTCAAAGAGGAAGGGGAGGTCTTTCTGACTGGGGTGTTGAGACTCCTTGATGGTGTACTTCATACCCCACGCACGGGAACAGGAAAGCTTACCGTTACAGCTTCTGCGCCCAATACTTTCGATCTTAATTTACAAGGGACATTAACCTCGTATGTAGATGGACCCCTGTGGGTGCGGTTTACACAGAATGTTCCTGCCTATCGCTTCCCTGTCGGGGTAAAGAATCGTCTGGCTAACTTCCTCTATTTCCACGACGTGCAAGTCGGTACGGTATGCGTAGAGGCTATCAAGAATCTATTGCCCGCCTATAACGCGCCTTTGAAGTACGTAGATGCCTCTCTGGCTTGGAGAGTACACGGTGAAGTCGGAGGGGCTGAGGTCGCATTCACTAAAAGTAGCTTTCACTGGACAACAGGGAAAGCCGATGATGAGCTAACGGTCGTTTACAAAGATCACAACCTTATGAGGTGGCAAGGTAGCCCCTCTACTGTAGAGGGGGGGCAGAAGGTGGTGACTATAAACGCTGACGCGTGGAAGACCGCCCCCGCCTATACGGACTATACACTCGGGGTGACAGAGCATATCAAAGCCACGGCAGTCTTCGAAGCACCGAACGCGAAGTATTGTGTAAAGGATGGCGAAACGGTTCAGATTCCTGTCAAGATACACTCAAGCCTACCCCTCTCTTCGTACAAAAATTTGCGTTTGTATTACAAGATTGGGAACGAAGATAAACATATACAGGTCGTAGAAAATTATTCGGAGAAGCTCCCAGTAGTCATCACAGTCGCATATAATCAAGTTCCCACTTCTGGCGCTACGGAGGTGCGTATTACAGGGTTGTATAAACGTAAGGTGTTCGCTTATACAGATAAGCAGCTTTGGGATGAGACGCCTGTTCGTGTCTTACGAGCACCGAGTATAAAACCTGGGGCTTACGAGATGTGTTTTACTGAGGAGAGTTCCATACACCTCGCGGCAACAGCCAGTCCTGTTGAGCATGTCTCTTGGCGTAGTGAAGGGCTCTATGGGACGTTCGATCACCAGAACAGTCTTGTCACAAATTTTCGCGTCAGGGCGACAGGGAATGCCTTGAGGCTCTTCGTTAGGGCAGAGTTCAAAGGATGTACTGAAGAGAAGGAAGCCACAGTGATAAAGATACTCCCACATACCCAAAATTTCATAGGAGACTTGCGTATATGTGCTCCAAATGGTATTCCGATTACAAAGAACTATAGTTTTAATCCCGCATATAAGGGGCGAGATCCCATCACCTATGTCTGGTCGCTAGATCATTTTCCCACGGGGGCTGCGTCTATTATTGGGGCGCAGAACCAAGACAACTGTCAGGTGCGCTGGAGTGCTACACCTCCCTATCCAGGTGCTACGCACTACGACGCGGTATTGCGTCTGAGGATAGAGGATAAACACTCCTGTGTCTCGAAACTCGAATTCCCCGTGCGGGTCATCTTGCAGTTACGCACAGCCCCTGTCTACTATATACCGCCCATCCCATAAGCGAGCAGTAGGTATTTCAAATATCAAAAATGTACCTTTGTACGTTATACCAAGGAGAGTAACCTACATAAACGAAAAAAGTGAATGACTCAAGAGGAACTCGATAACGTCCTGCTGCAGGAGATCGTGGCAGCGTTGCAAGCAAAGCGTGCGCACCAGATTGTGCAGTTGGATATGCGCCCCGTACACTCGTCGATTTGTAACTACATGGTCGTCTGTAGCGCAGATAGTTCGCCACATATACTTGCCTTAGTAGATGAGGTCGAGGAGCGCGTAGGCGCTGCTACGGGAGAGTATCCTTTCCGAACCTCTGAGCGCAATGACGCCGAGTGGGTCGTGATTGATTATTTCTCCATCATGGTACACATCTTTCTCCCAGAAACCAGAGAGCACTACAAGCTCGAGGAGCTCTGGGGAGATGCACCACGTAAGGAGTATGCAGAGGAAGAGTAAGCCTTACTGTCTCTCAACATTTTACTGCAGCGGAGTGTTTTTTCATTAAAGAGCAACCGTCTGTCATTGCAAGATACCTAATGAGTGAATCGCAGAACAAGAGTCCCGAGTCTCAAGTCTCGAAGAAGCGACCATTCAACTTCATGTGGCTCTATGCCGTATTGTTGCTTGGTATGGTCGTCTTACACTTCCTATATCGTTCCCCAAGCCAAGTCGAAACCAATTGGCAAGAGGTACGAACGAAAATGTTAGAACCAGGATATGTGAGCAAGCTGGTGGCGGTAAGAAACCGAGGAATTGTAGAGGTCTACTTAACGACGGCTGGAGCCAAGCATTTTGAAAAACGTATCGGTGAACCAGCGAGTTTCGGCGTAGATGACCCGCATTTCTACTTCACTGTCGGATCGCTCGACACTTTCGAACGACAGTTACAGGATGCGCAGAAGGATGTGGTCACTGAACAACGGATCTATCCCATCTACGAAGACCGTCCTGATTATTTCTCGGGTTTTATGACGTGGATTTTCCCCCTCCTACTCATTATTGCGCTCTGGGTCTTCATCTTTCGACGCATCAGTCGGGGAGGAAGTGCTTCCGGAGGCTCCAGCATCTTCAGTATCGGAAAGTCTAAGGCGCAACTCTTTAACAAAGAGGATAATGTGTCCGTTAATTTCTCCGATGTTGCTGGCCTGGAGGAAGCGAAAATCGAGGTCCGCGAGATTGTCGACTTCTTGAAAAATCCTGCTAAGTATACCGAGCTCGGCGGCAAGATCCCCAAAGGTGTCCTCTTAGTAGGTCCTCCTGGTACGGGAAAAACCTTGTTGGCTAAGGCCGTGGCAGGAGAAGCGAATGTCCCATTCTTTAGCCTTTCGGGGTCTGATTTCGTGGAAATGTTCGTCGGTGTGGGAGCGTCCCGTGTGAGAGACCTTTTTAAGCAAGCTAAAGAAAAAGGATCGGCCATCATCTTCATCGATGAAATCGACGCCATTGGGCGTGCACGTTCCAAGAATGTCGGTTATTCTAGTTCAGAGGAACGGGAGAATACCCTCAATCAGCTACTTACGGAGATGGACGGGTTCGCTACAAATCAGGGAGTGATCGTCTTGGCTGCGACCAACCGTGCCGATATTTTGGATGGAGCATTGCTCCGCGCAGGACGTTTCGATCGGCAAATTCATGTAGAGTTACCCGATGTACAGGAACGCTACGACATCTTTCAGGTACACCTCCGCCCTTTGAAACTCTCGCCAGAGTTCGATTCGAAATTCCTAGCAAAGCAGACGCCAGGATTCTCGGGCGCGGATATTGCCAACGTGTGTAATGAAGCCGCGCTCATTGCTGCGCGTAAGGGGAAAGAACAGGTAGAAAAACAGGATTTCCTAGATGCAATAGATCGTATTGTTGGAGGATTGGAACGTAAGAATAAGATCTTGACCTCCGACGAAAAACGACGTATCGCTTACCACGAGTCGGGGCATGCCACCGTGAGTTGGTTACTTGAGTTTGCGAGTCCATTACTCAAAGTCTCCATTATACCCCGTGGACGCTCCTTGGGGGCGGCTTGGTATGTTCCAGAAGAACGGCAGATCTCGACCAAAACTCAGATGTTCCACGAACTGTGTGCGATCCTCGGTGGGCGTGCGGCGGAGGAAGTGGTCTTGGGGGAAATATCTACTGGAGCGCTCAACGACCTAGAGCGTGCGAATAAGATGGCTTACGCTATTGTCGCATATTACGGGATGGAGCCCGAACTTTACAACACCTGCTATTACGACTCTACAGGAAGTGCTGAATACTCGTTTAATAAACCGTTTAGTGAACGTACGGCCTCTATGATAGATCAAGAGGTGCAGAAAGTCATCCGAGAGGCTTATATGCAAGCGCTGAACATCCTGAGAGAGCATCGTCCACAACTCGACGAGCTAGCTGGCATGCTCCTACAAGACGAGGTGATCTTTTCGGACGACCTAGAGCGTATCTACGGAAAGCGTGCTTCTCATACGCGTTTTGAGGAGCTTGATCTTAAGGATACCACTGCTGAAACCCTGAAGACAGAGAAAAAAGAGGAAGCAGAAGAAAGCCGAGGCGCTGCGCAGGGAGACTGCGAACAAGCCAAGGAGAAACAGGAAAAGGATGTGTAGTAACGACGCTAAGTGGTTACCTATTTTTCGGGCGACCTATCCTGTGGAACTGGCTGCGGTACAAGATCTCTTGCAAGATGAGGGGATCGAGGTCGCTGTCTTAGATCAACGCGATCGGATGTATCCCATGCTCGGAGAGGTCGTCCTCTGGGTACTGGAAAAGGATCAGGAACACGCATCGCGACTTCTAGAAGTCTACCAGAAGGATGAACAACTTCGTGAAAAGAACGCTTAGTGGCGCTGTCTTTGTCGCAGTGACCGTAGGGGCTATCTTGGGAGGAGGATATTTTTCTATCCCACTCTTCTTGTTTTTTGCATTGGGAACATTGTGGGAATTTTATCGCTTGATCTGGAAGTCAGAGCAGCGCCCCCATGAGCTGATATCCATTGGGATTATGGCTGGGGTGTTGTTTTATCTAGGTTGTGTTTTCGACGCTGCTTTGGAAAAACTACAGCTGAACAGTTTTTTTGATACAGAGATCAATTATTTGCTCTCCCGTACCTGTTTTGTACTGGCTATAGTCTTCCTCTTCTTGGTGGGCGGTTTGGTGGTGGTCAAAAGTAAGAGATCGTCACCATTTGCTGACTGGGGGAAGACCGTCTTTGGGATTTTTTACGTCATATTGCCATTTTCTTTAGTGCCACGTCTCGCGCTTATGTCTTCGCAAATCCCGAGTATGTGGTTGTTGCTCTTACCGTTGTTACTTACGTGGGTAAATGATACCGGAGCTTATTGTGTAGGGAGTCTTCTTGGAAAACACAAATTGATCCCTAGTGTCTCCCCTGGTAAGAGTGTGGAAGGATTTATCGGCGGGCTTTTTTTCGCTATGCTCTTGGGGGGCTTTTTCTTTATATCTACCACGAATGAGGCGGAGCATAAGGAAATGGCGGCTATCTCTGGCGGAATCTGTGGTATTTTGGTGGCTCTTGCGGCTGTGTTAGGAGATCTGGTGGAGTCGCGACTCAAGCGTTCCCTGGGGGTAAAGGATTCGGGGGTTTTTCTGCCAGGACACGGAGGGTTTCTCGATCGCTTCGATTCCCTGCTCTTTGCGTTGCCTATGATGTGGAATCTCTTTTCTGTTATTAATTAGGTTGGGCTCATGACGCGTGCCGATGGCGTGGTATTGTTCGTGTTACTTGCTTTAGTCGCGAGTTTTGTCTTCTATACACCTCTATATCCTGCATACGTGGCATTCAATGCAGAGTATGGCTATGTGATGGCTTTCTTCAAGTTTGTCGTCTTGGCGACCTTTGGAGAGATGTTGGCCGCGCGTATACGGACTGGTCGCTATCTCCCGCCCGAGTTTGGACTATTGCCCCGTGCTGTCGTTTGGGGGATTATAGGGCTTACTATCAATTTCTTTTTCAAAGTCTTCGCCTTGGGGGTGCCGCCCGTGGTCGAACAGTTGGGGCTCACTGGGGCTACCGAGGCATTTCGCAATGGAGGAATTACTCCCACGCTCGTGGCAACGGCTTTTTGCATTAGTGTGGTCATGAACCTAATCTACGCACCTGTTATGATGCTGATGCACAAGGTGACGGATTTACACATCCTAGAATATCACGGTTCGTTACGCGCATTTTTGCACCCCATCAAGATGAAAGAGATTGTGGCGCAGCGTATAGATTGGACTTATATGTGGTCTTTTGTCTATAAATGCACCATACCACTCTTTTGGATACCTGCGCACACGATTAGCTTTATACTCCCTGCGAATTACCGCACCCTATTTGCTGCCATTTTGGGGATAGCACTGGGGCTCATACTTTCGATTGCTGCCAAAAAGAAATAATTGATCCTTTGCTCAGATGAAGTCCGTATTCCTGTCCCTTCTTCTTCTTCCACTACTCCTGTTCTCAACAGTGAGTAGGGCTATAGAGAGCTCCCCTTACATTCTTGGGGTTCACGTAGATCCGCTTCTCTCGTGGTTTACTGCCGATAATAACCATTTTGCAGGAGCGGCTGCCAACGTGGGATTGAATGCTGGGCTCGACTTCGAATATAAATTTGTCAAGCGTTATTCGCTGCTCACTGGGGCGGGGATTGACCTCCGTGGTGCAAGTCTTGCCTATAAGCAGGCGGGCTATGAACTTCAAACAAAGTATGACGGTAAACTCGATATCGCAAAGGATAAGGTCTTAGATACCGATTTCCGTGGGCTGGCCATACCCGTTGCCTTGAACATGCGTGCGATTGAGATTGGGTATACCACCTTTTTTGCTACGGCTGGTTTACACCTCTCGGTCCCGTTTTTCGAATCTGCAAAGTTGGGAGGTACCGAGCATCGTACGAGTGGAATGTATACACCTCTTTTTGTGAATTATATGTTTCGGCTCGGGATAGAGTATTCCCTCGGAGGAAGTAGTGCCGTGCAGTGTGGTTTGCTCTTTGATGGGAGTTTTTTCAATTCCTACGACACTGGACGTGGAGAGGTGAATATGTATTCCATGGGGCTACGTATCGGTTTTGTCTTCTAATTCAAAGGCGTGATAATGTTAAAGGTCGAGGTCTTACAGCCTCTTTTGAGGCCAGGGAATATTCAGGAGAATATCCAACAGGTGTTGGAGGGAATCCGCTCGCATCGTTCTTCTGCTAAAACACCTCGTCTTTTTCTTACGGGCTGTGAAACAACGATCGGAATGCCACGAGAAAAGATGCGGCATTTTGATTCGGAACTGATCGAACAACAGAAGGGGCTCAAAAGGATCCAGCGCTCGCTAGGGGCGGGGTGTGCCGTGGTGGGCGGTGTACAGCTCAATATGAACGTGGAGCCGCTAAAGTTACAGAACCAGATCTTCTTTGTTACAAAGAACACGGTATTGCAACTCCTACCCGATCAGTATCATACCTTTGAGACGGTCAGGAGCTTCGTACTCGAAGATGATATCTACAACCTAGATGTGTCCATTCGCTATTTTGGTGACTACTACTATCTCCGCCTCGATTTTCAAGCTCCTGCCAAGCAGGTCATTCATATCTGCTTACATGCGCGTGTTGAGGTCTTTTCTCCGTTTAGTCTTGCGAAGATGATCCCTATTTTCCGAGCGCATTGTTACGGAGAGGGAGTCTACCTTGCGAACCGTTTGGGAATATTCAACGGGCAGCTACAAGGGGGATATTCGGGCTATTGTGGACAGAAGGATGAGGATCTGTTGTTGTGTGCAATACCGCGTACCGATGTGCCTGCGAAGATGATATCGACCTATCCCGTGTGGAAAGTAGACTTCCTGCACGAAGCGTTGGTTGCGGCACTACGTTTCTTCTTTCGAGAGAATAATATGCAGAAGGCCATTCTCGGGCTTAGTGGTGGCATAGACTCTGCACTAGTCCTTGAGATTGCCGTCGCCGCGCTGGGGGCAAAGAACGTACGAGCCGTGATTATGCCATCACCCTATACAGACGAACGTTCGGTTTCCTCCGCGCTCCTCTTGGCAAAAAATCTGGGAGTGAAAAGCGATATCATTCCTATCGAGGGGCTCGCGGACGCTTATCTGGGCGTACTCGCTCCGTTTTTCAAGGAATATGACCTCGACACTACCGAAGAAAATTTGCAGGCTCGGATAAGAGCCGTATTGCTGATGGCGCTCTCTAACAAGTTGGGGTATACATTACTTAATACCTCCAATAAAAGCGAGATCGCTGTGGGATACTCTACCATGTATGGCGATGCTTGTGGAGCGCTGAGTGTGATCGGATCTCTTTACAAGACCGAGGTCTACGAGATGTCGCGTTGGGTCAATCGAGAAAAGGAAATTATCCCCGACTTTATCATCTCTCGTCCCCCATCTGCAGAGTTGCGTCCCGACCAAACGGATCAAGATTCATTGCCGCCTTACGAAGTCTTGGATGCGATCCTGAGGGAATTGGTAGACAAAGGACGGACGCCCCAGCAGCTCAAACTACGTAATGTAGAACAAGATACGATCTTGCGTGTGGCCGACTTGGTAGAGCGTTCGACCTATAAACGCTATCAGATGCCGCCGTGTCTGCGTATCGCGCCAGATTCTTTTTTTGACAAGTAGTCATATTAAAAGAAATGTTGTATCTTTAAGCAATAGGAGCAACGTCGCTCGCTAGGTAGAAAGGAAAAAGGTATGCCGAAGGTAATTAGTTTTAAGGAACTCCGTGAGGTGAAAGATCGTTTGCCTCATGGAGCTATTGCGGAGATTGCAAAACAGCTTAACCTCAACGAAGAAACCGTACGGAACTATTTTGGCGGCACGGATTTCTCTAAAGGGGCTTCGGTGGGGATACATGTAGAACAGGGTCCCGACGGAGGATTTGTCACCCTTGATGACCCCACGATTTTCAACCTCGCCAAAGAAATTATCGCGAAAGAAGAAAAAGAGGACAAGCATTGTTGCCACTGTTCCTAAATATATAACTCATTGGTAGTGCGAATGTTGTAGGCTACCTATGTCGGATGTTGTTGGTAGGCGCTCCCAGAGGGGGCGCTTTTTTTATCCTTACCGTATTTTGTGGTTTAGAAAAAATACCTACCTTTGTACCGTTGAAAGGGGGAGATTTTTGAAGGGAAGGGACACTCGGGAGCTTAGCTCAGCTGGTTCAGAGCATCTGCCTTACAAGCAGAGGGTCAT
>CAUUCP010000035.1:0-25381 GCA_963543925.1 uncultured Bacteroidia bacterium | reverse complement strand
AGCTTACAACATGAAACGGATGCTACGTATTCCGCTAGATATTTAATGGGCATATTGTGCCTTTTTTGGAAAAAAGCTATGAAAAAGGTCTCATGAGAGGTAGAAACCTCCCCAAGAGGAGGAGCATTTCTTAGTTGGCTAGTCTGTTTTTCAAAAAAAAATGACTCAAAAAGAGGGGTGGGAAGATACGAGGTGTTTGCGCAATGTTCCCAGGTAGGGAATCTACTATAAAGTGGGGGGGGATTACCTTATTTTTTTAGCAACGGATCGTCTTTTTAGCAACGGATCGGCGACTGGCAGTCCCTTCATTGGGATGATTTGTCGTGTTTCTAGTGCCGTTTTTCTAGTGTTTAGGAGCACAAAAACGCCGCCTCCGAGCAATGGAAGCGGCGTTTATTCATTCAAGCCGTAGGCTTTTTTGTACCAATAGTTTATGCTTTCTTTACTAGGCTATCGGCATATTCACGTCCTGCGCGTAGTGCCTTTAGATTTGCCTCTACGACGTCAGCTCCCTTGCGAGAGAAGATAGACTCGATCCCGGCTTCGAACTTTGCGAAGTCGATCATGATGTATGGAGATGCCGCTCCTAACATGACCACGTTGGCGGCACGTGCGGACCCTGCGGCCTTTGCGATCTTCTCTGCATCGAGGACGATGTGTCTTGGGGTGGCCTGGATACGCGCCATTACATCCTCAATGTTCGGGTAATTTGGGATGTTGACAAATGGTGTCGAACTTGTGATAAGATATCCTTCTGGTGACAAATATGGGAGATACCGTAGACTCTCCATGGGTTCTCCAGAGAGGATGATATCGCACCGTCCCATGGGTATGAGGTCGGAAGCGATCGGCCCTTCTGACAAACGGAGGTGGGATTGTACGTCCCCGCCTCTTTGACTCATCCCGTGCGTTTCGGCCTGTTTGAGGGTCAGTCCGCTTGCCACGGCAGCATGTCCAATAATGGTAGCCACGGAGAGGATTCCTTGTCCTCCCACCCCTGCAAGAATAATATCGGTTTTACGCATAGCACGTGTTCCTTCCTTTATTTGCCACAATTGTTACCGTCAGCACAGGCTGCTGCTTTTTCTGCTGCTTTTTTAGCACGTTGACGCCGCTCGTAGGTTTGGATACACTCTCGTTGTGGAATCAATACGGAGACGCCCTTGTATTCCATTTC
Organism: uncultured Bacteroidia bacterium; assembly: GCA_963543925.1. Lineage (GTDB taxonomy): Bacteria > Bacteroidota > Bacteroidia > Bacteroidales > CAJPTX01 > Bacteroides_D. The sequence continues at coordinate 24,204 of CAUUCP010000035.1, read as the reverse complement.
CTCGCGCATGATCGCGACGTTCTCTGCCAAATTCTTTTTTAGCGGCACCATGACGCGGATGTGAGCAGGGTCTACGCCGAGCCCTTCGCATATGCTGACGAGGCGTCCTAGCGCAGCGGAGTCTTGTCCCCCAGTCATCCCTGTGGTAGAGTTGTCGGATATGATGACTGTGATGGGACTATTTTCGTTGACAGCATCCAAGAGACCGGTCATACCACTGTGCGTAAAGGTAGAGTCTCCTATGACGGCTACAGCGGGTACAAGTCCAGCGTCTGCGGCTCCCTTGGCCATTGTGATGGAGGCCCCCATATCGACGCATGTGTTGATGGCGTTGAATGGAGGTAATGCACCGAGGGTATAGCATCCGATGTCAGCAAAGACGCGTCCTGTACCATATTCAGCGACCACGGTATTTACCATCTCGTACATGTCTCTGTGTCCGCACCCAGGGCATAGTGATGGGGGGCGTCCAGCGACTAGGTCGGGGATTTGTGCCCCTTCAGCAATCGGCATGCCGAGAGCCTTGGCAACGAGGTTGGGGTTCAATTCTCCGTCGCGTGGTAATAGCCCGTTGAGACGTCCGGAGATCTTCTTTCCCTCGTTGAGGTATCCTCGCAGCATATCCTCTACTACGGGGTATCCTTCTTCTATGACGATGAGCTCGCTGCAGTAGTCGTAGATCTCCTTCACGAGTTTTCTGGGCAATGGGTACTGTGTGATTTTGAGGATGGAGTAGTCGTGTTTTGTCTCAGCGAGGACTTCGCAGAGATAGTTGTAGGCAATTCCCGTGGTGATAATCCCGACGCCCCCTTGTTTTCCCTTTGTGAGCTTGTTGTATGGAGACGCTTCGGAGTCGGCCTCCATTTTTGGCTGCATTTCCAAGAGCTGCTTGTAGTTTCTCTTTGCAATGGCAGGCAGGAGGACAAACTGACGTGGGTCTTTTGGGAGTCGCATTTCATTCTGCGCCTTTTTTTCGTCACGTAGGGTGACCCCTGCGCGCGAGTGCGCCATGCGTGTTGTGACGCGGAGGAGGACTGGAGTATTCATCGCCTCGGAGAGTTCGAACCCCTTTCCAACCATCTCGTAAGCCTCTTGTTGGTTAGATGGTTCGAGACAGGGTACGAGGGCAAACTTGGCATAATTTCGGCTGTCTTGCTCGTTCTGTGAGCTATGCATTGATGGGTCGTCTGCCACCAAGACCACTAACCCGCCATTGACACCAGTGACGGCAGCATTGACAAAAGCGTCGGCCGCGACATTGAGTCCGACGTGTTTGAAGCACACGAGCGCACGTTTTCCGGCGTAAGACATCCCGATGGCGGCTTCCATCGCAGTCTTCTCGTTAGCGGACCAACGTCGGTGAATGCCTCGTTGAGCAGCCTCCTTTGAAAGTTGGACATATTCCATAATTTCGGTACTTGGAGTACCTGGGTAAGCATACACCCCAGAGACTCCAGCATCGATGGCGCCTTGGGCGATAGCCTCGTCGCCTAGCATCAAGCGTATATCCATAGGTATTAGCGTTTATTCGTTCATATCAAGTTGAGAGCCCTTGGTGCTTTCAACCGGCACGAAGTTACAACATTCGCCATAACCCTGCCGTATTTTTTTGCTTTTTAGAAAGGTTGTAAAGTACACCGCCTTAACACGAAACGCCGTAGAAAGGGCGTTTGTAGAGGCGGGAGGGGGGGGCTAGGTTAGTCGCCCTACCTTAGACGCCCTGCCTTGGTCACCCTTGGTTGGGGACGCCCTTGGTTATTCGACCTCTCCCTTACGTGCGCGCAAGGTATTGAGCATGAGGGATAGGATGGTCATGGGCCCTACGCCTCCGGGGACGGGTGTGATGTAGGCACATTTTGGCGCGACCTCGTCAAATGCGACATCTCCACGGAGTTCCCATCCTTTTTCGTTTTTTGAGGTTTCGACACGGTTGATACCGACGTCGATAACGATGGCCCCGGGCTTAACCATATCGGCTTTGACGAAATCGGCGATGCCGACGGCGGCGATTAGTATATCAGCGGTTCGCAATACAGCGGGGAGATCCTGTGTTTTACTGTGTGCGACGGTGACGGTGCAGTCGCCAGGTTCTCCTTTTTGCAACAACATGTTGGCAACGGGGAGTCCCACGATATGGGAGCGCCCCAGCACAACGACGTGTTTACCTCGAGTAGGGATTTTGTAGTATGCCAATAGTTTGATGATACCGTATGGAGTCGCGGGTAGGTAACAGGGTAGTCCGAGTAGCATGCGTCCCAGGCTTACGGGGTGGAATCCATCCACGTCTTTTTTGGGAGAGATGTGGTGTGTGATTCGTTGCTCGTCGATGTGTTTCGGGAGTGGGAGCTGCACGATAACGCCGTCGATCGTTGGGTCGTTGTTTATCTGATCGATCTCTGCCAAGAGAGTTTCTTGAGAAACGGAGATATCGAAACGTCGTATTTCGGAGATAAATCCGAGTTCGGCACATTTTTTCTCCTTGTTACGTACGTATGTTTCGCTGGCAGGGTTGTTTCCCACGAGCACAGCCACTAGTTTTGGTCTTCGTTCGCCGCGTGCAACGAGTGCGTCTACCTCTTTTTTTAACTCGGTAGAGAGCGCTAGTGCTGCTTTTTTACCATCTAATATTTCCATGTTCAGAGTTCTTTTCTACTGTGTTTTATGGTACAAAGATAGAACAAGGGAGTTGAGAAAAGGGTCAGTCGGGAAAAAATATTTTCTTTCTAGAAATCAATAATACACTGATAATCATCTTCTTTATGCATAATTCTCTTCTTTAGAAGAAAAATATAAATGCGTACCCTTTTGTTTTTTCCGAAAAAGGGTATACCTTTGCATCGTGTTCGGAAAGGAACACAAGTCCGAAGACAAGCGTTGGTAGAACATTCCTCATTAGCTCAGTTGGTTAGAGCACCTGACTGTTAATCAGGGGGTCCTAGGTTCAAGTCCTAGATGGGGAGCAACGTTTAATTTGCGAAGAGGAGGGTTCGATGAGTCGAGTCTTCTTCTTTTTTTTTTGTGCTTATGGGCTAGTCGTAGGTTAATCTTAACCCTTATACGCTAGTCGTAGGTGGGGCGTTTTTTACTCCGAGGAGCGGGTGTGGAAAGTTCCCCTTGAGAAGGATTCCCTTCTTTTACCAGAGGTCTTTTTAGCGTGGAGAGGTGGCGCGTCTCTGGTCTCTGTTGTGGGGAGTGTTGTAGGCAAGAAAGCCTATGCACTTTGCGCTATTTGCGGGTATGCCTATTTTCCTGTTTTGCGGGGCTGGCGACTTTAACCTTAAGCTTTTAATCTCAACCTTCAATCTTAACCTTTAACCCCAACTCTTAACCTTCAACCCTTAACCTTCAACCCTTATGGGCTAGTCATAGGTGGGGAGTTTTTTACTCCGAGGAGCGGGTGGTGAGTTTCCCTTGAGAGGGATTCCCTTCTTTTACCAGAGGTCTTTTTAGCGTGGAGAGGTGTCGCGTTTCTGGTCTCTATTGTGGGGAGTGTTGTAGGTAAGAAAGCCTGTGCGGATGCTGTCCTAAAAAAAGTGTGTAAGGGGGCGAAAGCTGGGCGGCAATCGTGAGCTTATAAAGCTTTATATATTCCTAAATATACGATCCCCCCTACGGAGTGAGATCGAGTAGAGCGGGTGTAGCCTACGTGTTCCGCGCACGTTCCGCGCATGTAGCCTACGTGTTCCCCCTGCAAATTCGGAAGGAAAACAGCCCTTCGCATAACACATTCCATTATTTCTATACCATATCATTCATAAATCTGTACAGCACTATCGGTTTGTGATTTCCTAAAGTGTAGTGTGTAATGGAGGTATAAAGCGCGGGCGGTAGGAGGAGGAATAGGCAGCCTATTACACACGTTTACGGACACTACCCCTATGATTTTGCGCTATTTGCGGGTATGCCTATTTTCCTGTTTCGCGGGGCTGGCGACATTAACCTTTAACTTCAACCTTAATCTTAACCTCAACCTCTAACCTTTAACCTCTAACCTTTAACCTTTAACCTCAACCTTTAACCTTAACCTCTAACCTCTAACCTCAACCTCTAACCTCAACCTTAATCATAACCCTTCATCATAGCACCCAGTTCATGGCGCGAGGCGGAAATAGGCGAGGCGGAGGGTCCACTTAGGAACTCCCCGCCTCGATTGATTACGGTTGCTAGTTTCCTCTATGTAGCACGCGCGATTAGAGCCTTTTTTGACGCCTTTTTACTTGCATTTGAGGACTTCCTTCATCTGGTGCTCGGCAGCGTCTTTAAACGTCCCGAAAGCGGCTTCTTTGTATGCTTCGCATGCCCCTTCGTTATCCCCTTTTGCTTGTAGTGCTTGCGCCTTGAGGAAGTAGAGCTGCGTTTTGTCCATGGTGAGTGGCGCATTCTCTATAGCGAGGTTGGTGTTGACAATAATACTGTCGCTGTTGTTCTTTGCCTTGAAACATACGGCGAGTGCGGAGTAGATTTCTGGGTCACGTTCGTCGAACTTTACAGCACGGTTGAGTAGTACGATGGCGTCGTCTACCTGTTTCTTATCCTGCAGTGCTTGGCTCTCGCGCTTGAGGTAGTTTGTAGCGAGGATTCTCATATCGGTGAGTCGCTGTAGGTTATTCGTAGCCTTTGCTATGGCAATTCCCTTTTCGTAGGTATCTAGCATATCGTCGTATCGCTTGAGGGAGTCTTGAGCACATGCGACCACGAGGAGAGGATCTACGCTTTTTTCCTTGTATGAGTAGGACTCGTTAGCCATTTCTATGGCTTTTTCGAACTCTCCAGCTTTTATCTTCTTGGTGCTCTCTATGTAGAGTACGGAGGCGAGTTTTGAGGTTGCGATATTGTTTCCGTTGGCGTCCTTATTTTCCTCGGCAATTTTCTTTGCTTCTCGTAGTGCAGCGATGCTCTCGTCGCCTTTCCCTTGCTTGTAGTAGGATTTACTGATTTCTACGTAGACAAGTGGTAGCATCTTGATCCCCTTTGCTTTTAGCTCTTTTGACTCTTCGGAGTCAAGTTTCGTACAGATATCTATAGATTTCTGTGCTGATTTTAGTGCCTCGTGTGGGTTTTGTTTATAGGTTTTTGCAGCTCCGTTGTATAGATCTGCCGCCTCCTTCATATCTTGCGCTTGCACGCCCGAGAAGAATAAAACGAGCGAGAGCAACACCCCCCAACCTATCACATTTCCGTTTGTGTATACCATTCTATTGCGTGTTAGTGATTATGCAACTTTAGTGCTAAAGTAATCATTTCATTAGAAATTAAACGGAGATTCTTCTTCTTCTTCCTCTTCGGAGAGCATGGGTAGGTCGTCGTTGCTCTTTGATGGAACTTCTTGAAACTCGCGATTTTGGTATGGATCTTGGTTCTTGTCGTCCCCGTTATTATTTTTATTTTTTGAGTTCTCGTAATTGTGATCGATCATGTCTCTTGTATCTATAAAACGTGCATTTTCAGCTTCGAATGTTACGAATACGGTGCCCGTTTCTCCGTTTCTGTGCTTTGCGATGATGATTTCTGCTCTGTTCTCGGTTGGAGTTCCGTCTTTGTAGAGCTCCTGCCCGTATTTATCGGCACGGTGTATGAACATGACGATGTCGGCATCTTGTTCTATGGCTCCGGACTCACGCAGGTCGGACAGGATGGGTCTTCTCGAGCCTTTATCTCTAGCCTCGGCTGCACGGCTGAGCTGTGCGAGCGCCACGACGGGGATATTGAGTTCTTTTGCCATGGCCTTCAATCCACGTGAGATTTTACTGACCTCCTGTTCACGGTTTCCGTTTTTTACGGATGGGGTACTGATGAGCTGTAGGTAGTCGATGAAGACAATATCTATGGCTTTCTGTTGTTTTAGTCTTCGGCATTTTGCTTGTATTTCGCCGATCCCCATGCTCTGCGTATCGTCGAGGAAGATAGTGGTTCTCATGAGCCTTTGTGCGGTATCCCAGAGTCTTTTGTTGTCCTCGGGTCTTAGTTTTCCGCTTCTGAGTATTTTGGAATTAATTTGCGCTTCGGCGCTTAGTAGACGTCTTACGAGCGATGAAGTGGGCATTTCCAAGCTGAAGAAGGCGACCCGCTTTCTATTTTTTGTAGCCATGCTGAGAGCCATGGTCATGGCTAGTGCGGTTTTTCCCACGGAAGGTCTTGCGGCTAGGACGATGAGGTCGCCTTTTTGTAGACCTTGTGTTATGGCGTCCATTTTATAGAACCCCGTAGGAACACCGCTGAAGAGTTCTGGGTTTCTTTGCAACTCTTCGAGCTCCTCCATGGTCTTTTGTACAGCGAGCTCCATGGGTAGTACGTCTCGTTGTAGTTTATATTCATTGAGTTCGAAGAGTTTACCCTCGGTACTTTCGATGAGCTCGTCGACGTCTTCGTCGGCCTCGTAGGCTTTCATTTGTACCTCAGAGGCGATTCTGATGAGCTCTCGTTGTAAATATTTTTGTATAATAATCTTGACGTGCCCGGCAGCGCTTGCCGCGGAGGAGATGGCTAGGGAGAGACTGGCGATTCTTCTTACGCCTCCGACGTCCGCGAGTCTTTTTGCCTCGGATAGATACTGGACGACGGTGGCGCTATCGACCACGGAGTTTCGTGCGGCGAGCTTCTGCATGACCTCGTAGATTTCGGCATTCTTTGGGTCGTAGAAGTGTGCCGGCATGAGGTATTCTCGTAGTTCTCCGATGAGAGTAGGCTCGATGAGGAGTGCCCCGAGGACGAGTTCTTCGATCTCAGTGGCATTGGGTGGGAGTCTTGCCCCCTGTACGGAGAGTGTGGGTCGTTCTTGTTGTTTTCTGACCTGTGCGAGTATACCTTCGCTGTGGAGGGTTTGTGTATCTTCAGCCATTTAGGTTCGATTTACTTACGGGTGTAGTGTTCGAATTGGAATCTTAGACCTTTTACCGAAGTCTGCCATCCGGAGGCGTTTAGGAGGTTCCATTCGGGGTTGGGCATGGTGACGGGGAAGAAGGTGTCGGCGTCTAGTTGTGCATCGATACGCGTAAGGAAGAAGTCGGTAACGTAGGGGTAAAAGAGTTTGTAGATAGAGGCCCCTCCTGCAATAAAGAGCTTTTCCTGTGTGAGGTTTTCCACCTGCTCTGGGGAGTGTATGAGGGTGACGTTGGGTGGGAGGTTCAAATCCTTTTGTTTTGATAGGACTACGTTTTTTCTCCCAGGGAGAGGTCGTCCTATTGATTCGTAGGTACGTCTTCCCATGATGAGCGTTCCGCCCCATGTTTGCTGCTTGAAATAAGCGAGATCTTCTGGGATGTGACAAAGGAGCTGATTGTTGCGCCCGATACCGCCTTGCCGATCCATGGCGACAATGAGTGCGAGGTGTGCAAAGTGTAACATTGTATTCTCTATCGCTTTGACAAAGATAGGCATTGTGAGGATAGTGTGAGGGAGGGGATCGTGTTCTGCAATAGGGGGGACAAACGGTCGCCCTTTTGGTTGTAGCTCGAGCTTTTTTCTGCCCCAAATTCTCCTTCGAGGCTTACAGGTTGCGTTGTTTTTTATCTATCTTTGTTGTACTATGTTAAGGGTAGATCTTGTTTTGATAGGTCGTACGACGCAGCCTTATTTGGATGCGGGGATTCGTGATTACAGTTCCCGTCTTTCGCATTACTGTCGTTTTTCGGTACGTGAGCTTGCGAGTATAAAGAATGGGGGTAGCTTTTCCCCAGAGGAACTTTCTCGTAGGGAGGGTGTTTTGTACCTTGCTGTGTTGGAGGAGTATGATCGTGTTTTTCTTCTTGACGAACACGGTCGAGAGTACAGTTCGCGCGCCCTTGCCGCGCAATTGGAGGGTGCTATGGTTCAGGGAGCTTCGAAGATAGCCTTTGTGATAGGAGGTGCTTATGGGTTTTCGTCCGAGGTTCTGGCACGTTATCCGTTGCAGGTATCGCTTTCTCGTTTGACCTTTTCGCATCAATTGGTACGGTTAATATTTTTAGAGCAGCTTTATCGTATTTTTACGATACTTCGTGGGGAGCCTTATCACCATGATTAATCGTAGTTCGGGTACACCTTCTGATGGTTTTTGGTATCTTCTGGGTCGGAAGCGGCTGTTGGTGTGGCGTGTGGTATGGCTCATATTTTTCGTTCTTGGGTTGTTTCTTTTTGTGGAGGGTTACCGTGCGATACAGGCTCAGCTTTCTCCGACGAGTAGTGAGCAAGGTCGTGCGATAGCGTCTCGCTTTCACAAGGTCGTTGGCGAGCGTTTGTCGCGCGGTCGTGTGCTTGCGGAGGAGGCTTGTCGCGCGTTGGAACAACGTTCGGGTACATCGCTTTTTGAGTATAGTACCAAAGAGCTTCTTCCTAGTCTGGATGCGGACAACCTTGAACTCTTGATAGTACAGGGTGACAGTGTTGGGTTGTGGACGTTTCGTTATGGTCGCGAGACTCTTGGCGATCTGCAACGGTTGGGTGCTGGTTATATTCAGCTTTTCGGTCATTGGTACTATGTAGAGCACTATGATTTTTCGCCTTGGCGGGCTTTTGTGTTGGTACACATTCGGAGTGACTATCCTGTTCAGAACCAATACTTGACTCAGGCTTGGGATTCTTCGTTAGGTTTTCTTTTTGGGGAGCGTGTTCCGCTTCTTGAAGCGTCGTGTCCAGCACTTTTTGAGCATACGGAGCAAATAGAGCGCTCGTTGAGCGACAATCGTATTTCGCTGGGTTTTCTTTTTTTGTTTTTGAGTCTTTTGTCCTTTCCCTCGTTGTTTTCTCCGGCTCACCGTATGCTATGGAGCTTTATTGGCACCTTTGGTGCGTTGACACTGCATTGGGTTTGTAAGAGTCAGGGTTGGTTAGTGAACGAGTTTGGAGAGTTCTTTACTCCGAACATTTTTGCGATTTCGGAGTGGGTATCCTCGTTTGGAGATCTTTTTTATTACTCGCTTTTTTGTTTGGGTGTAGTGCTTCAGGCTCGCGCGCTGATGCCTCTAGAGGAGTTGGTAGCGGGGGGGGTACGCCGCTCTCTGGGATGGATGATGACGTGGTTGTTGGGTACACTCTTCCTCCTGCAGATGCTCAATGGTCTGACGCACCAGATGGTGTTCAATTCGACGATAACGCTCACCCCTTACAGTTTTGCTCAGATGTCCCCGTATGCACTGAGTGCGTATTTCAGCTTGGCGGTATTGGGGGCTTCGTTACTGATAGCGACGATCATCACGGTTCGTCTTCTGAACTCGCTATGCTTGTGGAAGAAGGGTCTTATCTGGCTAGGGGTACTATTGGTCAATTACTTCATCCTTTATAGTCACTACCATATTCGGGATTTTTGGTGTATGAACTCCTTCAATGTAGGTTTAGTTGTCGTGGTGCTGAGCCTACATTTTCGGCGTGATGGTCGGCTTTTTACAGGCTATTATATTCTGTTGGCGGTGATTTATGCGTTGTCGGTGTGTATCAGTTTGGATCATACGGCTTGGGAGAAGAACCTTTCCGTACGGGAGTACATAGCGGAGTCAGTGGGTCACGAACGCGATTTCACGTTAGAGTTTCTTTTCACACAGCTTTCGACTCGGATACGCAATGATTCGACGCTTCATGCGCTGTTTCGGGAGCCTGTGTCCGATGTTGAGGTGCTGAATCGTTATTTCCGTACTCAGTATCATCGTAATTACCTTCTGGGTTACGACATTCAGTTGACGCATTGTTACCCAGAGACGAACCTTTTTGTAGACAAAAAGGAGTTGAACAACTGTCGAGAGTTCTTTTCTCAGAAGATTAAAGAATTCGGTCAACATTTGTTGGGCACGAACTTCTATTATCTAGCGAACAAGAATGGTCGGATTAGCTATATCGGGGTCTTTAGTTTTCCGTGTGGAGGTCGTTCTTCGACGTTGTATGTGGAGCTGGATTCGAAGTTACCGCACTATAATTGGGGCTATCCGGAGTTGCTGGTAGACAAGAAATATACGCATACGATGCCTCTGGTTGGAGTATCGACAGGACTCTATCAGAATGCAGAGCTGATATCGCAGACGGGAGACTATCATTTCCCGATCAAGCTGCAGCCGGAGCTTCGGAATATGGAAAAGGGGGAGATTCGTCGTTTGCGTCGTTTTAGCTACACCCATTTTTGCAAGAAACTGAATGACGAGATGGTGGCAGTGGTTTCAGAGCCCGTACTGAAACCGATCGAGTTTTTGGGAGGTTTAGCTTATATCGGTTTAGTGTTTATCGTAGTTTTCAACTTCATCTTGCTACCGTCTCATGTGCTTCATATCCACTCTTTTTTCATCTATGGGTTGGCGGGTCGTATTCAGCGTCTGATCCTGTACATGATGCTCTTTTATATCCCGCTGAGTTTCATCAGTATCCAATATATTTTAGGTACGAGTCTTCGTTCGGACGATGTGATGCACCTTCGGGATAAGATTGCTGTTTTACTGAATGAGTTTGATGCTACGCAGAGTGATGTGCTTCCTAGTGTGCTTCAGGACAGTGTTTTTGCGAACTGGGAATTGTCTCGTCTCTCCAATAGGCTTTACTGTGACATCAATCTGTATGACACCCTTGGTTGGCTGGTAGGTAGCTCTCGGGCGTCGATCTTTCAACAGCAATTTCTTGGTCGTCGCATGCACGCGCTAGCTTGGAATCGGTTACATGATCAGCACGCGTCTCAGTTTGTACAGAACGAGTGTGTGGGGGATATGAACTATGGATCGATCTATGCTCCAATTTACTACAATGGTCGTTTGGCAGCCTATCTGAATGTACCTTATTTTCGTAGCCCCTCTGTAGTACAACATGAGTACATCCACCTGGTGGCTTTGATCCTCAATACGTTGCTTTTATTTACGTGTGCTAAGGTTCTTGTCATGTTCCACTTCACGAATCGTATTACTCGTCAGCTTCATATGCTTCGTCAGGGAGTGGAGAATGTGTCGTTGAACAATTCGAACCGTCCTTTGTATTACCGTGGCAATGATGAGATTGGGGCATTGGTAGCCTCTTACAATCGGATGTTGGCGCAGTTGGCGAGCAGTGCTGAGGACTTAGCACAGAACGAGCGAGAGACGGCTTGGAAGGAGATGGCGAAGCAGATAGCGCACGATATCAAGAATCCTTTGACTCCGATGAAATTGGGCTTGCAGCATCTTGTTTTGATGAAACAACAGGGACGGGAGGACTGGGATGAGCGCTTTGACCGCTATGCCCAGACTCTGGCGGAACAGATAGAGGCACTGACGCAGACAGCGGACACGTTTACGCATTTTGCGACCTTGACTTCGGGGAATGCGGAGCGGACTTTGGTCTATGACGCTTTGCAGAGCTCCTTGGCGCTCTTTGAGAGTCACCGGGAAATCGCCTGGAGGGTATCAATTTCTTCGATAGAGGACGTTTCTGTATATATTGCCCCAAACAACCTTCAAAGGGTATTTAATAACCTTTTTTCGAACGCCGTACAGGCACTGACGTCTCATGCCTCGCCAGAGATTTCAGTAGATGCGGATCTGATGGGAAATCGGGTACGCGTACGGATCTCGGACAATGGAGATGGGATTGACCCGTCGGTGCAGGAGAAGATTTTCAAAGTCAACTTTACCACCAAGAGTACAGGGCTGGGACTGGGGCTGGCGATCACGGCGAATATCGTGCGGAGTGCAGGTGGAGAGATATCGTTCTATACGTCAGTGGGAGAGGGGACGACGTTTACGGTTCTATTGCCAGTGATGAGTTCGTAACGTCCACGGAGGTTTAACATCGAAAATTGTAGCGCACAACGCAACTAGACCATGGGTAACGAACGTGTATACTTGGGTTTGGGCTCTAACGTGGGAGACCGGGCGGCTCATCTTGCTCGGATGTGTGTAGAGATTGGTCGTAGGATCGGCTCGGTTGTGTCACAGTCATCGTTTTATGAGAGTGAGCCCTGGGGTTTTGAATGTTCGACCTCCTTCTTCAATCAAGTGGTCGTTGTGGAGACGGAGCTTTCGCCAGAGTGTATCCTTGATGCGATAGCAGTCATAGAGGAGCATCTTGGTCGGCAACGTCCCCGAGGTGTGCGCTATGCGGCTCGCACGGCAGATATTGATATTCTACTCTATGGTGATTTGGTCATCCATACGCCGCCCAGGCTGGTTGTACCTCACCCACAGATCCCCTATCGTCGTTTTGTGCTCGTTCCCCTTTGCGAGGTAGCGCCCGAGGGGGTTCACCCCGTGCTCGGTCGTAGTTGGCGAGAATTGTGGGCTGTGTGCCCTGATACGGGGTGGGTAAAGAGGTTATAGGGAGGGCATCCAACACATGCTCGGTAGCACATGGTGATTTGGTCATCCATACGCCGCTCAGGCTGGTTGTACCTCACGCACAGATCCCCTATCGTCGTCTTGTGCACGCTCCTCTTTGCGAGGTAGCGCCCGAGGGGGTTCACCCCACACACGCTCGGTAGAGAATTGTGGGCAGTGTGCCCTGATACGGGGTGGGTAAAGAGGGGGTAGAGCGAGGGGGGGAGGGATGGCTAGGCAGGCAGGACGAAGTCTTGCCCTGGGACGTAACGCTTGCTCAGGAAGATACGCGCCCCGACTAGTGCGAGTAGCAAGAGAGACAAGTCTACGAGCAACAGCGCATTCCATCCGTAGTGGAAGAAGGCAAAGCCTGTGAGGTATCCTACGACACTCGATCCTGAATAGTAAGTGAGCCAATAGAGACATGTGGCACTACTCTTTCCGATCCCCGCGTGTGTGGAGACCATACGACTGGCCACGGTGTGCGCCCCAAAGAACGCAAAGGTCATAAGAGACAATCCTGCGACCAAGACCACAATTTGTAGAATAAAGAGGAGGGCGACGCCGACGATGTACATAGCCAGCGATATGGTAAGGAGTAGCTGTGAGGGGTAACGATCTGAGAGTTTACCGAAGCTAATCGCCCCGCCGATCCCAACCGTGTAGAGCAGAAAGATGAGTGCCACGACATAGTGTGGATAGGAGAAGGGTGGTGCTTCGAGCAAGAAGGGTGTATAATTGTAGAGGCTAACGAAAACCCCTAGGATCGTAAACCCGATAAAGTAGAGCATAAGGAAATAGGGTGTCGAGAGGAAGATCCGCATACGCTGGGCCCGTATGCGAGGAGCTATATGTACAGGACGGAAGTTCTGGGATGGGGGTAGGGTCTTCAGAAAGATTAAGCTCATGATGACGCAGGCACCTCCTATGAGGAGCGCCATCAGTTGCCACCCATGCCATCCTGTGAGTAGCGTTGCCCCGACCCGTCCGGACATTCCCCCAATGGTATTCCCACTGATGTAGAGCGAAATCGCCAACCCGATATCGCGTGGACTAATCTCCTCTGCCAGATAGGCGAGCGTGACCGCGGTAGTCCCCGACAGGGCGAGCCCCCGCAAGGTATTGATCAGTAATAGTATCGTAAAATTTGGTGCAATGGGCGTAAGGAGTGTCAGGAGTGCTGCGACGAGCATGGAGACCCCCATAAGGCGTTTACGCGGCAGTGCATCGGCATAAAATACGTAGTAGAAGAGCCCTATGGCTAGTCCTATAGTCCCCGTGGAGACGGCAAGACTGGCAGCCGTGGCGGGAATCTGATAGTAGTCCCGTATGGTCTCGAGGATAGGTTGAAAGATATAGAGCTGGGCAAAGGTAGTTAGCCCGATCAAAAGCACCCCAAGTCGGATACGCGCAAAGCGTCCCGAACCAGGGATAGCGTACAGCGGTTCGTGTTCTGCTTCGTTCATTTACAACTATCGATCATCGTGTGGCAAAGATAACAAATACTAGCTTGGCGGTTTTCCTAGCGGGAGGCTGCATAGCCCCCCGCCGTCGGTCATGCCCAAATAGAAAAGGCAACCTTCCGAGAGGAGGGTTGCCTTATTCCGTTCAGAGCTTATTTCGTTTCAAGCTTATTTCGTTTCCAGCGTTGCGTCCATAACGCTAAGGCGGGAGGGGGCTCTACTAGCGCTTGTTCATGTGCAAGTGGTGTGGAGGTCGTCTATTTCTTTCCGACGAGCCCCTCGACACTCTCTGAGAGGCGCATCACTTCGGTTTCGATAGACTTCAGGAGTAAATCGAATTGGTCGGAGATGGCGTTCTCATTATCGGCATTCTGCTTGAGGGTCTGTACGGCGGACTGTAGGTGGTCAGCCATCACCTCTTGCTCTTGGCTTGTGCTAAGGCTGTGGTTTGTCTTCTGTGCGACATTGGTGACGGCACCCTCAAGATTTAGGAAGTACTTTCCGGCCTCTTTGACGTCTCGTACAGCCTCTAGGGTTTGCGCGCCCACGGAGACAGCGACCTCTCGACTCTTCTCTGCCAGATTTCTCACCTCACTAGCCACCACGGCAAAGCCACGCCCTGCGTCTCCGGCGCGCGCAGCCTCTACGGCAGCATTGAGGGCTAGGATGTTGGTTTGGTGCGCCAGTTCATTGACCTGGCGTATATCCGTAGATACCTTGTCAATACAGAGAATCACACGCTCTACGAGCTCCTTGCCTTGTTTAGCTTCTTCCATGGCACTCGCCGCCTCGGATGCCATCACGGAGGAGTTCGTCAACATGTTGTGTATGACCTCCTGCAACTCTATCGCGTCATCGTTGAGGTTGTTGCTCGCAGCTACCTGTGTAGCGACACTCGTACGGATAAGCGCAGTGCCATCGGCGAGTGATGCGCCACTCTTTCGGAGATTGAGTACGGTCGCATGCATCTGTTCGACGGTGAGGCGGATGCGGTGTTGCAACTCCTTGAGGTGGTCGAATGCTCGTGCGAGATCCCCCAACTCATCGTGGCGACGCGCTATAAAGGCTGGTAGGGAGACGGTAGTATCCCCCGCCGTGAAGCGCTCGATGAAGAGCTGCATGGTACCCATCATATACGTGAGTCTCTTGAAGACGATAATCACGGTGGTTATGACTACCAAGAAGAAGATAGAGCCAAAGAGCCAGGACTGCCACCAAACGCGCTCTAGGGGTGCGAGGATGTCGCTTTCTGGAGTGACCGAGATACTCTTGTACGCGTTGTTCCCAACGGGCATCCATGCTAGCTCCACGTGTTCTCCGTGCCAGAGTCCATTTTCTTCATACCCTTTCTCGGTACGAAAAGGAGCTTCGCCCGATGCACCAGCGACCACCTCTCGGAAATTCTTCTCGATATAGTCGGGTGTCGTAGCAAAAACGACCTGCCCCTCGTCGTTTACAATAAAGATCTCCGTTCCCTCGGTCATCTTTGCAAGTGCAAGCTCGTTGATGACCAATATAGGTTCAAAAGCGAAACTGACCAGACCGAGGGGGGTCTGCGTATCTCCGATGGTCACGTTGACAAAAAAGAGAGTCCTCTTAAGGAACTCGTCATGGTTGTAATTCACATGGATAGGCTCGCCACTACGGATGTGTTCAAAGTAGAACTTGTGGCCACTCTCGGTACTATTGGGGTCAAGGGTGCGTAGTACCTTGAGATCCTCGTCCATATATTCAAGGGTCGCATGGTTGACAAAGCTGATATACTGAAAACCGATCTTCTGCAATGAATGCAGTTTCTCTATGACCATGTTTCGCAACATGGTGTCTCGCGCCCCACCTGCTAGGTAGGCGGTGAAGATGGGCTCGTCACGCAATAGCTTACTTATAGAGCCTGTAGTAGCCAACAACGACGACAGGTTGCCATTCGCTACTCGTAGGTATGCCTCGCTCTTTACGCCCCGCACATCGGAAAGCCACCGAGAGCTCGCAGAATTATAAATCGAAAGAGAGGCTGTTATCCCTAAAACAACCATCCAAATACCAAAGATGAGTAACATCTCTAGTAATAAACCGCCGCGTTTCATATGATTATTATCTATATTTACTAAGGGAGTGGGCTGGAGAGGAGCGTTAAAAGAGGCGCAAAAGAAAGAGCTTTCGCGGCACAAAGTTAGCGAAAGCCCCTCGGAGTTATCCGGACATGCTACTTTTTACATTGATTATAAACTACTTTGCTCCGACAAGCGCCTCGACACTTTCAGAGAGATGCGCCACCTCGTTTTCAATCGCCTGTACGAGCTTTTCGAACTGCTCGGATATCTCGGTTTCGTTGTCTGCATTTTGCTTTAGCGTGTGGACGGCGGTCTGCAGCAGATCAGCCATTTCCTCCTGCTCTTGCATAGTGCCTAGACTCTGTATGGTCTGCTGTGCAACGCTGGTGACGGCACTCTCTAGATTGATAAAGTACTTTCCAGCCTCTTGCACGTCCTGTACCGCCTTCTGCGTTTGTGCCCCTACGGCGAGCGCTACCTCTTTGCTCTTTTCCGCGAGATTCTTCACCTCGTTGGCAACCACAGCAAAGCCACGCCCAGCGTCTCCTGCGCGTGCGGCCTCGACCGCAGCATTGAGGGCTAGGATGTTGGTCTGGTGCGCCAGTTCATTCACCTGATGAATATCTTTGTAGACGGTATCGATACAGGAGATGACACGCTCGACGAGCGCCTTACCCTGCTTAGCTTCCTCCATGGCACCTGTCGCCTCGGCCGCCATGCCCGTGGTACTGATGGAGGTATTGCGTATGGTCTCTTGGAACTCCAGTGCGTTTTGTTTGAGACTCTGACTGGCATCGCCTTGCGTAGCGATACTACTACGGATGTGCGAGGTTCCCTCGGTGAGCAATGTACGACTCTCTCTTAGTGCTTTGACGGTTTCGTGCATCTGCGCTACGGTGGAGAGGATACGCTGCTGGAGTTCTTTTAGTCGATCGAAGGCTCTTGCCAAATCCCCTACCTCGTCTCCCCTACGCATGAAACGTTCTGGTAAGGAAACCTGATTGTCCCCATCGACAAACCGTGTGACATAGCTCCGAATAGCGCATATAACGCGCGTTAGACGCGTGAAAACGATATAGGTGGTAACAAGTATCGTTAGGAAGAATATGAGCGCAAAAAAGAGCGCTTGTGAGCGCATATCCGCAAGGGGCGCCACGAGCTCCTGATAGGGGATGAGCGCCACGGTCTTGTACGGAAATCCTTCGACGGGCATCCACGACATTTCCACCGATTTTCCATCATACACCCGATCGGTCAGGTAACCTTTTTCATCGCGAAAGGGAACTTCCCCCAGCTCGTCGCCCATGAGTTTACGGAAGTCCTTGAGTATCCAATCCGGATTGGTACAGAATGCGATCTGTCCAGTAGTATCCACGATAAAGAGCTCGGTCGACTCCGTGAGCTTTCCCCGAGACAGGTTGTCCATCACCACTTGTGGCTGGAACGAGAAATTGACAATCCCGAGGGGGTTGTCTAGATCGCCGATCGTAATGTTGCAGAAGAAGAACGACGCACCGAGCCTTTCATCATAGTTGTAGTTGTAACGGATGCGTTGGTGGAGTCTCAAGTGATTGAAATAGAATTGGTGTGTGGGGAGGGAGTTCGATTCGTCGAGTACGTGGAGTAAGTTGAGGTTCTCGTCCATGAAGTGCAACGTGCGGTTATCGGAGAGGTTTACCGTGGCGTAGCCCACCTCCTTCAACGCACGCAGATGTTCGATAACCTTAGCACGCAATACAGTATCTCTCATTCCCCCGGCAAGGAAGTCAGCAAAGAGACTCTCCTTACTCAAGTAATTGCTCATCTGCTGCGAAGAGGTTAGAATGGCGGCTAGGTTTCCATTAGCCACTCGGAGATAATTCTCATTCCGTTGCCCTCGTGTTTCTGCCAACCAGCGATCGCGCGCACTCGAATAGGTGAGGTAGCTATAAATGGAGACTACGACCCCCATCCACAACCCGATCATCACGAGCATCTTCAAGCGTAAGCTTATCTTTAACATTATAGATTATGGTTTTTATTCGCCCTATTCCCCCACTCATCACAATATAGAGTGGTACAGTATGTGGGGGTATACGTATGCAAACAAAAAGGGGTTGCAAATACACTGGTCGTAGCAGGGTAGGTCGTGCCGTCTCTCGCTACTGGTCAATGGGCAGAAAAAGACCGAGGGAGCATCCCTGGTTGCGACACCCCCTCGGTTGTATACAATAATCTACTTATCGAGGAGCACCTTTATCCCTCGTTTCTCGCCATTCCTTCCCGTCAAACGGACGAAATAGAGCCCTGCTGGGAGGTGGGTCGTATCCACCACAGTCTCGGTATCTAGCAACATCCCCTTACGGAGTACAATCCCCGTGATGCTGAGCAGTTCATAAGTCAGCGATGCTCCGTTTGGGTTCAGAATGCGCAGCTGTGTGGTGAATGGGTTTGGCGTCACCGACACGGTCGCTAATAGGGCATCTTCCACAGCCCCTGGAATGGTCACAGTGATGGTACACGTAGCCGATATCCCGTCTACTGTAGCCGTCACGGTCGCAGTGCCTTCCTTGAGTGCAGTGACAAGCCCCGTTTCAGAGAGCGTAACGACCCCTTCGCCCGAGGTGAGTGTCCACGTTACGGTTTTGTGGGTAGCATCCTTGGGATCAATGACCGCCTCGAGTTGCTGGGTCTTCTGTACGGCGAGCGTCACCGTCTCGGGTTCAATCTTTACGGAGGTTACTGGAATGGTCACGGTAATGGTACGCGTAGCCGATATCCCGTCTACTGTAGCCTTCACGGTCGCAGTGCCTCCCTTGAGGGCGGTAACAAGCCCCGTTTCAGAGAGCGTAACGACCCCTTCGCCCGAGGTGAGTGTCCACGTTACGGTTTTGTGGGTAGCATTCTTGGGGGCAATGACCGCCTCGAGCTGCTGGGTCTTCTGTACGGAGAGCGTTACCGTCTCGGGTGTAATCTTTACAGACTTTACTGGGATGGTCACGGTAACGGTACACGTAGCCGATATCCCGTCTACTGTAGCCGTCACGGTCGCAGTGCCTTCCTTGAGTGCAGTGACAAGCCCCGTTTCAGAGAGCGTAACGACCCCTTCGCCCGAGGTGAGTGTCCACGTTACGGTTTTGTGGGTAGCATCCTTGGGATCAATGACCGCCTCGAGTTGCTGGGTCTTTTGTACGGCGAGCGTCACCGTCTCGGGTGTAATCTTTACGGAGGTTACTGGGACTTTTGCTTTGACCGTAATCGTACATACAGCCTTCTGACCACCTACCGAGGCTTCGACCTCAGCTTGTCCCGCTCTGACGCCTTTCACCTCATTGCCTGTTAGGGTGATATTCTCACTTCCAGACTTGATACTCCATGTCACCTCTTGGTTCGTTGCAGTCATGGGGGTAATTTTCACTCCGAGTTTCGCACTCTCAGTCTCGCTAATCTCGAGCGAGGAAGGTACCACCTCAACAGACTCTACAGGGACGTCCTCGATGCTAACCTTCACCTCGCAAGTTGCCACAATCGTGGGGTTCTCCTTACTCGTAGCGGTCACCTTGGCAGTCCCAGCTACTTGCGTTGCGGTGATATTCCCCTCTTGGTCTACTGAGAGGGATGCATCCCCCTCGGTTACAGCCCAGACAACCTCCTTGTTCGTGGCATCAGTAGGATCGAATGTAAGCGTCAACTTTGCCTTACCACCAACCTTAATCGGCAATTTATCTGGCTTGATGTATAGGTGCTTTAATGGGGTGAACTTTGCCAGCTGCTTAATCTCGATCGTCAATTCTCTTCCAGTCCCTGTTTGTGTAAAGGTCACTGTCAGACTGCGAGGAGAAGGCTTCTGGTTCTCTTTCACCGTGAAGGTTACCTCTTGACTTCCCGTACCATTTGGTGTAGAGGGGATTACCCACGAGATGTCCTCGCCCGTGAGTCTGAGACTCCATGCCTTGTTAGAGGTTAGCGTCACGCTCTGCGTACCGCCCGCAGCGGGAACCTCTGCTAAAACGGTTGGTGCGAGGCTAAAGAATATTGTTTTTCTCACCTCAACCTTTTTTGCCTTCGCAGCTCCGTCAGTCACGGCATGCTGCTGATCATCCCACTTCCCGCCTCTAGGTACAACGATTTCACATTCTTGTAAATTCAAAGCAGCGAGATCGGCAATCGCGAATCCCTCCTTTCCTGTAGCGTCCACCGTAGCGTTACGGATAGTAAGCGTCCCATGACTCCCATTTTGCCCAAAAATGCCATTCTTTCCTTCAGCTGTGAGGGTGATATTTTCCACGGTCAGCGTAGCGCCCGTGCGAACATACACCCCAGAGTTATTCCCATTTGCTGTCACCTTGAGCGCTCCCTCCCCAGTGAGGGTCGCAGAAGCGCCGAAGCTAAGCCCATCAGCATCTTTCGTGGTAAGCTCGTTCTGTCCCTCTACTTGAATCGTGAAGCCTGTAGTGCTCGTATTTTCAATGGCAATCTTACCGTCTGGCGGGGTAATCTTTACGTCCTTCAGGGTCAGGAGCTTCTTTGTGGGGTCGTACTTCAATTCGCCGCTCACCCCATCGATGTCGCCCAGCTTGTTATAATTGTCGGATGTTACAGCCTCTCCAGCGATATAGAACCCATAAAAAGGATCGATACGCACCTTTTTCGTTTTCCCACTACCGTCCATCACCGCGTGTTGCGAAGAGTTCCAATAACCCCCTTTAGGCACAGAGATCTTACACCCTTCTAGATTCAGGGCAGCGAGGTCGGCAATCGCATATCCCTCCCTTCCTGTAGCGTCCACCACAGCGTTGCGGATAGTGAGCGTCCCATTATACCCATCTTGTCCAAAGATACCATTACGCCCCTCGGCAATGAGTGTGGTATTTTCGATAGTCAGCGTAGCACCTGTACGGACATACACCCCAGAGTTATTCCCTACCGCTTTCGCAGTTAGCGATCCACTCCCAGTTAGGGTCGCTGAAGCGCCGAAGCTCAGCGCGTCAGCATTGGTAGTGGTAAGCTCGTTCTGTCCCTCTACTTCAATCGTTAAGCCTGTAGTGCTCGTAGTTTCAATGGCGATCTTACCATCTGACGGGGTAATCTTTACATCCTTCAGCGTCAGGAGCTTCTTTGTGGGGTCATACTTCAATTCGCTGCCTGCGGAGAGCGTCACCCCATAGAGATCGCCCAGCTTGTTGCAATTTTCAGAAGTCAATTGCTCGCCAGCAATAGACAGGTCGTACATTGCAAACACGACGTCGGACTTCACAATCTTCACCCACTTTGCTTTCTCGCTCCCGTCCAGCACCGCGTGTTGTGCATCATTCCACTGCCCAGCGTTGGGGACGACAATCTTAGTTCCGTTTTGCGTAAAGGTCTTGAAATCCCCCATAGCATACTCTTTTCCCTTTGCGTCCAACGTGGCTTGATTGATAATGAGACTCCCCTGCGTCCCATTACTTCCAGTAACCCCCCAATTTCCTTCGGTATGGAGGGTAAGGTCGGTAAGGTTCAAGGTCGCGTTACCAGCTATGCGTATCGCCGCCCTATCGGACTTGAGTATAAGGGTTCCATTGCCTTCTATAAACGTTGCATCGTCAAGTCGGAGGCAGTCTTCCTTGTTTACAGTCAACTCGTTTTTCCCCGACACCTTTATCTTCAAATTACTAATACCCATATTATGGATAGCGATCTTCCCGTCCGAGGGTTTTATCTTGACATCCTTCAGGGTCAGGATATTGGAGGTGGGGTCGTACTCCAATTCGCCGCTCACCCCAGCGATGTCGCCCAGCTTGTTGTAATTGTCGGATGTCAGTTGCTCGCCAGCGATAAGCAGGTCGTACATTGTAAACACGACGTCGGACTTCACTATCTTGACCCACTTTGCTTTCTCACTCCCGTCCATCACCGCGTGTTTGCTATTATTCCACTGCCCAGCGTTGGGGATGACGATTTTACTTCCGTTGAGGGTAAAGGCCTTGAGATTCCCTATGGCATACTCTTTTCCCTTGGCGCTTACCGTGGCTTGATTGACGATGAGCTCGCCCTGTACCCCATCATTCCCAGCAAGACCGCGATCACCTTCGGTATAGAGCGTAATATCGTTCAGCGTCAGTATGGAGTTATATACCCATATGGCCGACCTATCAGACGCGAGTTTCAGTGAACCCTGCCCCTTTATCGAGGTTGCGCAATCCAATCGGAAGCAGTCTTCCTTGTTTACAGTACACACATTCTTGCCCACGACCTCTATCGTCAAGTTGGTAGCGCTCGTATTGCGGATAGCAATCTGACCGTCCGCGGGGGTTATCTTTGCCTCCTTTAGGGTCAAGGTATTGGAGGTGGGGTCGTACTTCAATTCGCCGCTCACCCCAGCGATCGTGTTGAGCTTGTTACAATTGTCAGCTGTTACAGCCTCTCCAGCGATATAGAACCCGTAAAAAGGATCGATATGCACTTTTTTCGCTTTCCCATTACCGTCCATCACCGCGTGTTGCGAAGAGTTCCAATAGCCCCCTTTAGGCACAGAGATCTTACTCACTTCTAGATTCAGGGCAGCAAGATCGGCAATCGCATATCCTCCCTTTCCTGTAGCGTCCACCGTAGCGTTGTGGATAGTGAGCGTCCCATGACTCCCATCTTGCCCAAAAATACCATTCCTTCCTTCGGCTGTGAAGGTGATATTTTCTACGGTCAGCGTCGCACCTGTGCGGATATACACCCCAGAGTTATTCCCATTGGCTGTCGCCTTTAGCGATCCCTTCCCAGTTAGGGTCGCAGAAGCTCCGAAGCTCAGCGCGTCGGCATCTTTAGTGGTAAGCTCGTTCTTTCCCTCTACTTCAATCTTTAAGCCTGTAGTGCTCGTCGTTTCGATGGCAATCTTACCGTCGGGCGGGGTAATCTTTACATCCTTCAGAGTCAGGGTATTGGAAGTAGGGTTGTACTTCAATTCGCCGCTCACCCCAGCGATCGTGTTGAGCTGGTTGCAATTCTCGGCAGTTATATCCTCTCCAGCAATACAAAAACCATAAGTAGGATCGATATGCACTTTTTTCGCTTTCCCACTACCGTCCGTCACCGCGCGTTGCGAAGAGTTCCAATAGCCCCCTTTAGGCACAGAAATCTTGCTCCCTTCTAGATTCAGAGCAACGAGGTCGGTAATCGCGAATCCCTCCTTGCCTGTAGCGTCCACCGTAGCGGTGCGGATAGTGAGCGTCCCACTACTCCCATTTTGCCCAAAAATACCATTCCTTCCTTCGGCTATAAGCGTGGTGTTTTCGACAGTCAGCGTAGCGTCTATACGAACATATACCGCCGCGTTATTCCCTACCGCTTTCGCAGTGAGCGATCCCTTCCCTGTTAGGGTCGTAGAGACGCCGAAGCTCAGCGCATCAGCATTTTTAGTGGTAAGCTCGTTCTTTCCCTCTACTTGGATTGTTAGGTCGGTAATGCCCACATTTTCGATGGCGATCCTACCGTCGGGCGGGGTAATCTTGACATCCTTCAGGGTCAGGAGCTTCTTTGTGGGGTTGTACTTCAATTCACCGCTCACCCCAGTGATCGAGTTCAGCTTGTCTACATTCTTGTCATTTACGAGCTTTCCAGCGATATAGAACCCGTAAAAAGGCGCGATATGTACATTTTTTGCTGCCTGATTACCGTCCATCACCGCATGAGACGAAGAATTCCAATAGCCGCCTTCGATCCCACATCCTTGTATGTTTAGGGCAGCGAGATCGGCAATCGCTTTTTGTCTTCCCGTAGCGTCCACCGTCGCGTTACGGATAGTAAGCCTCCCATGAATCCGATCCTGCCCAAAGATACCATTCTCCCCCTCGACTGTGAGGGTCGTCTTTTCGACAGTCAGCGTAGCTCCAGTACGAATATATACGCCAGAGTTATTCCCTTCTGTGGTCACCTTTAGCGATCCCTGCCCTTTTAGGGTCGCCGAAACTCCAATACTAAGCCCGTCGGCATTTTTAGAGGTAAGCTCGTTCTTTCCCTCTACTTGGATCGTGAGGTCGATAATACCCGTATTTTCAATAGCAATCTTACCGTCGGGCGAGGTAATCTTTACGTTCTTCACGGTCAGAAGCTTCCCCGTGGGATTGTACTTCAATTCGCCACTCACCCCAGCGATCGTGTTGAGCTTGTTACAATTGTCAGAAGTCACAGCCACCCCTGCGATCTTCAGTGCATACTCCTCTGCCCACGTTGGGGAAGAAACAAACACCAGCAACCCTAGAAGCGCCGCCGTGATAAAACAATCTATTCTCCTCATCTTCTTCATCCTTAAATCAGACATCTGTGCAAAGTTACCCAATCTTATCCATATCGACGTTTCGCATCTACAATAAAATGTTCCAGTCATGCAATAGATTGTCCTTCATTATATTATGGAAGAAAAAAATACGGGCGAAGCGGTACGATTCTACGATACTGTCCTAAAAAAGTGTGTAAGCTCCACTTTTAGTAACTTGGTGTTGA
>CAUUCP010000034.1:0-26249 GCA_963543925.1 uncultured Bacteroidia bacterium | reverse complement strand
TTCAACACCAAGTTACTAAAAGTGGAGCTTACACACTTTTTTAGGACAGTATCTTACGGACTTTCCATCTTGTCATCGCACCCTCGACAGTGTACTTGAGTCAGGCTTGCCTGTGGTGGATACTCCATTGGTGCGAGCGCTTCTGGGGAATTACTCGCTAGAGTCCTTGCTCGGAAAGTCATTGAAAGACAAGCGAGGAGGGGCGAATAACATCCATAGTTGGGATCTGGGGCTTAAGGGTGAGGTCTCCGAAAGGCAGAAGGCGCTTTTGAATCTGATGTTTAAGGAGCGAAGGAAAAAGAAGTGGGCTGCAGAGTTCGGTATTGCATGGATGGATGGTATGCCGCTCACGGAGGAACAAATCGCAACATTTTTCCCGAGCGAGGATCTCCCCCAACTCCTTGCCGATTTGGTGCAAAAAGGTTATCTCAAAAGAGAATACCCCAAGCAAGAGGTCGTAGAGGAGGTACAGGGGCTCAGGCGTCGCTCACGTGTCCAAGACCCTACCTTGCCCTTAGGCTACAATATCGTAAGCGGTAAGTTGAGCTTTGAAGTCAATAAGATCCTCTCGCCGAAGGAGGTAGCTCCAACCCTTGTGGCGACCGACATGGGGAAGCTCTATGTGCCTGATGGAGATGGGCTACGTCCCCTTTCCCTGAGGGAAGGATTGCGCTTGTTTGGCTATCCCGACGACTTCCGTTTCGATGTGGAAAGACACCTCGGTTACGACCTCCTTGGAAATACGGTAGCCATCCCCGTAGTGTCGGCGGTTTGTGAGCGGGTGTTGAACAGACTGTATATCAGAATCCCAAAACACGAGAACTCGCCGGTACATGGCTTGGCGATTTCTTAGCGGCATACGAACGCCAATATCACAAACGGTTGAAAATACCGCGCTGGAGCGATATCGCCGACCGTTACCAAAAAACGATACGGTTCTAAAAAAGCATAATCTCCTGTCAGTTCACGCCCCCAGTACCCCTTCCAGTTGCCAAGCACGGAGATGACGAATCCCAGAGCGGAGCGGAAGCGGAAGATCGTCTAAGGTCACAACAAACTTCTCGAAGTTGTCCTCTATGGACAAAAGCGAGGCATACTCCCGCTCTAGGGTACTCTCATCTACCAGAAGGTAAGCACTCTGGATATAGAGCACGCGGTCAGCCTTACGGGCTACAAAATCTACCTCCCGCTTTTGGGAACTCCCCGTATAAACATCAAAACCTGCACGACGGAGGGTGAGATAAACAACATTCTCCAGTAAATACCCCAATCCGTAACCAACCCCCGGATAGAGGTAGTTGTGATAGGCGAGGTCGTTGATATAATACTTAGCCGTGCCTGCGATGGTCTCTTTTCCACGAATGTCATAGCGCTCGCAACGGTGAACGAGAAACGTATCCTCTATGTAACGGATATAGTTGCTAACAGCCTCGTAGCTCGTTTTACGTCCTTGACTCTTGAAATAGTTAACGATGTTATTCACAGAAACTAAACTGGAGGCATTGTTGACAAGGTAGACAAAAAGGTCTTCCAGAAGCTTCGGATCTCGTATGCTGTAGCGCTGTATAACGTCGTGCAGCAACACACTATCCTTGATCGCCGACATATAGTTCCGACGGAGCTCTGGCAAGGAGAGCGAGAAAAGCTCAGGAAGCCCACCGCTACTTAAGTATTCCAAATAACTCGGCTTGTTAACCTCCCGTCCATTGATACCACAATATTCGCTAAAGCTGAAGGGAAAAATTGGGAACGTGACGTAACGACCAGAAAGAAGCGTGGCAAGCTCTCCAGAGAGCAAACGTGAGTTCGAACCACTAAGAAACACCTCGTACTCTTCGACATAGTCTTGGGAGTAAGAATTCACACTATGCTCCCAACCCTCTATCAACTGTACCTCGTCGATAAAGAGGTAGATCTTCCCCCGAGGCTTTATCTCCTGTTTGTACAAACGAAGTAGAGCGTCAAGCTCGTGATAAGAGCTAAGGAAATCAAATTCACTCAGCTCTCGGTTGATTATCAGCGTGTTCTCTACTTTTACCCCTTCCTCTACCAACCGTTTTGCGACTTGGCGTAACACATAGCTCTTCCCCGCACGTCGCTGCCCAACAAGCACTTTGATGAGCCTATTCCCCGTATAGGAGACCAAACGGTCGGTATACTCTCGCCGTTCATACCCAAAGTGGAATTGCCCCCCTCCCCACAGATTGTACTTCCTTAGCACCTCTAATCTTTCGTCCATAACCGAAACTTTCTTCAAAAGTAACGGTTTTGTCGGTTATAACCGAATCTTTTTCGTCACTCCTGTCCGCCTACCGCCCGCTTTTTCTCCCCACATTCCATACTACCACTTTAGAAAATCCTAAATCTATATTTCTGTACAACTAACCGAATAATATAGTAGAAATGATGGAATGTGTTATAAATGTGGGCTATTTTCCCACCGAATTTATAGGGTCTACACAGGGTCTACACAGGCTCTACAAAGACTCTACAAAGGGTCTACAAGCGGTGACAAAGGATGACAAAAAGGCACTACCCCCGATCTATCCTATTCTCCCCCGTAGGTATCCTAGTATATTTAGGAAAATGTAAAGCTTCATCATCCCCTGATAATACCTACGCTTACTCACTCTTTTAGGACAGTATACATTAACGCACAAAATCCGCCTTTCTGTCGCTTTGGCAGAGGGGCGGTTTTGTTAAGTATTGGAGAGAAATCCCCTCTTTTCCCAACAACTGTCGAAAATATTTTTCATCGCCTTCGATCCCAGTTTCCGTCTGCCTTTGGGGTATGCTCGCCCTATTCCCCTGCTACGCGCCATTTTGCGTTAACGTTTTTTTTCGAGAACTTGCCTGCCGTTTTTAATACCTAATCTATCAATTAGCCAACTATGAAAACATTAAAAGTTGTGGCAGTACTGATGGTGCTGCTCTGTGTGTGGGGTGTGTCGGGGGTATTCGCCCAGTCGGAGACGGGACGCCCGTTCATCACCAAGTGGCAAGGAGAAAAAGGTAAAGAGTTGAAGATCCCGATCGTAGGGACGTACAAGATGGTGATCAAGGATGGGAGTGGGAATGAGAAGATCAATAAGACGGTCACCGTCGCGGATGCTGACCATCCGTACGTCTTTACTCCTACCAAGGACGGGACTTACACTGTAGCGGCAGGCCCTGAGGGGGTGAAGTCTATGCAAATGAAAGCAGAGTGGGAAGATGATAATTGGATTCTTCTTACAAGTAACGATAAACTGCTGGAGGTCTTGCAGTTCGGGACGGTAAAATGGGAGTCGATGAAAGAGATGTTCAAAGTGTGTGAGAACATGATTTTCGCAGCGGGAATTGACACCCCAGACCTCTCCAACGTGACCGACATGCAGTTCATGTTCTCTGACTGCTCCTCCTTTAACCAGTCGCTCAATGACTGGAAAGTGAACAATGTAACCGACATGAGGTGGATGTTCTATGGCTGCTCCTCCTTCAACCAGCCCCTTAACAACTGGAACGTTAGCAAGGTGACAAACATGGCCGCGATGTTCGATGGCTGCACCTCCTTCAACCAGCCCCTCAACAACTGGAACGTGAGCAAGGTGACCGAAATGAGGTTTATGTTCGCTGGCTGCACCTCCTTCAACCAGCCGATAGACAACTGGAAGGTGGACAATGTGGACAACATGAGCTGGATGTTCTCTGGCTGCACCTCCTTCAACCAGCCCCTCAACAACTGGAACGTGAGCAACGTGACCGAAATGAGCAGCATGTTCAGTGACTGCACCTTCTTCAACCAGCCGCTCAATAGCTGGAACGTTAGCAAGGTGACCGAAATGAGCTGGATGTTCCATAGGTGCACCTCCTTCAACCAGCCGCTCAATGAGTGGAACGTGAGCAACGTGACTGGCATGATAGCGATGTTCGAGGGCTGCTCCTCCTTCAACCAGCCGCTGGGTAACTGGAACGTGAGCAACGTGACCGATATGACGAGGATGTTTGAGGGCTGCACCTCCTTCAACCAGCAGCTGGGCTTATGGAAGATAAAAACATACATAGGCGGACTTTCTACAACCGCGATGAGCCCATCGAACTATTCCCAGACACTCGTCGGATGGGCAGGGCAAACCAATATCGCAGGAAATCTTGACTTCGAAGAGGATGTTAAGGATCTCATTTACAACGACGAGGGTAAGGAGGCTCGCCAAAAGCTCATAGACAAAGGATGGAATTTTGAAGGAGACACTCACCAATCTAGTGGTGTATCCATTACGCCCCATTTCTTCCCTCTTGCACTCAATAAGGAATGCACACTCCCCTTGGAGAAGTGGGGCGTAGTGGACACAGAAGAGGTCACCCTCTCGACCGACACGGATGGGATCATCTCCTACGCACTGACTGCAGACAAGAAAGGGGTGCATATCAAGGGGCTCAAGGAGGGAAGGTGCGAACTCACCGCTACCATCGCAGTCAAACCTGGGATGTACGAGCAGACCTATACCAGCACCTGCGAGATAGAGGTTTACATCCCCATAGAGCGCATCACTATCACCCCAGCAAGCAAGACCCTAAAGGTCGGGGAGGAGTTCACGTTTACAGTCAACATCTTCCCAGAGAATGCTACGGAAAGAGAGGTGGAGTGGAGCTCTGGAAACTCCAAGATCGTTACAGTAGACAATAATGGGAAAGTAACAACCCAAAAGGCAGGGAAGTGTACGGTCTATGTAAACATCAAAGAATATGGACGCGAGTTCCATGGAATATGTGAGGTGACCGTAGAAGAGGCAAGCGACGGTGGGAATACGGTAAGTTCGAAATCGAAGGGCACACCACAAAAAGCTCGCTAACCGTAGCTAAGTAGTGTTCTGTTTATTTTTGAAGCATAAATGCCACCTTTTTGTCGCTTTGGCAGAGGGGCGGCTTTGTTGTGGGAGGGGGGCTGCCTAGATACCGTCCCCTTTTCCACATCTCATACTATTAAAAATAGAAAAACCGCCATTAAGGCGGTTTTCTCACTTCAGTATTTGATAACTAGTACTTAATCACCTTTTCACTCCGTTCCGAAGAATTTGTCCCGTAAAAACGAACAATATAAAGACCTGACGGAAGACTAGAGGTCTCTAGGAAGATATCACACCCATTCAGCCCACCAGAACGAACAATCCCTCCCATCTGGTGGATGAGCTCATAACGCCCTACCAGCCCCGAGGGATTGCCTATCCGAAGCTGCCAAGTAAACGGGTTCGGAGATACAGAAAGCGAACCTAATGCTGTCTCGACGACACTTTGCGACACCTCTTGCCTGTCAGGACAACCCCCTCCCAAGGTCCGCGAGGCGCTCGTCCCCGCCCCGTTGTGCTCAGCTCCCCCTCCGATCCCGTCGGGGGTGTCCATTTCGTAGGAAACGCCTACCTCGGTGGCTTCCCTTACGACGAACGTTCTACCTTCCAGTGCACGACCATTGATGGTTATCCATTTCACTTTGTACCCTCTTGTGGGCGTGACCGAAACTTCGAGAGGTGTCCCATAGGGGACTTGGCTAAGATCATCGAAGCCCTTGATCGCTACTAAACCTCCCATCGCATCACCTCCCCTTGTGGTAACCGAAAAACGTGTACGCTGGAAGATACCAAGCACCGTATATACCCTTTTCGCAGCACGATGATCACAGCTCACCGTCAGTGATTGTAATGTCCACGATGCATTCGCAGGCTTTGCCTCCATCGTGACACGCGAACCGTACACTACATCCGTCAGTCGCTGTTGCCCATTGACCGTTACCGTACCTTCGCCACCCCCTACTTTAGTGATGATATCAAAGGGAGGTATCGCCACGATCTGCTGTTTGAAAAGTGCTGTAACAACGGTGGACTTGTGAACAGTAAACTTGTTGTTGACAAGCGGATTCCCATTTACTAAAATCCCCTCCAGTTCATAACCATACGCGGGATGCGCCGTCACACTGAGCTCCGTCCCCTCGGCTACCGATTCCAGCATCGTTGCGTCGTAACCATCGATTTCTATCCTCCCTTTTCCTTTTGTACGGAGCTTGACTGAATAATTGATTTCAGAAACAACCATCACCTCGCAGAAGGTGGGGCTCATATAGTCTGGATCTACAGAGCGAACATAGAAGGTTGTTGTGCCAGCTCTCTTTGCGGTGATCTTTTTCGTGTCGGGGTCATAGGTCGCTATTTCAGGGTAGCTATTGGTCACGGTAATATCTTTTTCCGAGGCATTTATTGGAAGGATGCTTACGCCCAATGTAAATTGATCATCTTCTTCACAGGGAAGACTACTAGCTCTTTTACGGTTACTTTCTTTACTTTTACCTTACATTCACTTGTGTGCGTGCCGAGTGTGGCTTGTAATATCACGTCACCCTCTGCGAGCCCCCTGAGCGTGACGCTCCGTCCCGTGCTGCTACCCTCTATTGCTACAATGCCCACATCCCCCAATATCGTCACCGTGGGGTCGCCAGAGAGTCCACCCCAGACATCGATCTCTACCACCTTTTTCTCATTGACTGCAAGAGAGACTTTCTTTGATTCCGAATATTCCGAGACTGCTATCGCAATGCCTTGAGCTTCGTACCTGTCGTTCGTAAAAGCCCAGCCCCGACCAATAAGCGTGGCGCGAGCCGTTTGCCCTTCTGTATTGTAAATGAGATTGCGCACCTCTTCGCCGAAGGAAATATCCCTTATATCCTGTGACGCCCAGCCCACAAGACTCGCCGAGTAGTTTGTCGTACTCATTGCCGTACTTGCCAAGCCCCCGACAGCGCTCTTTATCTTCCAGCGCCCAAGAGGTTGATTGAAGGAATTGCAACTTGCGAACATATTTTCCATATTGGTCACATTACTCACATCCCATCTTTCTAGTGGCTGATTGAAGAGAGCGCAACAATCAAACATACTGCTCATATCGGTTACGTGGCTCACATCCCATCTTTCTAGTGGCTGATTGAAGAGAGCGCAACAATCAAACATACTGCTCATATCGGTTACGTGGCTTACATCCCACTCCGCGAGCGGTTGGTTGAAGAAATTGCAGCCACCGAACATCCAGTTCATGTCGGTCACGTGGCTCACATTCCATCCCGCGAGCGGTTGATTGAAAAAAGCGCAATTGGCGAACATACTACTCATGTCGGTCACGCTCGATACATCCCACTCCTCTAGTGGCTGATTAAAAAATTTGCAGTTTGAAAATAATTCTTTCATACTAGTCACGTGGCTCACATTCCATCCCGCGAGCGGTTGATTGAAATAAGTGCAATTGATAAACATACCACTCATATCGGTCACGTGGCTTACATCCCACATCTCCAATGGCTGGTTGAAGGAAGAGCAACAATAAAACATGTGGCTCATATTGGTCACGTGGCTTACATCCCATTCCTCTAGTGGCTGGTTGAAGGAGCGGCACTCCCAAAACATCCGATAAAGGCTTCTTATATTTTCCAGATTAGGGGCTTCGATCCCTGATTGAAAAGTCATATTCTCACAACCAAAAAAGAAAGATTCCATGCTCTTCCACTCGACTGTCCCAAAATCTACTAACTGAAGAAGAGCTTTTCGACTCGTCGTGTTTGTACAGTTCATATTGAGTGTCTCTACCCCCTCTGGGCCAGCCTTTAGGGTATAGATCCCATCCTGCGAAGGGGTGAAAGAATAGGTACCAGTATGCCTTGCTACATTAGTCTCTACTCCATCTGGGGCGACGAGCGTTACCTTGTAGATCCCTTCGATGGGGACCTGTATCTCTTGCCCTGTCTCTCCCTTCCATGTTGTTACAAAAGGACGTTCCTGTGCCAAAACCATCGTAAGCCCAAACATTACCAAAAGGGCTACGAAGGTGACCGTAAGCAGTTGTTTCATTTTCAGAATGGTTTATTGCGATGCTTTAATCATAAGACTAAGGTAATAAAAAAAATGTAATGGCTATAAATACCTATAAACGCGTCTCACAACTTGACGCTCTCTCCGCATACTCCCCACTTCCTATACCCACTGCCATTTCCTATTAGTTTCTGTCCCGCGTACACACTTTTTTTACCACAGTGTCACCCAAACGGGGAATAAGTATTCCTCTCGCAGGACCTTTTTGTATCTTTGCCTAGAAAATGTTGAAAGGATATAGCAATGAAAAAGATTATCAATACTCCCAATGCCCCTGCTGCCATCGGACCTTATAGCCAAGCCGTGATGGTGGGGGATACCCTCTATATCTCAGGACAAGTCCCCGTAGATCCAGCGGTAGGAAAGGTGGTAGAAGGCGGGATTGAGGCGCAGACAGAGCAGGTGTTGAAGAATATCGGCGCCATCCTCAAGGAGGCAGGGCTCGACTATTCCAACGTTGTAAAGACTACCTGTCTTCTCTCCGATATGGAGAACTTTGTGGCGATGAACGGTGTCTATGCCAAGTATTTCACCAAGGAGATGCCCGCTCGTGCCGCCTTCGGCGTGGTACGCCTACCCTTGGGGGCGATGATCGAAATTGAGGCGATTGCCGTTCGCTAACCAAGCACCCATGGCTTATCTGTTGAACGAACAGGCGGTGACACAGCTCCTGCGAAAAGTAACCCACCCAGAAAAGAAGCAAGATATTGTGACGCTGGGATTGGTGCGGGAGTTACAAGCAAAGCATGACGGGATTCGCGTGGTCGTTGCCCCCCTCAGTGCCAACGATCCCTTTGGGGTCTCTCTGGTTCGCCAAGCGCGTCGCCTGATCTCTGAAACATTCCCAGACGTCCCCGTCGAGGTCACTCTAGACGCTCCTGTAGCGTCTGCCCCTAAACCAGAGGATCTTCCGCCCAGACAGGGTGGGGTGACGAATGTCAAGCACATTGTACCGATTGCCTCGGGAAAGGGAGGCGTTGGGAAGTCGACCATTACCGTCAATCTGGCCATCGCCTTGGCGCGTAAGGGGTATAAGGTCGGTATCTTGGATGCCGATGTCTTCGGTCCCAGTATGGCGATCATGTTGGGGGTCGAGGACGAACGTCCAGAAGTTAAAAACGAGGAGGGTGAAGACCTCATCTTGCCTGTGGAGGCCTATGGCGTCAAGATGCTCTCTATGGCATTTTTCGTCGGTTCGTCCGATGCACTGGTATGGCGTGGTCCGATGGCCTCGAACGCTCTCAAACAGCTCATACATATGGGATTGTGGGGGGAGCTCGACTTCCTGCTTATCGACATGCCGCCGGGTACTAGCGATATACACCTGACCGTAGCACAAGAGTTGCCCCTCTGCGGAGCGGTCATCGTGAGTACCCCACAGCGTATCGCATTGGCCGATGCGCAGAAGGCATTGAGTATGTTCTCCAACCACTCGATCGCGGTACCCATCCTCGGGATGGTCGAAAATATGGCGTGGTTTGATGGTGGCGATGGACAGAAGCATTATCTCTTTGGCAATGGCGGTGCAGCAGCCCTTGCGCAGGAGTTAGGGGTTCCTCTTTTGGGAGAGATCCCCATTACGCAAGATTTGCGAGAGGGGGGCGATACAGGGTGTCCCTTGGCTGCGGGAGATACGCCTGCGGCTAAGGCGTTCGACGCACTCGCCGATGCCTTCCTAGAGCAGATCTCCTAGTACTTTCCTAGAGCGAGGTTTCTCTAGGAACGAGAGCAACTCAAAAACACTTTTAGCAATGGTATCAAAGGAATTGACGGAAAACGTACACGAGGCCATAGAGAGTATGCGCCCCTATATGCAGAACGACGGAGGTGATCTTGAGTTGGTCTCTATCTCAGACGATCTCGAAGTGACTGTCCGTTTCTTGGGCTCGTGTGGCGTGTGTCCTTTTAGTGCTATGACGTTGCGCAACGGAGTGGTGGAGGCCATCAAGAAGCATGCCCCCGAGATTCGGGAAGTACGTGCGCTTGTAGAAGGGGAGTAGTGTTGTGGCGTAACGTGGTATCGATTCTAGGCGCGGGTGTGACCTCTCACATCCGCGTCATTCGTATAACAACCTCTTTTTCTCTATGAAGGTCTTCTCTTCCTTTTTCCTCTCCCTTTCCCTTTTGCTTTTGTTGCCCCTCTCCTTGTGGGCACAAGCGAAGTTGCAGGAACAGCGGGCAGCCTATCGAGACAAGTACAAGGATATGGCTATCGAGCAAATGAAGCTCCACGGAGTGCCGGCGAGTATCACTCTCGCACAGGGGATGCTCGAGAGCAGGAACGGGCTCAGCCGTCTTGCGACGGAGGGGAATAACCATTTTGGTATCAAATGTCATAAGGCGTGGAAGGGAAAGAAAATGTACCAAGATGATGACGCAAAAGGGGAGTGCTTCCGTGTGTACAAGAGTGCAGACCATTCCTTTGAGGATCATTCTCTTTTCCTTCGCGGGGCTCGTCGATATGCGTTTCTCTTTGACCTAGAACCTACGGATTACAAGGCGTGGGCAAAGGGGCTCAAAAAGGCTGGGTATGCCACCGACCCGAAGTATGCTGACCACCTGATTCGGATTATCGAGGAAGAGGGGCTGGCGGCATATGACACGGGGGTGAAAATAGAGGTCGTCTCACCGACTATCGGCACGAAACGTGAGTTGGCAAAAGAGCCTGAATATGAGATTAAGATGGGCGAGGAACATGAGATTTACGAACGGAATCGGGTACAGTACATTGTGGTGCAGCCTCATGATACTTACCTCTCGCTCACCAAGGCCATGGAGATGATGCCATGGGAGTTGGCAAAGTACAACGAGTTGCCAGAGAGGGTACTCCCTCCTGCTGGAACCGAGCTCTATATTCAACCTAAGCGGCGTAAAGCCGAGGTCAACCACGCCGTACACGTGGTTGAGCCCGGAGAGACGATCTATTCCATCGCACAGAAATACGCCGTAAAGACCAAGTATATTTATCGGCGCAACCGTATGAAACCAGGTGAAGAACCCGAGGTGGGGCAGTTGATCTATCTGCGTAAAAAGGCCCCGAAGTCCTAACAATCCAGCTGCTTTTTTTACCTTTGGCAGCTCTATAGACTCGAAATGATGACACGTATGCGATTACGATTGCTCCCTCTTTTTCTTCCTTTCCTTCTGTTGTGGGGGTGTGGAAATTCCTCTTATACGCATATACCGACGGAGTATCACGCCCTGCTCGATAAGGCGCTGGCGCGTGCTGGAGAGAATGCGACACAACTGCGCAAAGCACTTGCTACCGTGCCCAAAGAACAGGCGGAAGGACTCGCATTCCTGATCGCCTATATGCCCGAGCGGGACTTAACGACCCTTTCTGCTGACTTCCTTTTGGAAAATGTAGCATATGCCTATGCGGCACGAGATCGATTTCCGTGGGGAAGCAAAATCCCAAAGGAAATCTTCTTGAACGACGTCTTGCCTTATGTCTCGATGAATGAGACGCGGGATAATTGGCGAAAAGATTTTTACGAGAGATTTGAACCCTACCTCGCCAATGTCAATGATTTGCGCGCTGCCATAGACTCCGTAAATCGGCATATTCGTGATGAACTGAGGGTGGATTACAATACCGCGAGAGAAAAGCCCGACCAAAGCCCTTACGAGTCGATGCGACAGAACATGGCTTCGTGTAGTGGGTTGGCGATTTTGTTAACCGATGCGTTCCGCGCAGTGGGAATCCCGTCACGCATCACGGGTACTCCAAATTGGTATGATAACCGGGGGAATCATTCTTGGAACGAGGTCTGGATCGATGGGGCATGGCATTTTACCGAATATTACCCATCGGGGCTTGACAAAAGTTGGTTCCTATCTAGTGCTGGGCGTGCGAACCCAGCGGATTCGGTACATGCGATTTATGCGACCTCTTTTCGTCCAACAGGCTTGCCTTTCCCGCTGGTCTGGGATTCTACGATTACGTACGTTCCCGCTGTCAATGTGACCCAGCGCTATATTGACCTCTTTCAGCAAGAGAAGGCCGAGAAGTTGGCTGGCGACTTTGTTGAGGTGAAGGTCACTTACCTTGACCCGCTCAAGTCGAGCAATGACCGTCGCATGGCGATTAATGTGGACGTCTTTGATGCGGATGGACAGGTCGACGGAGGGCGTACATACGATGGCACCCATGACCTGAATGATTGCTTAACCTTCCTCCTGCATAAGAATCACGCCTATCAGCTTCATTACTTTTTGCCAGACGATACAGAGAAACACTATGAGTTTACTACGACCGACACAGGATGTGTGATTGAATTGCCCTGAGGTCATTAAAACACTGCTCTGGCTACGGTAGCTACAACCATTTGCTTACCTTTGCCTCTCGAAGATGCCAAACGCTACCCAATCTAACAAAGAAATGTCGTCTGTGCTTGCTCCTATCGTCAAATGGGCGGGGGGCAAACGACAGCTCTTGCCTGCGCTACAGACACATCTTCCGAACGGGTGGCAGCAGGTGACTTACTGTGAACCTTTTCTCGGTGGCGGGGCGCTGCTCTGGGCATTGCAACCAAGGGTCGCGTTGGTCAACGACCTGAATGCCGAACTCATGAATATGTATCACGTAGTAAGGGATACTCCAGAGGCGTTGATCGAGCACTTGGCGCAACATCATAACACGGCCGAGTATTTCTATCAGTTGCGCATGCAGGACAGAGCGCCAGAGTTTGCGCAGCGATCCCCGTTGGAGCGGGCTTCGCGCTTTATCTATCTCAATAAAACGTGCTACAACGGGCTCTTTCGAGTGAATAACGCTGGGGAGTTCAATTCCCCATACGGGCGTTATAAACATCCGAATATTGTCAATAGAGAGAATATCTTGGCGGTAAGCGAATACCTCAATCGCTACAACATCACACTGCTACACACAGATTATCAGGAGGTGCTGGATCTGCTCCCCCCCGAGTCGTTTGTCTATCTCGATCCCCCCTATCATCCGCTTTCCGATACGTCGAGCTTTACTGGGTATGTACAAGGGGGATGGAAGGAGGGGGATCAAGAGCGGTTGCGAGATGCGTGTCGAGCCCTCGACCGTCGTGGGATTCGCTTCATGCAGTCCAATTCCGATACCCCCTTGATACGCGCCCTTTATGCTGAATTTCATATTTCTACGGTACAGGCGGTGCGCGCCGTCAACTCGAAAGGATCGGGGCGAGGCGCCGTCTCGGAGTTGATTATCCGTAACTATGACGAAGGCTGAGGGGGCGAAAAATGACCGTGCCTGGGCTATCCTTTTTGAGCGGTATCAGATTCTCGCCCGTCTTGCCTCCTCCCCTGTGGTAACGATCTCGGCGGCTGAGATTAGGACGGTGCGTGAGGCAAGACTCATGGCGAAGTTCGATCACTCGGCACAGCTCCCACAGCTCTTTCGAACGCACGGCTTGGCTATCCTTCCTACCTCCCGAGGCGAATACGTTATCGGGCGTTTTGATGCCTATCATCCCTTTGATACGGGGAGGGTCTCTACCTGTCGGATTAAAAAGGCATTGTCCTTTGAGAGTCTGTCTGCCGAGCATGTGAGTAGCGAGGTCGAGGCGATCCTCTTAGCACAGCATCTTGGGATATTGAATCATTTCACGGGAGATGAAACTCCTTTTTACGCCACACTCGGGGGGCGAATGGGGTCGGAGCGGTTTGATTTTGAGATCGCTACCTCCGCTGGAAATAACCTTACTCTTCACATAGAAAATGCCCAGCTGGAGATTGATGCGGGCTACGAATCACAAGAGGCGCTTTATTTGATAGAGGCCAAGAGTCACTTGGCAGATGACTTTATCGTGAGACAAATTTACTATCCCTATCGTCTGTGGTATGGGCGTGTGAAAAAGCGGGTGAGATTGCTTTATCTCACTTATTCCGACGGGGTTTTTCATCTGCGCGAGTATCGATTTGCCGACCCAATGTGCTATTCGTCTGTGGAGTTGGTCAAGAGTCAACGCTATGTGATTGATGACGCAGCGTTTTCACTC
Organism: uncultured Bacteroidia bacterium; assembly: GCA_963543925.1. GTDB lineage: Bacteria > Bacteroidota > Bacteroidia > Bacteroidales > CAJPTX01 > Bacteroides_D. Next base: position 12,373 of record CAUUCP010000034.1, on the reverse strand, counting down.
ACTTCGTTACGTCGTCTTTTGGCAGAAACGCCTACCGAGGCAGAACCGAAGGTACCATTCCCACAGGCAGATAGTTTGGAACGATTGGTGAACCTGTGTGAGATTCTTTACCGTCAGCAACGCGTGCGAGAGAGGACGGATACTGCGTGCGAGGATTGGGTGGATAAGGATTTTATTACCGAACACTATGGCTTTACGCCGAGGCAAACGGATTACTATCTTGCGGCGGGACGTTATCTCGGATTGATAGAGGAGCTATCGCCCCCACATGCAGGTCATTTCACACTTACCGAGCTGGGGCGGTGGATTTTTTCTCAGCCCCTCTATGGGCGTCATGTGGCACTCTTGGAGACACTCTTTCGACATGCTCCTTTCCGAGACGTAATTGCCGATTTTTTGGATCGTGACGGAAAGCGATTTCCCACCACAGAACAGGTTGTCCAACGGCTGATGCCGTACCTTTCCGATTATTCTGAAAGTACGATTCGACGACGCGCAGCTACCCTAATTGCGTGGTTGGGGTGGTTGCGTACAGAGCCGTTTGCCGCTTCGCTGTAGGGAATTTTACTACCTTTGTGGCGTTATAGCGCTGGTTGCTATCACAGAGTCATTTATAAACGAGTTTTACTACAATGGCAGTTAAGTTACGTTTGAGTCGTCATGGCCGTAAGGCAAGACCTTTTTACCACATCGTGGTGGCGGACAGCCGTGCGCCTCGCGATGGTCGTTTTATTGAGCGTATCGGATCTTATAATCCGATGACGAATCCCGCCACGATCGATCTGGATGTGGATCGTGCATTGTATTGGCTCAACCAAGGGGCACAACCTACGTTGACGACCAATCGTATTTTGTCGTACAAGGGTGTTTTGTTACGCAAGCACCTACAGGGTGGAGTTGCGAAGGGAGCTTTCTCGCAAGAGGAGGCCGATCGCCGTTTCGCTGCATGGATGCAAGAAAAGGAAGCCAAGATTGAGGCAAAGCGTCAGGAGCTTTCTTCGAAGAAGCAGGATACGAAAAACACGCGTCTCGCTGCTGAAACTAAGGTAAACGAAGCACGTATCAAGGCGCAACAGGAGCGTAAGGCGGCTGCGGCTGCCGAAGCGGCTGCACAAGCTGCGCCAGCAGAAGGTGAGGCTAACGCGGAAGCGCCTGCCGAAGCCTAGCGGGTGTTTCTACGAGTCTTGATCAATGATCTTACAGAGAGTGGGTGCGTCCTATGCGCCCACTCTTGTTGTATACTAGCAGGATAGTGGAAAAAGAGATTTTATTACCTCTTCGTGTCAAATGCAATTGCTCGAACTAGGACATCTGATAAAAACCGTCGGAACAAGAGGGGGCGTTGTGGCACAGTGCGAGCCGCCCTTCTCATTTCAAAACATCCCACACGAGCAGGGGGATACGATTTTTCTCATCCTTGACGGATTGCCTGTACCTTTCGTCTTGAGGGGGGCAGAGGAGAGGGGAGAGGGGACTACCGCGATGCTCTATTTTGAAACGTTGCAAGATGCCATCGAACCTAAAGAACTCGTGGGTGCACTCTTTGCGATACCAGAGGAGGAGTTTTTGGAAGAGGGGGAGGAGGCTGCGCAGCAGAACCTGTCGCTCGATGGCTTGGTGGGGTGCACGCTCGTGGATCAGCATCAAGTTCTTGTGGGAGAGATCGTCGACTACGAACAGTATTCCTACAATACGCTGTTGGTCGTATCACGTTCCTCGGGGGAAGAGGTCCTTGTACCTATCCACCCAGATTTGATAGAAAAATTCCCTTCGGAAGACGAACCTGTCCTGCAGTTGCAAATTGCCGATGGACTGTGGGAGTGACGCGGATGGACGGGCGACGTTTTCATACGGTATGTAAAAGTGAGTAAGAGGCATCGCCCTCTCTAAGAGATGGACAGTTTTATGAGGCTTTAGGCTGTGGTATGTATTGCGCCTACAGGGGCGAGGAGATAGACAGTGAGCTTGCACGTTGTAACGGACACTATCGCCATTTTATCGGAGAAAGTTGCGGAGAGTGTTTTGTTTTTGTCGAAAAATGTATACCTTTGCGCTGTGTTTCGGAAGAAGCACAGGCGTTGCATGCCCAGGTGGCGGAATAGGTAGACGCGCTGGTCTCAAACACCAGTGGTAGAGATACCATACCGGTTCGATCCCGGTCCTGGGCACACCTCCGCCTCCTCCCCTTCCAAATCTAGCTACTCAATACAAGAGGTTTCTTCGTAGTGGATAAGGATCAAAAGCAGCTCGAATTGGATAGACGCTATCTTCGGATGGCGCGCATTTGGGCAGAAAATTCATATTGTGTGCGCCGTAAAGTCGGCGCCTTGCTTGTGAAGGGGAATATGATTATCTCTGACGGGTATAATGGTACCCCGTCGGGTTTTCCCAACGTCTGTGAGTCTGCGGAGGGGGTTACTTTACCCTACGTCCTCCATGCCGAGGCTAATGCCTTGACCAAGGTCGCTAGATCGTCCAATAGTTCCGAGGGGGCTACCCTGTACGTCACGGCTGCGCCCTGTTTGGAATGTGCTAAGTTGATCATTCAGTCTGGGATCGATCGCGTGGTGTATTCCGAAGAATATCGTCTCGCTGACGGACTTGACCTCTTGAAGAGGGCAGGTATTCGAGTTGATTTCGTCTCTGTAGATGCGTCTTCCGTAGACGCGTCTTGTGACCAAGAGAGTGTTGTAAACGTTCCTCAAAGCTAAACCGCCACTATGACCAAAAGAAGAGCTCTTTGGCTCATTGTCTTAATCTTGGGTATCTTTTTGGTAGCGATCTATATTATCGTAGAGCGCTCAACGGTGCGTCTCACTCGTTTGGTGGATAGTTTTGCGAAGGGGGATAAGTTCTACTCGGTGCTTACTTCTATTCAGCAAGATTATGTAGATTCGGTAAATACCGATAGTCTCGCCTCGCGGGCGATTTCTTTGCTTGTCGAGCAGCTTGATCCTCATTCCGAGTATTTTACTCCAGAACAGATGGAGGCTGTGGCAGAGCCCTTGCGTGGGGATTTTGATGGTATCGGCGTCACCTATAACATGGCGACTGACACGGTGATTGTACAGAGTGTCATTGCGGGGGGACCTTCCGAACGCGCGGGGATCTTGATGGGGGATCGTCTCCTGAGTGTGGACGGACGTGGAATTGCTGGGGTGAAGCTCCCGACGGATTCGGTGATGCATCTCTTACGGGGAGTGCGTGGTACGAAGGTTGTGGTGGGGGTGAAGCGGTTTGGGGTGAGCGATACGCTGGCCATAGAGATTACACGGGATCGCATCCCGCTCCATAGTATCGAAGCTGCTTACATGGCCGATGAGATGACTGGGGTCATACGTCTTTCGCGTTTTGCGCAGACAACGCCTCGCGAGTTTCAGGAAGCGATCATGAAATTGGCTGCTGAGGGGATGGTGCGCCTTGTCTTCGACTTACGTAAGAATGGGGGAGGTTTTCTCGAGGCGGCTTGTTATATTGCAGAACAATTTTTACAACAGGGACAGTTGATTGTCTATACCGAGGGGCGTTCGCGACCACGACAGAACGTTGTGGCGCAAAGGGAAGGTGCCCTGCGGAATATACCTTTGGTGGTACTGGTGGACGAGTTCTCCGCTTCTTCGAGTGAGGTGGTCGCGGGTGCGATGCAAGATAACGATCGTGCCCTCATCGTGGGACGACGTACCTTTGGCAAGGGATTGGTGCAGGAACAGCGGATGCTGCCCGACGGCAGTGGGTTGCGTCTCACCGTGGCGCGTTACTATACTCCCGCGGGACGATGTATTCAGAAACCCTATATACTAGGGGAGGGGGAAAAGTATTCAGCCGAGTGGCTCGAACGTTGGGAGCGTGGAGAGTTCCTGCACAGCGATAGTGTGCATCAGGACACCTTGCAGCGCTATCATACGCTCAGTGGACGTGTCGTGTATGGGGGCGGGGGGATTATGCCAGATGTCTTTGTACCGCTTGACACCGCTGGGGTCTCACCTTTTTATCGGGCGGTGAATAGCAAGGGGATCTTGATTCGCTTTGCACAACGTTACGTTGATGCCCATCGTGGGGAGTTGTCCCGTTATACAGATTGGAAAACATTGAACCACTATCTTCGTTCTTTGTCGCTGGTCACTCTCTTTGATAAGTATCTCCGCCAAGAGAATGCACCAGAATTGAGTCTGAAGCGTGGTCATTCTGAACGGATCATTGAGATCCAGTTGAGGGCATTGGTAGCGCGTGGTATATTGGATAATGCTGCTTACTATCCCATTATTCAGGAATTGGACGACGAATTACAAAAAGCATTACTTTTGGTAGCTCAACCTAAGAACCTTGCGTTGCAGTCGCAGCGCACACAAGAATAGTCTCGTTTCGATGTTAGGTGTACGATGAATCGCGCAACGTGTCCCTTTTGTAATATCCGTTGGCGACGGTTGATACCACATGGTGTCGCCGTTGTCATTTTTTTGTTGATCTCCTATCTCTATTTCTATCCCCTTTTGTTGGGCAAGACGGTTCAGCAGACTGACCGCGATATGTGGCAGGGATCGGCACAGGAACTCGAGCAGTATCGTCAGGAACACAATGGGGAACAGAGTTTCTGGACGGGATCGATGTTTGCGGGGATGCCTGCCGTTATGGTCTCGCTTACCTACGACAACAATGTGATATCTCCTATAGATTCGGTGTTGAATTTTGGTGCGCGTCCTGCAAGTTATTTCTTCATCACCATGTTGGGATTTTATATCCTGTTGTTGGTCTTGGGGGTTTCTCCGTGGGTGGCTTTGGTGGGTGCATTGGGGTATGCGTTTTCTACCTACTTCTTCATCATCGTGGGCGCTGGGCACAATGCAAAGTTGCATGCGATTTCATATATGGCGCCCATGGTGGCCGGGGTGTTGCTGGCATACAAAGGACGCTATTTGGTCGGGGCTGGGCTTTTTGCCCTCAGTTTTGCATTGAGTCTTGCCACAGGACACGTGCAGATTACCTATTACACCTTCTTCATTATTCTCGCGGTGGTCATTTGGAGGCTGGTTGAGCTTTATCGGCTGCGTCAGTTGCGTCTTTTTGTTACGGCGAGTGCGATGCTTCTCCTTGCGGGAATAATGGGCGTAGGGGCTAATTTTAATCGGTTGTATCAAACCTATGACTACGGAAAGGAGAGTATCCGTGGACGTACCTATCTCGCTAGTGCAAAGAGTGAGGATAATGGTCTCGATAAGTCCTATGCGACACAGTGGAGTTACGGGAAGTTGGAGAGTTTCAATCTCTTGATTCCAAATCTCTATGGTGGCTCCTCTAGCTTGGCACTCGGGGAGAGTTCTAAGGTGGCTTCTTTTATTGCCCCGATGCGTTTGCCGCGAGAACAGAAGGAGGCGATCCTCTCCCAGATGCCAGTTTATTGGGGGGATCAACCCATGACCTCGGGACCCGTCTATTTGGGAGCCGTGGTCATCTTTCTTTTCTTCTTTGCCATGTTTTTGATGCGAGGACCTGCACGTTGGGCGCTGCTTATAGTCTCGGTTGTGGCATTGGCACTTTCATGGGGACATAACCTGCAGTGGTTTACCGACCTCTTCTTTGACTTCTTCCCAGGCTATAATAAGTTCCGTTCGGTGAGTATGATTCTCGTCATCTGTGAGTTGTGTGTCCCGTTATTGGCTTTCTGGGGACTCTCAGAGTGGTTACGGGGGCGCTATGACTCACAGCGTGTTAAGCGAGCTTTGTTGTGGGCTGGGGGAGCGCTGTTGGGGGTTCTGGTGCTTTTCCTTGTCTTCGGTTTTGCGGCGTTCAGTTTTGCATCGCCAGTCGATCAGCAGTATGTACAGATGGGGTATCCTGAGGAGTTGATGGCCGCTTTGCGGCAAGATCGTGCCCATTTGATGCTCGTGGACATTGTCCGAAGTGCTGGCTTTATTCTTGTGGCAGGGGTGCTACTCTGGAGGACTATGAAGGGGAAGATCCGCCAACCCATCCTATTGTTGAGTCTTGCGGCACTGCTATTAGTCGATCTGTGGATGGTCAACAAACGTTATGACGGGGTGCGTTATGTGGAGAAGAGTCACAACAAGACACCGTTCCCTATGACACAGGCCGACCGACAAATCCTCCAAGATACGTCGTATTATCGGGTATTGAACCAAAGTGTGAGTACGTTCAATGATGCGTCGACCTCCTATTACCACAAGTCGGTGGGTGGGTATCATGGCGTGAAGCTACGTCGTTTTCAGGATTTTATTGACCGCTATGGTATCTCCGAGAGTATGCAACGTCTCTTGAATGTCAAGTATATCATCGGTCGTACGGCGAACGGGGAGGTGAAGGCGTCATGGAACGTTCGACAGGGTGAGCCTGTGCCTTTGGGGGCTGCATGGTTTGTAGATCGTTTAGTGGGCGTATCTACTCCAGATGCTGAGCTAGACTCCGTCGGTGGAGCTGGCGTGCGCACTACGGCCTATTTTCAAACCGACGATCAAGCTTTACAGTCGAAGACTTTTGGATGTGACAGTGCTGATTATATAACCCTGCAGCATTATGAGCCCAATCGACTCACCTATCGCGTAGCGGCAGGTGGCGAGCGTTTTGCAGTCTTCTCCGAGATCTTCTATCCCAAGGGATGGACGGCGACCATAGATGGCAAGGAGGTTCCTATATATCGCGTCGATTATCTTCTGAGAGGACTCTCTATACCTGCAGGGGCGAGAGAGGTGGTCTTTTCGTTTACCTTGCCGAGTTATGCTTGGGGGCGTTGGGTAGATTTTGTGTTTGGACTCTTGATTCTTGCTTTTTTGGTAGGGGCGGGAGTGCGTCTCTTCTGGCAACGTAAGCAGGAGCTCTTCCTACAAACGGAGGGGGGCGATGCCCAGTAGTGAAAATCGGCGTGCGAAGTGGAGACTGCGGAGTAGCTTTATCTCCTCGGTCATCAGTACCACGTTCGTCCTCTATGCTTTGGGGCTGCTGGGCTTGATTCTTATCAACGTGGAACGTCTTTCTACCTATGTCAAGGAGAATTTGAGTTTTTCCGTCGTGCTGCGCGAGGATGTACGCAATGCAGATGCTGAGTTCTTGCGAAAAACCTTGGACGCTTCGTCGTACGTCAAGGAATCGGAGTTTATTAGCAAGGAGCGTGCTGCCGAGGAATTGACCGAGGCGCTGGGCGAAGACTTCTTAACTCTATTGAAATACAACCCACTCTCCCCATCGATAGAGTTGAAGTTGTATGCAGATTATACCAATAACGATAGTCTGCAAGCGATAGCTGAGAGTTTGCTCTCTGCGCCGCAGGTGACCGATGTACATTACGAACCTAATTTGGTAGACCTCGTAAACACCAACGTGCATAAGGTGGGGGGGATGATTCTCGCCTTTTGCTTGGTTATGAGCTTTATCGCCTTGGTGCTTATCAATAATACGATTCGTATTACTATTTATGCGCGGCGTTTTATTATCAAGACTATGCAACTGGTGGGCGCAACCCATGCGTTTATACAACGCCCCTTTTTGTGGCGTGCTGTGCGGCATGGCTTCTATGCCGCGTTGTTGGCGTTTTTATTCCTGCTCCTGAGTATCGCTTTGGTGCAAGAGGATTTCCATGCCTTGGTCAACCTCCAACAGTATGGGGTGCTCGCTCTTGTGGGGATATTTATCTTGTTGGTCGGAGTGGCGATCAATCTTATGACAACCTATTTTGCCGTGGGGAAGTATCTCCGTACGGCGGAGGGCGATTTGTATTATTAGCTTTCGGGATTCTTTCGATAACGTATGAATATGACAGACGAAAAACGGACTCCTTCGACAGAGGACGCTTCCACGCGTTTCCCTCTTACGCGCCTAAATTACAAGCTCTTGGCTATCGGTTTCGGTGTAATAGTCCTTGGCTTCCTTTTGATGATAGGAGGGAAGTCGGAGACCCCGACCGAATTTAATCCAGAGATCTTTAGTTTCCAGCGAATTACGCTTGCGCCTATGTTGGTCTTGGGGGGCTTCCTGTTTGAGATCTTTGCGATCATGTATCGCGGGCGTCGTCCGAAGTCAGAGGATAGGCAACAATAGGTATTGCGTATTATGGAGATTTGGCAGGCGATTCTCTTGGGGCTTATTCAAGGCTTGACAGAGTTCCTCCCCGTGAGTAGTAGCGGACACCTAGAGCTCGCGCGCGTCTTGCTCGGTATAGAGCAGGGCGACAACCTCTCTTTTGTGGTTGCTTTGCATGGAGCCACAGTGTTGAGTACGATTATTGCCTTGTGGTCGGAGATTTGGCAATTACTGCGAGGGCTTTTGGCTTTTCGTTGGAATTGGCAGACGGAGTATATTGCAAAGATTGTACTCTCTGTGATACCTGTTGCGCTGGTCGGGTTCTTTTTCAAGGATTATCTCGATACGCTTTTTACAGGAAATCTCCTCTTGGTTGGGGGAATGTTGTTACTCACGGCGTTTCTCCTTTGGCTTACTGGGCGACATATTCAGATGTATCGTATTCGGCATCAACCCACCTATGCCATTGCGCTGGGGATGGGAGTCGCACAGGCGGTGGCTGTATTACCTGGGCTCTCGCGTAGTGGGGCTACTATTGCGACGGGAATTCTTATGGGGCTCGATCGTCCTAGAGCCGCACGTTTCTCCTTTTTGATGGTTTTGCCGCCTATTATCGGGATGAATCTCTTGGAAGTCATCGGGGGTGGATTGGATACAGCCGCATTGCATGGATTGCCTTTTTGGAGTGGTGTGCTTACGGCATTTGTGACAGGCTTTTTAGCGTGCCGTTGGATGTTGTCGTTGGTACGACGCGGACGTCTTGTATGGTTTGCGCTGTATTGTGCGATTCTGGGGGCTATAGCCGTGGTAGTCGCGTTTTTGAACGCGTAATGGAGTCTATGCGCCTGCTTTACCGATGAATCTTGCCCAGTTTAATAAAGAGCACCTCCTGACGGAGGGAGCAATTCTTTTGTTAGATAAACCCCTCGGGTGGACTTCTTACGACCTTGTGGCTAAGGTACGTATCCTGTTTCGGAAGTACTATGGTATCCCTAAGATAAAAGTCGGGCACGCAGGTACGCTCGATCCGTTGGCTACGGGATTGATGTTGCTTTGTGTCGGGAAAATGACCAAGGAGGCGATGCGTCTCACTGGGGAAGACAAGGAGTATGAAGCTCGGATTACCTTGGGGGCAACCACCCCGTCATACGACATGGAAACCGAGGTCGATGAGACTTTTCCAACAGAGCATATCACCGATACTCTTTTACAGGAGGCGATTGCCTCGCTTCGTGGTCCGATTTTGCAGCAGCCGCCAATCTTTTCCGCCAAGCGGATTGATGGAAAAAGAGCTTATACTTTAGCGCGAAAAGGGGTAGAGGATGATTTGCCTCCAGTGGAGGTCACGATTCATCAGTTTAATCTTCTGGAGCGTTGGGGTAACGAGCTACGCACGCACATTGCTTGTTCCAAGGGAACGTATATCCGAGCGCTTGCGCGGGATTTGGGGAGAGCCCTCCACTCTGGGGCTTATCTTACAGCCTTGCGTCGTACACGCAGTGGTATCTACCGTATCGACGACGCTGTAACAATTGAGACCTTTGAAAAGTTTCTTAGTATGGCAGGGGATAAGGAATAGCTAGCTCATCTGCTGTCACTTTTGCTTCTCGACCTAAGATTTTTATATAGTGTAATACGATTAATCGGTCGCCTTAATGAAATTATCGCAGTTCAGCTTTAACTTACCTGAGAAATTGATAGCACAATACCCACCGAAGTTCCGAGACGAAGCGAGACTGATGGTCGGGAATAGAAAGACTGGGAAGATCGAACATAAGACCTTTAAGGATCTCATCTCTTACTTTTCCGAGGGGGATACCGTCGTTCTCAATAACACGAAGGTCTTTCGTGCAGTATTGCACGGTATTAAGGAGAAAAACAACGCCGATATTGAGGTCTTTCTACTCCGTGAACTAGATTCCGAACGTCATATGTGGGACGTATTGGTAGACCCTGCGCGTAAGATTCGGATAGGTAATAAGCTCTATTTTGGTGAAGGTGAGTCGCTCGTTGCCGAGGTCGTGGATAACACCACGAGCCGTGGACGGATCATCACCTTCCTCTTCGATGGCACAAAGGAGGAGTTTGACAAGCGCTTACACGACCTTGGCGAAGTCCCCCTTCCTCGCTTCCTCAATCGGGAGATTGACGAGGAAGACGAGCACCGTTATCAAACCATCTATGCACAGCATGTCGGGGCTGTGGCTGCACCCACGGCTGGCTTGCATATCAGTCGCGAGCTCCTGAAACGGTTCGAGATCAAGGGGGTAAATATTAGCTTTATCACCCTGCACGCGGGATTGGGAAACTTCCAGCGCATCGAGGTGGAAGACCTTTCAAAGCATAAGGCTGCGTCGGAACAGTTTGAAATCTCTGAGGAAACGGAGCGACTCATCAATACCTCCCTCGACGCTGGAAAGAATGTCTGTGCTGTCGGCACTACGGTGATCCGCGCTTTAGAGAGCTCCGTAACTACCGACGCCCGTGTGAAAGCAATAAGTGGATGGACGAATAAGTTTATCTTCCCTCCTTACCAAGTGCAAGTCCCGAAGAGCATAGTCTCTAATTTCCATTTTCCGTGCTCGTCATTGATGATTACCGTTGCAACCTTTGCGGGCTATGATCTGTTAATGTCTATGTACGAGACCGCTCTCCGAGAGGAGTATCGTTTTGGTACATTCGGTGATGCGATGCTGGTGCTCTAGCTTGTGGAGTATATTCCTTAGTGAGTTATATATCTTCTCTTCTTTAAACTAGTGAGGAAAGCCTACCTTTGTGGTAGGCTTTCTTTTTATGCCTAGGCTGGGTTGGTAGATACATGGTGTGTAGAGGTCTTGCAAAATAGGTGATGAGTAGAGAGAAGATCCAACGCGAGGAGTTTTTTCTTCTTTACAGTGACGGTTATGGTGCATTCGGAGTCTTACTCAAAGGATATTGCATAACCACTGGAGGGTTGCTTTATTTACAAAGCTATCGCATAGACCTTGCTGTAAGGCTTGCTAGTGTAATGCCGCTTACACTCCTCGTAGTAGAATATATCCCAAGTTCAGAGCAGGGGCAGATAAAACAGTTACTGGATGCGCACGTACTAAAGCCTCTTTCTTGCTCGAATGCACTCCTGCCACGTGCCATATTTGTTGCTGATTTATTGAACCTTATCTTGAGAGATCGCTGCGATGTGCAACTCTACCAGTTTCTATTGCGGCAACACGAGGTGCTGAATCAAGCTCCAGAGGATGCACTCTCATTTTTCCTAAAGAGCCTTTTGGATCTGATCGAGGTGCTAGGCTTTCGTCCCAATGGTCGCTACTCTGTGCACACCCCATTCTTTAGCCTTAAAAGCGGGCGATTTGAGGAGAAGCCCTTACAAAAGCTAGACGGTAGCGATTCTTTTCTCTCAGGGGTGCTTGCTGCACTATTGGACGGGAAAGCCCTGCCGCGTCCGCTTACCGAGGTTGAGTTCCAACACTTGCTCCGTGGTTTACTCTATTACCTCTGTTATCATCTCGAACTTCCTTTGAAGAAAAGGGTGTGGAGTAAGCTCTATGCAAATGTTGCCTCAGTATGCGCCTTTTAAGCCACATACAACGCCTTTGGGAGGCAGTGGATATAGAACGTACACCCTTTGCGCTTAATTACAGTCTATGTCCTATTTGTGGCGAATATAACCCCGAATATAACCCTAAGAGGACGGGGGGGATCTGCGAGAATTGTCTCTCCCTGCTCAATTATACTTACAGTTGGTTGATGCCAGTGACGTGTCCTAATCTTACCCTTTTTGAGCACATTCTCCCCCTGTGCTATTACTCCGATGGGCTGCTGCGTTCCTCGATATTTCAAATGAAGTACCACGCACAATTCCCGATTGCTACGGCTTATGGGCGTATGCTCGGTACTTTCTTGCAGGAGCGTGGTTTTGCCTCCTATTTCGATGCCGTCGTCCCCGTGCCGCTTCATTGGAGAAGAAGGTTCTGGCGGGGATATAATCAAACCACTTTCTTTGCCACGGGACTGTCCGATAGCCTTTCGCTACCAGTGGTGGATGCACTCTGCCGAACGCACAAAGGGCGGTCACAGACCAAGACCAAGAGTCGAAAAAACAATATTCGTGGGGCGTTTCAACTTACCGAGGGGGCTGCTAACCCGCTCAAGGGAAAACATCTCCTATTGGTCGACGACGTTCTTACCTCGGGGGCTACCTGTCTAGAGTGTGCCGATGCCTTGTGGACTATCCCAGACGTGCGCCTGAGCGTTGCGAGCATTGCCATACGACGTTCATTACTAGAAAAAAAGATACTGTCCTAAAAAAGTGTGTAAGCTCCACTTTTAGTAACTTGGTGTTGAA
>CAUUCP010000033.1:0-26510 GCA_963543925.1 uncultured Bacteroidia bacterium | reverse complement strand
ATTCAACACCAAGTTACTAAAAGTGGAGCTTACACACTTTTTTAGGACAGTATCACAATGGCGGCAGCAATGGTGGCGGCGGGGATAACAATGGGAGCACCCCAACGACCTTCGCTGTAACCCTTACGCGCCCCGCAAACGGTAAGATAGAAATCGAAGGACATGCCACAAAGAGCTCGATAACCGTAGCCAAGGACACCGAGCTGACCGTAAAGGCTACGCCCAACGAGGGGTATAAGCTCAAGACCTTGAAAGCCAACAACAAGGATATCACGACCACACTGAGGTTCACCGTCACCGAAGCCACCACCGTCACGGCGGTATTCGAGAAACAGACCTTTGCCGTAACTACCAGCGTAAATAACGAGGCGTGGGGTTCGATAAAGCTTACAGGCGCATCTGACCTGACGGCAGTAGCGTACGGTACGGAGTTGACCGTAAAGGTTACTGAAAAGGAAGGGTACAAGCTGAAGAGTCTGACGGCAGGCGAAAAGGATATCACCGCGACCAAGAAGTTCATCGTGAAGGCAGCAACGGAAGTAAAGGCGGTATTTGAGAACAAGCAAGGTGGCGCAGTAGAGGACGCTCTATTGGCAGGCATCGTCGTAGCACCGAACCCGTTCACTGCACAGCTTCGCATCCTCAATCCCGAGGGCGTCGTGGCACGCTACGAGGTGGTGAATGCTGCAGGGGTAGTCATACGTTCGGGTGCGCTTTCTGATAGCGAGGCGATCGTAGATACAGAAGCTCTCCCCTCTGGCATCTATTTCGTGCGTTTAGAGGCGCAAAATGGCGCAAGAAAGAGCGTAATGGTATCTAAGTAGCTCTTGAGTCTTTTGTCGAATAAAAAACCGCCTTTCTGTCGCTTTGGCAGAGGGGCGGTTTTTGTTTTGTGGCGAGGGATTGTCGGTAAAAGTGGGTAAGCATCACTGCAACGGGGGAGAAAAACGGGAAAATGCAGCTTTATATTTTCCTTAATTCTTTATTCCACAAACAAGGTATGCTAGGGGTATACCATGGATACAATAGGGATACAACGTGGATACAACGTGGATACAGCGCGGGAATTAGGTAAATTTACCTACCCTAAAATAGCCCATATTCTATATGTATTCCTTTATTTCTACACTATACTATTTGTTTTATCGTATAGAAATAGCGATTTAGGATTTCATAAAGTCTCGATCGGCACTGCGGGGGTAAAAAACAGAAGGTAGGCAGATTGTCTACACACTTTTCTGGACACTACCGTCCAAAACATAAGAGCCCCCCTTCCCCGTATGACAAAAAAGAAGCGGGAGCCGCTCTCTCATCGAGAACAGCCCCCGCTTTGTTATGAGCAAGGTTCTTGGTTTAGAACTTTCTAGTCCCGAGGAAACGCTCTGCGTCTAGGGCAGCCTTGCAACCTGAGGCAGCCGCTGTGATGGCTTGGCGGTAGTGTGGATCTTGTACGTCGCCTGCGGCAAACACACCAGCTACATTGGTCTTCGGCGTACCTGGTTCAGTAAGGATGTACCCTTGTTCATCGACGTGGATCTGATGCTTAAAGACATCGGAATTGGGCTTGTGACCGATGGCGAGGAAGAATCCATGGATGGGGATCTCACGCTTCTGATTGGTAGCCGTGTTCAGTACCCGTACCCCCGTTACCCCGTTGTCGTCTCCTAAGACCTCGTCGGTTACCGTTTCATAGAGCACCTCTAGGTTGGGAGTATTGTTCACGCGATCGACCATTGCTTTGGAAGCTCGCATTGCAGGCTTTCTCACAATGAGGTAAACCTTTTCACAGATTGAGGCGAGGTAGGTTGCTTCTTCTCCCGCGGTATCACCTCCCCCTACGACGGCAACGACCTTGTTTCGATAGAAGAATCCATCGCACGTAGCACATGCAGAGACTCCGCCGAGCTGTCGGTATTTCTGTTCGGAGGGTAAACCTAGGTATTTAGCCTCTGCTCCAGTTGCGATAATAACGGCGTCAGCCTCGATCTCTTTTCCATCGTCGAGGGTTACTACACGGCGCGCATCGGTGAGGTCGGCCTTTACGACGACCCCAGTACGAAGGTCTGCTCCCAGACGCTCAGCTTGTGCACGGAGGTCGTCCATAAGGCTTTGCCCAGTAGTGCCTTGTGGATAGCCTGGGAAGTTCTCTATCTCCGTGGTCTGAGTCAACTGTCCCCCGAGCATAAGTCCCGAGTAAAGTACGGGCGAAAGATTGGCACGCGCTCCGTAGATAGCAGCGGTGTAGCCAGCAGGGCCAGACCCTATGATGAGTAAACGCACATGCTCTGACATCAAAATATCTCCTCTAATTAGTTTGCTAAAAGAACGCCCGAGTGGGCATTATAGTTTAATGAATGCTATTTCATCGTCCACGAGAACCGCGGTGCGTACTGCACGCTTAGGTAGCCGAAATGCCCGTATCGGGCGTTTGTTGGTATAACTGCTCTCTGATAGGCGGGGGCTGCATAAAATAGCCCGTAGACGGCCTCTATTCGGCAATTGGTAGAGAGCGTGTAGGTGTACTTGAGATCGAGCTCGTATCCTACTATAGATGCCTCGCCCTTGTCTTGTTGGAAGGTGTGGAGGGAGCACTCGCCCGTATGTCCCTTGTACTTTGGGGTATAAAGCCAGAGGCTGTAATCACGTAGACCATGTCCTGCGACCTCGCTAAGGGAAAGAGAGAAGTAATCCATAGTGCCGAAGAAAGCGTGCCCCGAGCCTGAGAGACGGTCGAAGTGGTGTTGTTTTCCTTGTGCGAGGTCATCTTTTTCGTCACCAGATACCCAATCGAGACCAACGCCGAATGGGAATTTGGTGCGCATTAGGAGCTTGGAGTGCAACGAGTATGCTGCGATAGAGCGTTTCATCTTATTGGCAAGGTCGTAGGTACTCCCTGTTTGGTAATACGCTTCTAGATGGAGTGAAAGGAGCTCTGTAGGGAGTTTTTCGACGAAGCCACCTAGGGTAAGCCTTGGGTAGGTGCGGTGGGTATGTATCAAATCTTGCGAGACGTCTACGACAGCCAGCCCTCCCCACGACTGGAAGAATCTGGCTCTGAGCAAGCTCATATACTTGTAATTATGCGCTTTATCTCGTTTATAAGGAGGGTTCTTTTCTGAAAGAGCATTCGCCATGGCGTAGACGAGCATATCATAGCTTGGACGTACAAGGGAATAGCGAAGCGCGTCGTGCGACAAGCCAGTCTTGCCGTAACGTCCTGCCATAAAGAGCCATCCGTCAGTGATCTGTATCGTTTGTCTCCCGAGACGGAAGTTACCGAAATCCGACTGATATTCAGCCCATCCTTCGAGGAGGGAGGTCGATCCATTCGAACCTCCCCAGAGTCGTCCATCCTGTAAGCAGAGATAAGTCGTGAGCCTCCCATACTGGAGTCTGAGCCCGACCTGTGCCCGTTGGGAGATGAAGAAGGAGGATGGTCGTTCTTTATCACTCGGCTCGTGATAAGCAGCATGCAACTCGGCTCGTGTTCGATTCAGGAGGTCGAGAGTAAACAATACGGAATCTGACGGGGAGTTCTGTGCAAAGAGGAAAGAGGTCGTGGTGGTGAGGAATAGGATGGAGATAAGTCGTTTCATTTCCATTTACTCTATTGACGTATTTTTGGGGTCTGTCACCTCGTGGAAAACTTTTCGGATAGAGCGGTAGGCATTGGGGAGTACTTCTAGGGCATCCTCGTACGGTAGCCAGAGAGCGTCGTCGATCCCCTCCTCGTGTTGGGGGGAAAGTGGTTCTTCCGACTCCGTCTTCATCAAAAACCAACGTGTTTTTTTGAGAATTGGTCGCTCCTGCGTCGGATGGAAATAGATGTGCCAGGTGGCAGTTGCCTCTCCAATCACAGAGAGATTCGTGACACCGGTTTCCTCCTGTACCTCTCTCAAAGCCGCTTGTAGGAAATTCTCGCCCGCCTCGAGTTTCCCTTTGGGTAAGTCCCAGTAGCCGTTACGAGCTATAAAGAGATAGTTTCCTGTGGGGGCAACAATCAGTCCACCAGCGGCATTGATACGTATAAAGGAGGGCAAAAAGGTCTCCTTGAGGTAGGAGATGGTCACGGGGGCGATATAAGCTCTGCGAGGTTCTATATACTGCGAACCTTTCACAGCACAGCTCTCGAGGAGAATGTTTAATATCTTTGCCATAGTATCATCTCCTACCAGAGAACTATGCAGAAAGATATTTTCTGCTTGTAGGGGTTTCGCGGGTATTTCCGTTAAGAGATTTATCTCTGTATCGGAGGCAAAAATAATCGGATAAGACATGGAGAACACCAAATTGTTAGAGATTCTACTAGAGCTTGGGGCGATACATCTCTCCAATACAGCTCCTTTTGAATGGGCTTCTGGTTGGCTATCACCTATTTACTGTGACAACCGACTCGCTCTTTCCTCTTATAAAGCTAGGGAAATTATTTGTGCAGAGATGCAAAAAGTGCTCGCGCGCAAATATTCTGATATAGAATGCATCGTGGCCGTAGCTACTGGGGCACTCCCCATGGGGGCGATAGTCGCCCAAGCGTTACAACTCCCCTTTGCTTATGTCCGTCCGAAAGCAAAAGATCATGGGCTCGCGAACTTAGTCGAAGGCAAGGTCGCGAAGGGCGAGCGCGTAGTCGTCATTGAGGACTTAGTATCTACGGGGGGGAGTAGTCTCAAGGCCGTGGAAGCGCTCCGCAACATAGGCGCAGAGGTACTCGGGATGGTCTCTATTTTCACCTACGCCTTCCCACAAGCGGAACAAGCGATGAAGGAAGCAAATGTAGACTTCGAAGCCTTGGCTAGCTATCCTCAACTTCTTTCCCTCCTAAAAGCAAATGGTAAACTCTCGGCAGAGGACGAAGTCCGCCTTGCCGAATGGCGCGAACACCCAGAGACTTGGGGACGGTAATCAAAGGGAACAGCGATGCAAAAGTACGAAAGTAAGATAACCAAGAGTCCTCACAGTGCGCGTGCGCTCTTTGAACGCTATTCCGATCTCAGTAGCATAGCGAAGATGCTCGCTCAAAACGAACAGATCGAGGTGGTAGAAATTACACAAGATCGCTATGTTTTTCGCGACCCGAAAGGCATGGAAGTCGGTATCCAAATCGTAGAACGCGAGCCCCACAAAACCATCAAACTCACAGATGCCACAGGGCGTCCATTTTCCTTTACGATGTGGTTACAATTCAAGGAAGTAGAGAACGATGGCACCTATATCCGCGTCACCGTTCATATCGATCTACCAGGACTACTCAAATTCGCAGTGAAGGGGAAGGTACAAAAAGGACTTGATCAGATTGCCGAGATGCTAGCAAGAAGCTAGGGCATTAATTACAGCAAAGTCCCCTTATTCCACCGATAATTACGATAATAAAAAAGAGCGACCAGGTTTTCCTAGTCGCTCTTTTATTGTTAAGGAGAAGGGGCTTTTCCCCCCCTTTCTCAATCATCTTAGTACTTAACCACCTTGAAGGTCTTCTTCGCGCCATTTTGCGCCGTTAGACGCAACATATAGACCCCTGGTTTAAGTTCTCCAGTTTCTATCACTTCTTCGTCTGCTGTAATAGCACCGCTACGTACCAACTTACCTGTTACATCTAAGAGGTCGTAAGCACGAAGATCTCCATTCGTAGCCTTTACTACCAACTGTGCATCAAATGGATTCGGTGCTACCATCACCTGTGCAAAGATTGGATCTTCCACTGCTGTAGATTCCTCAAAGATGGCTGTCACGGTAACGTCCTTTGTCACAGTAAACACCTTTGTCGCGAGGATATCCTTGTCATCCACCATGAGGCTCTTTAGGACGTAATCCGTATTCTTTGGCGTTGCCTTGACACGTAATTGAGTATCCTTATCCACCTCGTAGAGCATATCCTCGGTATACTGTTCTATCTCAATCGTACCTTCTCCGACAGCGTTCAAGGTTACAATGAACTTATCTTCTGGACGTTCCAGCGTTGCGACGATGGCGACATCACCACGAACAGTATACTCCCGTGCTGCGGAGATGTCCTGACGGTTACGAGCGGACACCGCCATAATCGAAGTGACCTTCCATGGCTTCTGCTCTGGCACAAGGACTAAGATCTTTGTACCATAGGGGCAAGCCTTCAACTCTTCTTCTGACATCTCGCGTTCGACTGTTTCCTCAACCTCCTTGCCATTCACAATCTTGACGGTAGTAGTAAGCTCCTTAATGATGACCTTCCCATGACCATACGTCACCACCGAGACTGTATAAGTATCAGGAGTAAAGATCGCCTTGATAGTCTTATTCTCACTAACCTTCAGATCGCGACGCGCTGGTGTCGTAAGGTCATCGCTCCACTTCACGAAATGGTAATGAGGAGTAGGAACAGCCACTACGCTATCTCCATCCATACCTTCTGGGATATGTTGCTCAAGCAATCCTCCTTCAATCGTTCCTCCTCTTCTTCCTTCTACTTGGTAGCGCAAAACGAACTCTTTCACGAAAGAAGCGGTATGTTTGAATCCTCCGGCTACCATAATATCGGAACGAGCAGGGGTGGTAATACCATCCTCCCACTTAGCAAAGGTAAAGCCTTCGTTTCCGCGAGCAACGACGACATACGTTCTAGCTCCGACCTCGATATTTTGGATCGTCAATCCTTCAATATACCCTTCCTCTTCTGCGGTATAGAGCCCCTTGGCTTTCTCTACCTCAATCTTGGTAAACTGCGCCGTCACACGGATAGCGTCTTTATCTTGACGCGGGTTCATCGTTTTACCATCCGACCACTTCGAGAACGTATACCCAGAGTTTGGTACAGCTGTAATAGCCGCCCCATCCGTATTCTTAAGGGTCGTGGTAAAGATTTCGCTATAAGAACGCTCGTCACCCGCTATCTTAACAAATCCGTGATTTGTAGCCAAATACTCCAAGCCCACAGTCTGTGTCGGAGGCAATGCCGCGGAGTAACTTACACTCACATCATCAATTCCAACTTTATCGGCCTTCTGTGTACGCTCAGATTTGTAGCGCCAACGGAAACGGATAGATTTCGCAGTAGCAAGCTCTGCAGCAGACACCTCACAAACCTCGAAGCTCTTCTGAGCATCAACTCCATCAAGATTCTTGAGCAACGTCCATTCGCCATCATTAATGGCATATTCTACGAGAGTCGAGATTCCATTCTTGCCGTCGCTATCCTTTTCAGAAAGCTTGCTCTGCAAGAGGGTAAACCTCAATTCTACCTTAGCATTTGCTTGCAAATCCTCGAGCGAGAGACGTGGAGAGACGAGATCGATATAGTTTTTCATACCAAGCCCATTCTGCAATCCGAGGATATATCCTTTGGCACTCTTTTCCGAAGCGACAAAGTTCGTCCTTGCTATCTTATTCCAACGCTTACTATCATCATTTTCTGGCATCTCCCACAGCTTGATCTCTGCATCATCGCCATCGAAATTCTGACTATAAGTCAACGGGTAGATTGGTAAGAAACGTGCGGTGAGGTTCATGTTCTTGCGAACATTGTTCTCTGTACGCTCTAATGTAGCAACCCCATCAGACCAACCAAGGAAGAAATACCCCTTCTTCGCTTTCACCTTAACAGGCGTTCCTGCCGCACCGAATTGGATGTTTTCTTGCTTGAGAACTCCCGATTCTAAGTCTCCCCCAGGTTCGATAAAATAGGAAATCGTGTACTTTGCTGGAATAAACGACGCCGTGATAGTTTTAGATTCCGAGACCTCCGTATCTAAACGCACAGCTTCCGTATTACCATCATTCCATCTTTCGAATTGGAATCCTGGATTTGGCAATGCAACCACGGTAGTACCACTTCCCCCCTTTGCCACAAACTGCTTTGCCCGACCTTGGATTAAGCCATTGTCTCCTGCCACATACGTCAACTCAATCGAAAGGGATGTAAGCTTAACCTCTAACGAATTTGACTCTGTTACCCGCAGGTTTTTCTTAAACTCTGTGGAATAATTCTCTTTTGAGATGCGGATATTGTAAAGTCCCGCACGAAGGATAGAGATCTTTACTTCACCAGCCTGATCAGTCATATAAGAGTCTTTTCCACATTCCACACGAGCAGCCGACAGCGGAGCTCCTTGTTCGTCAACCACTTTCACTGTAAGTGTAAATACTCGCTCATCTCGCAATACTTTTAGTTCACCAGGCAGACGCGTAACGACATAACCTAACGTATCGTAGGGTGCGACATACCCCTTTGGCCATACTTCATACTTACCAGGAGCAAGTACAGAAGACTCATCCCAAAGAGAGCCATCATGCAATTTTACTTGATACGGGATTTCAAAGATTTGCCCTTGAGATGGGTAGACTAGCCCCTTGTAGTCAAATTCCCAATCTGGCAACTCATCTCCTTGATAAATCCGTACGGGTTTCATCGCAATCGTCAAAGGAACTCTAGAGACCTCTACCACACAAGCGACCTCTTCGGCAGGTTGATAAAGTGCATCGCCCAACTGCATTGCTACAACCGTTGTCGTACCAGCCCCTACGGTCACCAATTCACCATTGGTATTTACCACAGCAACGCTTTCGTCTGTGGTATAATAGGAACACGGCAAACCAGAAGAAGCCTTAGCCCTCAATTGCGTAGGAGCCTTCTTGTATCGCAAAGAGAGCTTCTTTTCTTTCCACTCTATCGTCTGATTTAAAGAGAGCTTCAAGACATAAGAATGAGAATCGCGCCCATTTTCAGCCAACACGGTGACAATTTGTGGCGTTGAGAGATCTATCTCAAAAATCTCTCCTTTAGCAACCTTCTTATTCTTATCACCCCCCTTGTCCTTATACTGAAGAACGGAGTTCTCCGAAATATCTTCCAGCGTGAATTTAGCTTTCTTGGCATTGAAGGTCTTTCCATCAGCACTTTCTGGCGAAAAGACGATTGTCTGCTTTGGATTATTGAACACAATGTCGTTCTTCAACCCCTTATTATTTGCTACCAACAAGGAGATCTTTTCTAGGATACACTCTGCCGATTTATCCGACTCTAGCTGTACCGAGAATTTTTGTTCGATATTCTTGCCAAAGAGATCATCTCGTTTCGCAACAAATGCCAGCTTATGCTCATTATTGGAGAAATCCAATGTGGAAAGACTGGTAAGTGGTTGCGAGGATCCTTCCAACATCACTTGCGTTCCTGGCCAAGCTGCGACAAAGCTGAGGTTAACCTTTGACCAATCCGTGGTCGCCAAGACCTTCAATTTTATTACATCCTGTTCCCAAAAAGACTCTGCCACAGCAAGAGGCGAGGTAACAGCACTCACAATTTGCGTCAAAGAACGCCATACACAGTCATCAGCCGTAGATTCCAGACGCTTCGTATTCAACTGTGCAGGCCACTGTTGATTGGAAGATACGCAGTTAGAGACTCCTTCGCTAAAGCTATATTCAATCTTACATTCCTTTGGCAAAGTACCATCTACTGCACGAACACTTCGGAACATGTCGGCAACGATACTCTCTCTCTTACGCGCTCCGTGCCAGAAACGAAGCATCCCCATATCACCCTTGAAAGATCGATTAAAGATCATATATGAGAACTTGTAATCTCCCTGTCCTCCCCCCTCAAGTGGCATCTCCTTTCCGTCAACATACAACTTCACTTTCATAGCCTCGCCCGTAAGCATAGACAAATAGTCTCGCTGTACAGCAATAGCGATATGCTGCCACTGTCCAGGCTTAAGAACAGCCTCCGTGGTACTGAATATTGTCCCCTGTGGGAATTGGAGATAAAGACCATTATCGACCCCCAGAGAAGATTTATTCAAAGCACGAACCTTAAATCCTTCGGAGTTTATGAATGTAGAGTTCTGCGATCCATCAAATCGCCACCACCCCTCGATAGTAATCGACTCATTCATTCCTCCTTTATTCAACTCTGGAATTTGGAACCACTCCTTGTCGCTCCCAATCCAATGAGTGTAATAGAGGTTGTCTGTCGCCTTGGGATAGTGATAGTAACGCTCGGTAATCTGGTCATTACTTGGTACAGAATCTTTATCCTTCACCCTAATATCAAAACGGTATGCCCCTGGTTTAGACATATCCACCTTCTTTGCAAAGGTTACCTCTTTTTCTGCCCCAAACGCTGGAATCGCAACCCTGAACTCTTCTTCAGTAAAGAGTTCGTTATTCAAGAACGCAGCGAGATTGAAACTCTCAACGGGACGCAAACCATTATTCCGTACCTTCACCGTTATCGGGCGTTCTCCGAGATCAACCCCAGTCTCTGGTCCAGACATGCTTACAACCTGCAAATCTGCCGCGAGAGGATTCTCTTTATCCAACAAGATTGCAGTACAATCAAACGCTTGTCCCCAAATGACCTCTCGTCCACTCTTAAAGGTTCTCCAGTTATCATCTGTAAAGAACGCGATACGCATCCGAACTGTATCTGCCTTTAAGTCTTGATACTTCGTCAAATCAATCGGGATCTGTATCTCCGAAGGACGGGATTCTAGATAAAGCTCCTCTGCTGTTTTCGCAGTGCCATCGGCCTTTAGAGGTTTTGGGGTCAATTTATTTACAACCACATCATAGTACTCTGGCTCTTCGTCCTCGAAGATAGAACCTGGCTTCGAGTTCAAATCCAACCAAACACGAAGACGTGCAGGGAAAAGCTGATCCAATGAGAGGAGAGGATCATCCTCTTCATTCACCTTTTCTCGATAATCCAAGTGACAATTCAAAAGATTCGGACTCTTCAGATATAGACGTACCTGTGTATTCAGACGATAGAAGAGCTGGGAGGTATAGAATGTCTGTACTCGTTTTTCCCCTGTCACACGCATAGAATCAATGTACATGTTGGAGGGGCGTTTCACGGTTCCCTTGATCGCTCCGACATCTCGGTTTCGATCAAAGGTTTTACTGTTATTGTTCAGATAACCATCATAACCCAAGGTCGCACGTATTTTCTTGTAGTACGGACGCTTGAAGAAGAAGGTATCTAAATTGAGAGCAATGTTATTCTGCTTAGGATTAAGCTTTGGAATCTTAAGATAACGCGGCTGTCCATCCACCTCTAACGTGAGGGGTACTCCATAAAGGGTAGCTCCCTCCTGCATTCCATTCACTTGCACCTTGAGTGCAAGCGTATCCACCGTAATCTGCTTTTCTGGAGCTTTATTCAGAGAGACGAACTCAACGTTAGACAGACTCCACAAATCGGGGAGTTGGACTTGACTCACGACTGCCTTCCAACCAGATCTTGTTTTCGCTCCACGTTGTTTTTGCATACGAAGTGCTACAGCTCCAGTTCCGACACTCGACATTACACAGGCCGAGCCACGTCCCTTTAAGACATGCGTAGGACGGCTCAGAGCGAGATCACTCAGGTCACTCACATTTGTCCAAATAGAAAGCGAGTCCCCATTAGCAAAGTCATATTCTTCGAAAGCAACTTGAACAACACGCGCCGCCTCCGCAGGACGGAAAAGAATACTTGCATATTCCTTTGCTGGATAATTCTCTAAACCTCCACCGTAATCGTAGAAATGTACCGATTCTTCCACATCGTACGTCATTCGTTCCTCCACAGGGAAGGTAATACCATACACAGAACGTTCCTTTGTGCTATGAGGCATCAGTAAGACGTTCCCCTTGTTATAAACCTCAAAGCCCTTAACATTGTCAGAAGGCACAACGTCCCCATCGAGTTCCGCATGAATCTCAACCCTAAACTTCTTTCCTTCAAGCTGTGTAGTAGAGAAGTCATAAGAGACGTCAATAAACTTATCGGCGAAAGGTTGCAACTTTTCAATAACGGTACTATAAGCAAGCTTTCCGTCAATAATAACGCTAACAGGGAGTTTTTCTATCTCACTCGAGCTATTATTTGAAATATTGAAAGAGAAGTTTTCTACCCCCAAATTGGCCTTACTCTCTACCAATTGAATTGGATTTACGTAGATATCGCGTTCTTCCTTCAGATGTGCAATCTCGTAAGAGACAATCGTAAAGTCATTGCTCACACGCTCCAAGGCTGTCTCCAAACGCAATGAGACTTTCTTGCCTGCAAACTTTGATATATCCCATGCATAACGATGGTCACCATTGTCGGAGAGATAGGTTTGCTGTCCTACGACATTCTCTACTACCTCGTCATTTACCACCAACCTCAATTGTGCTGCAGTATTTACTTTGTCATGCATAAGTAACCCGTAGACAGTAAAGAAGAGCTTACGAGTCTGATCAATTGCGGTCAAGTCGAGACTACAGAACTTGAAAGAAGCTACATTATTTCTTACCTCAAAAGGTTTCGACCAATCTTTTGCACCCTTCCTTCCCTGAATCGTCAACAACATAGAGCCCAGCGGTAAGCCTGCACTTACTGGCGTTTCACGACGTCCGATCGTCAGACTCTTCCCTAGGTCTAGTTGTACGTTTTTCAACGGATAGCCGACGAAGGTTTCCTCAAATGGAAGTTGCTCCTCTGTCAAGACATTTGCAAGCACACTCTTTGCCAGCACGCCCAGACTACGCGTCCCCATAAGCCCGTGTTCATCTACACCAGCCACTGCAAAAATCGTATAAGTTGGGTCTATCACAGAAGCTGGTATTTCGTAGAGATTTTGCGAGACATTAGCGACAATCTCATATTCTCCCTTTCGGATATCAGCCTTGAGTACGTTATACGATTTTACCCCCTCAATCGACTTCCACGAAAGCAACCATCCTTCATTCGAACATCCATTCTCGATCAACTTGACATCCTCTACTTGTGGCATGATCATGAAAGGACGTTGCATAATCAAGACATTAGATGAAGCATCCGTTACACGCAGCAAGGCATTATTGGTAATAGGTGCATCATTCGGGATCGTCACTAATGCACGCTTTGTCTTCTCTCCTAAAGAGATATAGGACTCTCCACCATCATAGGATAATTCCACCTTAAGACGTCCATCCATATTCTTGACATTCATAAGAATGTACTCACCAGGACGATACGTTTCACCAGGCAACGGAGAGATCATTTCTGGCTTTTCCTTGTCGAAATACCACGTAATCGTAAACGGCTGCTCACCACCTTGGCGAATCTTAGCCGTAACATTGAGCTTGTAGGTTCCCGCAGCAGGCGAGGCAATTTCCACCTGCTCAATCGGGTCTATGTGGTTTCCTTTCTTCTGCGCTGGCGCCTTAGGATCTTTCTTATCCAAAGCATAGGCCAATATTGTTTCCCCAGCGACTTCAACACTGAGATCAAGATCGTTAATCAGTGCACTTTCCCCATAGGCATATTGCTTAATCGCCACGGGGTCATTCCATACGATCATAGCACGGAAACGCTTTACGCCGTTTGGAATCGTCACATCGTATGTTTTAGAGACATCGTTAAAGCGGATCTTATCCTCTTTATACCACCCATTCTCCATAGCCAGAATCGCATTCTGCGTCTCAATTGAGCCGAAACCATAATCGTAGTCAGGACCAGGACGCCCTTCATCTCTTGCGGTATTTGCGATCAAAGCTTTGAGAAGCGTATTATTCGGCACCACGCCTCCATGCAACTGTTTGTAACGCTCGGTCACCAAAGCAAGATGTCCTGTAACTGTCGGACAAGCCATGGAGGTTCCCGTCATCCCCTCATACCCCTGTTCATCCACCGTAGACCAAACACTCAGACCACGAGCCGATACTGTTGGGAAAAGACGTCCATCATCCGCAGGACCACGACTAGAGGAGATCTCAATCGCCCCCAAGTGACTAATATTCCCTACATAAATCGGGTTCTTCGCACGGTGCGTGATTGTCCCATAGCCATCTGGATTCACAGAATGACAATATCCTCCCTCGTTCCCTGCCGCAAAAACGTGAGTAAGAGAAGGAACTTCAGCACAAAGAAGGTCTATCGCAGGCTCAGTACTGAACGTACTATAAGAGAGATCTTTATAAGACTCGCAACTCCGTGCATAAGAAAGACCATAGGAGTTGTTAGTAAGTGAAATCTTATGTTCATCCCACACTTCGAACATTTCAAGCGCAACGACCTTACCATTGGAAGAGACGTTGAAATTGTTTGTCCAAATCTCGGCCTCAGGAGCCATACCGCGCCCTCTTGGGTCTAGAAGCCCCGCCCCGATCATCGTCCCCGTCACGTGCATCCCGTGAGCTCCAGTAGACGCAAGCGAGGTCTCAAACTCTAGACAGTGATAACGATCTCCGTAATCTACGTGCGGGGCGACATTACCATCCCATATACCGATACGGACTCCCTTCCCAGTGAGCGCAAGCCCCCCTTCTGCATACGGACGACGTAAAATCGCAGCCCCGTGCATCCGCGCCCCACGGAAATTCGTAAGTGTCTTAGGCGCATCTTTCAACGAGATGGACTGTACCCACTCTTCCTCCGCGAGCTTCTGAATCTCCTCTTTTGGAATCGAGATCTGCACATTGTGAAAAAGGTCAGAGCCCGAAGAAAATGGAATGTGATGCTCTGAGAGATAATTCTTCACCCAATTCCAATCCACGGTAGGAAACCAAAAAAGCGAAAGCGCGACAGACGTACCATCAACCGCATACTCTGGGATGTGTTCCCCGAGTACTCCCTCTGCCAATTTCCAGTCTCCCTTAATAGGGGTTACTGCACGTAGCCCCGTTCCTACAAAGTCACTAGCGCGTACGCCAGGCTCGACCGTAGCGAAGTAAGCATTACTCCCCAGATAATTTTGAAGTTTAATACCTCTTTTTTCCAAGTTCTCAGGACGAACATCTCCCGAAAACTGAACCAAGACGTTGAGGCGATCGCCTGCAGGAATCCCCAACTCCAAACTAGAAGTCGGATACCCAGAACGCGTCTTAGGCTGTACGTTCGCCTCTAAGTAAACCGCCTGTTTACCGAAGCGAATAGGTTCTTGAGCCCAAAGGGAGACCGCTAGGCACAAGAACCAAACCAGTAAAAGAACCTTCTTCATACAACTATATCGTTAACCATTAGAACATTTACCTCCCCAAAGCGATCGCCACCGAAGTATACGACGCCACACCATTCCTCGCAGCGAAGGTACTCAAATTATTGTCATTAGAGGCTTCCCCCCTCTTTCTTATCCGAATTTGCATCTCCTCAAGAGTTCCTTTTTCTAATCTTATAACCCAAATGCCAAACACTCAAACCAGTGTGCGTGCACGCGGAATAGTCAAAGGCAGCGACAGTACCAAAAGCAGAACGGTTTTCTCTCTTGGGCAAAGTGAGCCCATAAGCCAACAAAATTCCGACGAGAGCACCAGCAAGATGCCCCTCCCAAGAGATATTCGTGTTGTTAGGAAAAATCCCCCAGACCATACTACCATAAAGGAATGTAACCACTAACGAGAGTGCCGCCAAAGCACGACGTCGAACACGCCAACCACGAAAAAATAGGAATGCACCAAAGACATAGATCAATCCACTCGCTCCGATATGATAAGCACTCCGCCCCATCATCCACGTAAGTAGACCACTGAGGAGCCAACCCAAGAGGAATACCCGCCAAGCTTCTCGCGGATAGAAGTAGAAAAGTGCGATTCCAAAGACTAGGAGTGCAATACTATTGGAAAGCGCATGTTCCCAACCTTCGTGTAAAAGAGGCGATAAGACAATCCCGACCAATCCCGCAACCGTACGCGGATAAATCCCCAACCAAAAGAGCGAAGCCCCTGCGGTGTTCAATGCAACAAAATGCATAAGCCAAATAACAAGAACAAGAAGCAGAGGAATAAAGAGACTTACCCCCAGCCTTTGTTTCGCAATACGTTCTTTAATATCCACAATCGTCAATACGTACCTCTACTCCCCTCTTGTGTGACAAGAGATACCTTTTTGTCTCATCATGGATAAAGAAAACGAAATGCTCTCTCCCGAAAAAGACTCTCCTATCAAACAAATAGATAAGTCTATGTTCTCTCAATTCGTATCCCCGACACCAATACTTTATTAGCGAGCGCCTCTATCAACTTCAAAATACACGACGGCTAT
Organism: uncultured Bacteroidia bacterium; assembly: GCA_963543925.1. Taxonomy (GTDB): domain Bacteria; phylum Bacteroidota; class Bacteroidia; order Bacteroidales; family CAJPTX01; genus Bacteroides_D. The sequence continues at coordinate 10,549 of CAUUCP010000033.1, read as the reverse complement.
GTAAATCTACCACTTCATTATGCTCTCACACGACAGCAACACAAGGTAGCTCGACCTCCCAGCACATTACTGTGCAAAGAAGAAGGCATTCAATTCATAGATATCCTCGGGAGTAAAAGAATTACTTCCTGTAAAGTAGTCATCCACAGCTCGGATCACCTCATCAAATGAGATATAGCCATCACCATCGACATCAACCACACGGAACTTACTCGGAATTTCTCGCGAATCGAAGGTATACTGATGTTCCCACTGGGAAGCGACAGGAATCACTCTCATCTTCGAACGGAGTACCGGAGGAATACGTAAACGCGGAAGCGTACGCCCAGCATCGGTCAACTCGACTCCTTCGTCATCAACAGGAGTATTATAAGCTGTCTGTAACTCCTTATCTTTCACATCCCATACTCCATCGCCATCCCCATCCAATGGACACCCTACGGAATCTACAAGGACATTCGGTGGCGTATCTGGACACTCATCCAATTGATCAAATACCCCATCATTGTCTTGGTCTACAAAGAAGACCTCGTAGTCGAAGTCCTCGATATCAGCGAAGACGCGATCGACGATAAACGACTCAGCTTGCGAGAAGAGATCCAAATGAAGAGACAACCCTGTGTAGAGGTACATGTCATGAAAAGCTGGTGTCTTAAAACCATAACGTTTTGCGACATCAGCATCATAACCATCTAACAGATCGGTTAATGAATAGTGTAGCGAAGAGCTCAACCGACAGTAAACACGATCAGAGAGATAGATATCCACCCCGAGCTCTGCGGGGAAAACAGCTGTCACGGGAGGCACACTCTTAAACCCAAAGAGATTTGCTTTCTTCAAGTCTGTTTCAAAAACGTCGTCCATCCGCACAGGCTTTGCAGTGCTAGCATGGGGAGTGTGCTCTCCAAGAAGACGCACAGTCCCATCACTCCAAAAGTTATAGAACTTCCCGTCACTGGTTTTATAATTATTCTTTGGAGTGAAGAGGAGAATCCCTGCTCCCACGGAGACATAAGGACGCACCATTCTCCTCGTCCCAAGCAAGTGCCAGAAATTGTACTCAACCCCTGTCGTAATCTCGATAATCTCTGTCTGAAAAGCAGAGTTTGGATACCATAACTTATTGTCAATCTTGGGAAGCTTGGTAGTATTCATCTTAAGGGACTTCTCAAAATCATGTCCCTGTAATGTGCCGTACATCACCGACACGTTCATCTTAATCTGTTTGGACTTTCCGAGTAGAGTAGATACGTTCATCTTAGCCCCCCAGGTTCCTAATAGGGGACTATCAGCCCCGTAACGGACATCTCCCATAAAGTTGATAATCCCTGCCCCAAAACCTATTACAGGGTACTTCACAGGATTTACGACTTCAACCTCCTGCTCGAGCATTCGAGCATAAAAATCCTCGACGTCCTGCGCCTGCAAGCGAGTCGCCACTAACGTCAAAAACAAGAGACACAGCCCAGTGAGGATAATATGCAAACGCCCGATAGTCGACATGTTTTTTCTTAAACCAGATCCTTTCCCTCAGAATAGACACTACCTATACCACTTCTGCGAAGTTATCATCAACGCTTCTTGTACGGTAATACGATTTCCATTGTTATACGCAGCAACAAATGCATCACGAATAGGCGTCGTATTCCAGACCTCTGTACGATAATCCCGCGCCTCTTTATATTCTTTGAAAGAGCCCACGGAATATTTGTACCATCCCTCATGTCTCTCTGTCCGTACATCGGCATGTAAAGAGAGTCTGCGGAAATACCGATTGATATCTATAGGACGGTGTCCTGCCGCAACCTGTACACGGTAATAGACCCCAGACTCGGGAGCTAAGAGGAAATCATCCATATTCTGCACGATACGTGTACGACGCCCAGTACGCGCCCCCTTTCCCTGACTCATTGGGGCAATCTTCTGATGCTTCACCTCAAACTCAACCCCACCCTGTGACGGACCTTGAGGATCGAGTGTTCCCCCCTCAGAATTAGAGAGCTCACTTCTTACGACTGGAGTTTCACGCACCAGCCCCTCAAGCTGTGCAGTCGTCATATTTTGTAACCTAACGTCACGTTGTGTAATTGCAATGGTACGCGTAGCCTCATTTTGCACAAAGGAGAAAGAGCCAGTAATCTTCGGATCTCCCTTCAATCCTCCCCCTTTCTCTGGGATCAATCGGTAGGAAACGGTAAATAACTCCTCTGCAGGGAGCGTCATCCACAAGAATTTCACCACTCCATCTTCGCAGGAGAAGATCGCCTCCTTGGCGTCAATCGGCTCTGCGGTGTACCCCTTTGGGATATTCTCCTCAATCTTTGCAAACTTAAGCGCCTCGCCTCGATTGACAAGAATTCTTACCACATAATCCTGCCCATCACTCAGCAAAGTCGGTGTTTCGCGAATACAACGCACCTTCAACATCGCAAGCGCGATATCTCGTTGTGCAGGAATGGAGGTCTGATAATCAGCCAAATCTAACTGTTTATCTGCAACGACATTGGGGGACGGAGTTATGACAATCGTACGCGGCGCGACCACTGCCGTCTGACGGGCATTGTCTGCTATATAAGCCAATTCTCCTCCAAGTGTAAATGTACCACGCAGGCGGGGATCGACCTCTACCCGATAGGAGAGGCGCAATTTTGGGAGGTTCGGTAACCGCATCCAAACGAATTTAACCTGCTGCCCCTCAAACCTGAAATCTGCATTTTCGGCACTACCAGAGACAGCCTTCAACCCACGGGGTAACTCGGCACTAAAACGCGCAAAACTCTCGGACTCTCCCTTATCGATCATCACTGAGACCTCAAATTGCGTCCCAGCCTCAACCTCACTCCGCGTCTCCATTTCCAAGGAGATAGACTCCCCAGCAAAAAGACCCAAGAACAAGAGCACCAAGCTATTGAGCGTTACGACTAAACTTTTTATCATGCTCAGTCCAATTCATTAGACTCTGCTTAGCAACTAAAGGACTCACTCGAAAAAACAAGCAACTCTCCCCTAATCCCTAATCACAAATATACTCTAATCTATCGATTTCGTATGTCCCCCCTTCCGTTTTTTACCTTTCACCCCCTATTTATAGGAGAAAGAACTACCTCCCAAGAACTCTCGAAGGATTGAAGTCGGAGGTATTCCCTCCTCAGGTAGTGGGGCAAAAACCCTCAAAAAACGTTGCAACCGTACCGCTTCGGAGTACTCAGGCACGTCATTTGGTACTTCCGAAAGGACAGCCTCAGCATTACGTTTCAAGACATTAAACTCATAAGGAAGAGCAGAATTGAACATAACATCAGCTTCCTCTTGGTAGGGGAAAATATTTTTATCCTCCCCACGACGCACACTTGCCCAACGACGAATCGTATCCACCCCGCTATAATGACGGTAACGGAAATCGCGTACTAAGCGACGTAACAGACGATTGTCAGAGGATGCAATCCGGTTACGCCCATCCAACGAGATGGAAGTTAGCGCCGAGATGTAGATCTTAAACTTATCCTCGGCAGCTATGCGAGATGTCAAATCGGGATTCAAACCGTGAATTCCCTCAATCACCATAACATCCTGCTCCCCGATCTGTAAAAAAGTACCGTCATAGAATCGCTTTCCCGTTTCAAACGAGAATTTTGGCAGCTCCACTCGTTCGCCAGCGAGAAGCTTCAACAAATCTTCATTAAACGTGGCAATGTCAAGCGCCCCCAGCGCTTCGAAATCATACTCTCCGTGTTCGTCACGAGGTGTTTTTTCTCTATCCACAAAATAATTATCCAATGAGATGAGATGCGGGAACATCCCTGCTACCCGCAACTGCACAGCCAAGCGTTTCGAGAATGTGGTCTTGCCCGACGAAGAAGGACCAGCAATCAAGATAATCCGAGGCATCTTGGGACGCTCCTTGATCTGATCCGCAATCTGCGCCACTTTCTTTTCATGCAAAGCCTCTGAAACCTGAATCAAGTTCGCCGCTTTTCCGTCACGAATCTGCGTATTTATCGTCCCTGCATCCTGAATACCAAGGATATCCACCCAGGTTTGGTACTCTTTGAAGATGTCGAACATCTTATTCTGTACCACCATTTCCTCCACTTGGTCGGGATTCTTTTGCTGTGGTATCCGCAACAGCATTCCTTGGAAGAAATTTTCAAGCCCAAAAGTCGTCAAATACCCCGTAGAGGGGACAAGCCCCTCAAAATAATAATCCCATATACCATCGAGCCCGTAAAGGGTTGTATAAAGACGTGGACGGCTCTCTAGGAGTCGCACCTTCTCCAAATCCCCCTGCCTCTTAAAGATCTCAATGGCGTCTGTAGTAAGCGTTGCTCTTGTTTCAAACGGGATATTGCGAGCCACAAGTTGGTGCATACGCTCTCGGAAATCCGCAATTATGGAAGGCTCTAAGGGTTCGCGATATCCCGCGAGCTCGCAATAATACCCTCGTGATACAGAATGATTGACCCGTAGCCTACAAGTTGGCATCCCGTCCCGCACCGCCTTCTGAAGCAAGAAGAAGAGCGAGCGAACATACATTCGAAGCCCTGCGGGGTGTGAGATATCGATAAACTCGACCGTAATCGGACTATAGACACGGAAACGCAAATCCCGCAAGCGATTGTTTACCATCGCCCCGAGGATCGGATAAGAGAGGGAGAGACCAAACGAATCCGCAAGCTCTAGAAGAGAACTTCCCGGCGCGACATAGTAACGTGTTGCCGTGTTTTTACATACAATTTCGATACGATCGGTAATCATAATTTCGGGTATTTCTTTTATTGTTGTACGCACGTCATAGAGATAGGTTCTATTACCTAGGACGATATCCCGTCCTAAGTCCCAACATCCCCGTTGTACGCCGATGTAGCAGCACATCGTAGATCATGGCTGTCCGCAGATCAAAAAGTTGCCCATCGGGGAGACGGAGCGGCTGCACCGTCGGTGTAGAGAGCTGCGACTTTCTGTTCTCAGTTATCTCTTCCGAGAAGGCAGATACCCCCTCATCCTCTGCAGCTTGGTATACGGTTCGGAAACTACCTTCTTGTTCTGGCGTCGGTTGTTCGCCACCCATCTCCTCGAGGGAAGACTTTCCCAGCTTCTTTTCTATAAAATGCAGCCACCCCTCTTGAGTATCTGGTGAGTGTGTTTCCTCTTCCCGCGAAACCTGTACAACTGTTGGCTCGTCCTCAATTAGCTCGTCCCCCACAATCGCCTCGTGAGTTTTCTCATCGGCTTGTTGCTGCATAGCAACCCGTTCCGCCTTCTTTTTTCGCGACTTGTTATAAGATCTCACGAGCAAAATGGCGACAGCGATAATCCAGATAAGGATCTTGATACTCATGAAAAGACTCGCTTAGATTTCCTCTTGTTCAAATGGCACGGCTTATTGCTGCTGTTGTTGTTGCTGCGGCGGCACTCCCACACCGTCGAAATTGATATCTACTCGGCGTTCAGCCCCAACCTCTGATTTGAAATATCCCCGTACATTAAACCCGAAAAGACGCGCAAAAATAAGTTGCGGGAAACGACGGATGTAGGAATTGTAAACTTGCACCGACTCGTTATACTCATTACGCGCCAAAGCGATCCGGTTTTCAGTACCCTCTAGGCTAGCCAACATATCTTGGAACTGTTGGGTCGTCTTAAGATCAGGATAACGCTCGATTGTCACCAAAAGACGGGACAGCGCACTACTGAGCTGTCCTTGCGCAGCCTGAAAAGCTTGAATATTTTGTTCGGTAAGGTTCGAGGCATCGATGTTTACCGAGGTAGCCTTGGCACGAGCCTCAATAACCCCTGTAAGCGTACCTTGTTCAAAATTGGAAGATCCCTTAATTGTAGACACAAGGCTTGGGATAAGGTCTGCTCGCCGCTGGTAGGCGTTCTCAACCAGCCCCCATTGGTGCGAAACAGCCTCGTCTAACTTCACCATTTTGTTGTAGGAACTACAACCTCGAAAGAGCATAAAGATCAAAGCAATTAGAGCTAGAATAAGAATCGTCTTAACTATTTTCATCGTAATACTTCGGTTATCTCTTTGTTTTGAACGTCAAGGGAAGGTTAAGAAAAAAGCGCCACTGAAAGATCATCAGATAAAAAAGTGCCACAGAAATCATGGCGTCTGCTAGGTTAAAGATAGGACTAAAAAAGACAAAACGGTATCCTCCGACCCAAGGTATACTAGCAGGCCATACGAAATCGATAATAGGGAAATAGAACATATCGACCACTTTACCTTGGAAAAATGGCGCATACCCCCCCTCCGCAGGCAAAAAAGTAGCAACAGCAGGAACCATCTCATTCCCAACGAGCTGCATCCCATCGCTAGAAGAAAATAGCTGACCATAGAAGGTACCATCAATGACATTGCCTAGTGCACCAGCTAACACAGCACAAAGCGCATAATAAATCCCCCGAGGCACTTGAGGCTTGCGCACGACCCAGTGTGCGAGACAACACATTCCAGCAACACACAGGATTCGGACGATACTCAGCAAGAGCTTCACCCCATTGTTCGAAGGCTTAAGACCGAAAGCGATACCAAAATTCTCAACGAAATAGAGCTTCGCCCAATTCCCCAAGAGAGGGATCTCTTCCCCTAGATACATCGAGGTTTTTACCCACACCTTCAGCCACTGATCTAAAAACAAGAGCAGCAGCACCAATAACAAACCGATCCACTCGCAACGTCTCACCACCCTAGGAATTGTAATAACAAAATCTTATACCTTTTCCACCCCGATCCTTACTGTACCATAAGGTTCTCCAAAGTCAACCAGGAGCGTCCCCAGATTCTCAGCTACGCACTCGAAACGCTCGCACAGCGTCTGGGCTTGGATATACTCCTTAAAGTGTTCAAGGGCTTTCAACGTATCTGCACCTCCAGCAATCGACAGGGCAATCCTATCCGAAACCTCATAACCATTCTCCTTACGCTGGTTCTGAACCCTATTCACCAATTCTCGCGCCAATCCTTCTTCTAGGAGCTCGGTCGTTAACTCATAATCGAGCGCCACAGTCAATCCCCCCTCCGCCGCAACGAGACACCCAGGGATATCCTCTGGCGCGATCTCTACATCACTCAAGGCGACTGTATAGGTCGTTCCTTGCAATTCCAAGACGAGTTCCCCCTTCTGTTCCCAAGCAGCAATTTCAGACTGAGGGAGCTGCTGCAATGCGGTCGCAAGCTGTTTCATGGCCTTCCCAAACTTCGGACCGAGAGCCTTGAAATCTGGTTTTACTCGCTTCACAAGGACAGTATTAAGCGGATCGAGATACTCGATTCTCTTTACATTTACCTCGTTCAAAAGCAAGGTTTCTACTGCGCGTAGACGCTTTTCAAACTCCGAATTCAAAACAGGGATCATCAACCTCGCCAGTGGTTGACGCACCTTGATCGCGACCTTTTTACGCAAGGCTAACACCATTGAGGTGAAACGCTGCGCAAGCGACATCCGCTCCTCCAACTCACGATCAATACATCCAGCGTCCACCGTCGGGAAATCTACAAGGTGTACACACTCCGCAGTAGAGGCATTTTCAACCTGCAGGAGATCGGCATAGAGTTGATCGGCATAGAATGGCGCAATGGGCGCCATCAGCTGCGCCACGACTTGTAAACAGCGATAAAGCGTCTGGAAGGCCGCCAACTTATCTTGGGTCATACCACCTCCCCAGAAACGCTTCCGGCTCAAACGCACGTACCAGTTGCTCAGATGCTCGGTAACAAAATCTTGGATAAGACGTCCAGCACGCGTGAGGTCATACCCCTCATAGGCTTGGTCGACCTCTTGGATAAGGGTGTTCAGACGAGAGAGTACCCAACGATCCAACTCAGGACGCTCAGCAAATGGTACAGGGGCAGTCTTCGAATCAAACTCATCGACATTTGCATACAGTGCGAAAAAGGAATAGGTATTGTGAAGGGTAGAGAAGAACTTCCGCACACACTCGTCGACACCATCGGAGTCGTATTTCAAGTTATCCCACGGTGCAGCATTGGTAAGTACATACCAACGCACGGCGTCCGCGCCCTTACTTTCTAACTCCTTAAAGGGATCTACGGCATTGCCGAGACGCTTACTCATCTTATTCCCTTCCTTGTCAAGCACCAAGCCATTGGATATAATGTGCTTGAAAGCGACCGAATCGGAGATCATCGTCGCAATAGCATGGAGCGTAAAGAACCAACCACGTGTCTGGTCAACCCCCTCGGCAATAAAATCTGCGGGGAAATGAGTATCGAAAGTCTCTTTATTCTCAAACGGATAATGCCACTGTGCATAAGGCATTGCGCCCGAATCGAACCATACGTCGATGAGATCGGGCTCTCGGTACATGGGTTGCCCATCCGCAGCGACGAGCACGATATTGTCAACGTAGGGACGATGGATATCTACCGCCTCATAATTTGCCTCGGAATTATCTCCTGGACGGAAACTTGCTAACGGATTATCTTTCATAATCCCAGCTTGTACGGCCTTGTCGCACTCAGCACGCAGTTCTTCCAACGAGCCGATACACTTGAGCTCCTTCCTATCCTTCGTAGCCCAGATAGGGAGTGGCGTTCCCCAGAAACGCGACCTTGACAAGTTCCAGTCTACCAAATTTTCCAACCACTTGGCAAAACGCCCAGTTCCCGTAGACTCTGGATGCCAATCAATGGTTTCATTGAGCTCTAACAAACGATCGCGGAAAGCCGTCGTACGAATAAACCACGAATCCAATGGATAATAGAGTACAGGTTTGTCCGTACGCCAGCAATGCGGATAGCTATGCTTATGTTTTTCTATTTTAAAGGCTAATCCTCGCTGTTTTAGATCTACACAGAGGTCTACGTCCAGTTCTCCCCCCATCGGGTCTTCTGCGGTCGTATAACCCGATTTTACGTAACGTCCAGCCCACTTACTATACTCTTCGCAATAGACATAATCACGTACATACGCTGGTACGAGGTCTTCGAGACAATAGAAGCGTCCCTTACGATCGACCATGGGTGCGATATCATCATCATGGGCTTGTAGCTCCATCCCCACAATCCCCTGTTCTTTCGCAACACGAGCGTCATCTGCCCCAAAGGTTGGAGCAATATGTACAATCCCAGTCCCGTCCTCTGTCGTAACAAAATCACCCGGAATCACGCGATAGGCATCGCCTCGCGGTTTTGTCCAACGGAAAAGTGGTTCATAACGTAAGCCGACGAGCGCATCCCCCAACACCTCCTGCACAAAATGCCACGGCAAGGGAGTCTTATTATTTTCTGGAGCAACCAAAGGTTGATCTTTACCCGCTGGATTAAAATAAGCTCCCACGCGAGACTCTGCCAAGACCACGACACACGGAACTCCAGTGTAGGGATTCAACGTCTCGATATATTGATATCGGATATTCTTTCCCACCGCCAAGGCTGTATTGGAAGCTAGCGTCCAAGGCGTTGTGGTCCAAGCGAGGATATAAAGAGGCTTACCATTATAGCAGGCAGGCGTCTCGCCCTCCAACACCCGAAACATTCCCACGACGGTCGTATCAGATACATCTCGATAGCACCCTGGTTGGTTCAATTCATGAGTACTCAGCCCCGTACCCGCCGCAGGAGAATAGGGTTGGATCGTCTTCCCTTTGTAAAGATATCCTCCCTCGTAAAGTTTTTTCAGTAACCACCAAAGAGACTCTACATACTTGGTATGATAGGTCACATAGGGGTGATCGAGATCGACCCAATACCCCATCTGCTGGGTGAGTTGTCGCCACTTATCGGTGTACTTCATCACCTCCGTGCGACAGGCTTGGTTATAGTCCTCAATGGAGATCTTCTTCCCGATATCCTCCTTCGTAATGCCGAGTAAGGTTTCTACGCCCAATTCGACGGGCAAGCCGTGAGTATCCCATCCAGCTTTTCGTTCTACGCGAAACCCTTTTTGGGTACGATAACGGCAGACGGCATCCTTAATCGTACGCGCCATAACGTGGTGGATACCAGGTAATCCATTAGCGGAGGGAGGTCCTTCGAAAAATACATAAGAGGAAGCCCCCTTGCGAATAGACAGACTAGCCTCAAACGCATGAATAGATTCCCAGTGGGTGAGTGTCTTCTTAGCGACCTCTGCTAGGTTCAAGGTCGGGTATTGTCTGTACTTTTTCATTTTTCAACTCTAGACCTGTTTTGAGAGAACAAAGGTAATAAAAGAACTGTCGGTAGAGTTCCAGTAAAAGGTCGTGTCTGTAAGAGTGTGTAAGCACCACGGGGGATGGTAGGAGATCGGGGGCTGATAAACCTTTATATGATACTGTCCTACACAGTGTGTAAAGAAGCTACCTATCTTCAGGTCTACCACTGTTTTTTATGCGCATAGTGTAGACCACCAGTTTAGGAAATCCTAAAGCTCTATTTTTATACGATGAGCTAAATAATAGCGTAACGAAATAAAGAAATACGTATAGAGTATGGGCTATTTTGGAGTAGGTGATTTTACCTAATTCCCTCGGTATCTCCTCGGTGTATGATACTGTCCTAAAAAAGTGTGTAAGCTCCACTTTTAGTAACTTGGTGTTG
>CAUUCP010000032.1:0-27938 GCA_963543925.1 uncultured Bacteroidia bacterium | reverse complement strand
TCAACACCAAGTTACTAAAAGTGGAGCTTACACACTTTTTTAGGACAGTATCCTTCTAGGACGGTATCTCGGTAGGAAACACCCGACGCCGTTTGGGCATGCTTTTTATTAAATTTGACCCCATAATCCACTAATTGCTGACGGAGAAGTGTCGTACCTCAAACTTAAATTCTGCATACTCGAGTGTCTGCTTTTTCTCTTCCTTGTCGGATGTACAGGCTATGTGCAGGTGCGTCAGTGCAGACAAGAGGAGAAAAAGGAGCTTGTGAGGGGGGAGGGAGAGACGACCCAGAACCTCCCTCTCGAGATCCCGCGTTCCCCCGACACCACCCTGCGGGTACACTATCGTCAGGCTTTCTCCTATGGTTTTTCGCCGTATTACAAACAGTCGCTCTGGGTGGCATACCAGTTCCTAAGGTCTGAACTTACCAAACGCGTGGGGCGCTCCAACCGTTTTACGGAAGATCCTCAACAGGCGGGGGGCGCCACCAACGAGGATTATAAGCGAAGCGGTTTCGATAGAGGACACCTCGCACCAGCCTCCGACATGCATTGGGATGAGCTGGCCATGCGACAATCATTCTACTTCACAAACATCTCTCCACAATGTCCAGCATTCAATCGTGGGGCGTGGAAAAAGTTAGAAGCACAGGTCAGAGACTGGACACGCCGTTACGACACGCTCTATGTCGTGACGGGTCCCCTGTTCCTAAAAACCTTGACCTACATCGGACAAAACCAGATCCCCGTGCCTTCCCATTTCTACAAAGCACTGCTGACAAGATTTGAGGGACGATGGGAAAGTATCGCATTTATTATGGAAAATAAAAAAGATTTTATATCTTTGAGCAACGTCCGATGCACAGTAGATAGTTTGGAAGGGTTGAGTGGATTGGATTTCTTCTCTCGCCTCGACGATTCTGTGGAACACCTCGTCGAATCTCATTATAATGCAAATTTCTGGTTTTTATCCCACACCAACGAAAAATAGGAAAGGGACTACGGAGTACGTCTTTCGCGAAAGAAGATTATTTTCCGAACTCCTGCTCTTAGCAGCCTTGATCTTAGGCGGAGCATTCTTGACTATCCTTCTCTCCGCGTCATTCATGAGCTACTTTCCAGAGCAAATGCAGCACCCGTGGATGATGCGACTCCTGCAAGCGCTTTCCACAATCCTCTTTTTTGGCGCACCAGTCTTCTTCTGGCGCGTGATTCACGTAGAACCCTTTGCCAAGGATTTTGTACGCCCCATTGGTTGGGGGAGGCTATGTTTCCTCAGTTTTGCTATTGTCATGCTCCTGCAGCCCGTGGTTTGGTTCTTTACCTACATGAACGGATGGCTATCTACCCCCGATTGGTTACTCGGATTGGAACAGCGCGCGACCTCCCTGCTACATACCCTCCTCTCCAACGAGGAACCCGCCGTCCTATTGGCCAATCTTATGGTCGTGGCCGTCATCCCTGCCATCTGTGAGGAACTCTTTTTCCGAGGGCTGCTACTCTCCTTCTTCATACGTAGAGGGATGAAAGTGCACGTGGCAGTCTGGGTCGTAGCCATCATCTTTAGTACTGTACACCTGCAGCTCTCCGGATTTTTGGTACGAATCCTTTACGGAGCCGTCTTGGGGTATCTCTTTCATTACACCGGCACTCTATGGATGCCTATCGTGGTGCACGCCATAAATAACGGGATGGTCGTCTTCATCTACTACTTCTTCCAAAAATTAGCCCATACCCCACCCCCAGACTCTTTTGAATTTAGCTTCCTATTGGTCTTCTTAGCCATCATCTGTGGGTGGATGATTGTGCTCCTGATTAAGGGGGTCGCTGAAAAGAAAAAAGAGGCAGAGATCCCCGCCGTAACAGAGATCGCACAAATAGGCGAAGAACGAGAGAATAACCAATTTTAGACACACTTTATAGGTGAAAAACCACTCATTAGTAAAAAAACTTACTCACTTCTGGGGAAAAACGGTGTGGTGTCTGGGGATTTTACGTATATTTGTGCACCGAAAAGGGATAAAGCAAATTCGAAATGACTAGCAGCCTAGAATATGATTTGAGTCGCGGCGAGGAAGTCGTTGATGTGCTAGGGGAACTCCATTATTGTGGGTTCATCGATCATTTCGTCTTTGTCAACTTCCTACAAATGAGCTTTACAGATAATGTTCATTTCCAAGAACTGCTAGATTGTTACCAGGTCTACTCCCGTGCCTTTCACATCACCGTCGAGTTGATGCAGAATGTCAATCGGCACGGGGCGCGCTTTGGGACAGAGAAGGTGCACAACATATCGCAAACGACTGGAAATGAACAGGCAAACCCACAACCCTGTTGGATAGCCTATCATCTTCTGGTGACCGAGGAGGAGGTCATCATCCGTTGCTCCAATTTCGTGGTAGAGTCGATGTACATCAAACTGGAGGCGAAGTTAGGGAATAGCGCCTGCCGTACTCCAGAAGAAAAACGAATTATGTACATGACACAGCTCTCCAATGGATCGCTCAGCGAGCGAGGAGGGGCGGGACTCGGGTTGATCGACGTCGCTAGAAAAAGCTCCGACTTCCAATGGTGGTTTACGGAACATGGTAGCGAACGACGGATTTTTACCGTAGAGTCGAGGCTCGATCGTAAGGAGCTGAAACGACGACAAGAGGAGTTCCGAAATAAGTTTAAGAAGAAAAAGGAGGCGTAACTCCATTCCCCCCGATAAAATTAGCCCTAAGAAGAGAGAAATCAAGCATGAAATCTTACTTGTTCATCTTATGCCTCCTAGTGCCTTTGTCACTACTAGCGCAGCTTGACCGCGAGAGTCTCGAACGACAGCGTATGGTTGCCAATAACATCGAGAAGTGTACACAGTATACACATAAATATACCAAGGATAAGCCCGCCCCTAAGGGCTATATTACCAGCGTCACCACTTACGACAAGAGTGGAAATCCGCTCCTCATCGTCAACTATCGCTCCAGTGGCGAAGAGTCCTCGCGCCTCTACTACACATACAATGAGCAGGGGCAGAGACTCGAGTACAGAAAGGAAGAGCCCACCGACAAGAAGGGATCGATGAAGGTTTCTTTCAAGCAAAATTTCACCTACGACTCCAAGGGGAATAAGAAAACCGAGGTCGGGTTTGACGGATCTTCCAATTATCGTGTGGTCTATAACTACCTCCCAAACGGAAAGCTCTCCGACATTACTCGATTTAATGCGGATAATTCCGTTGCCGAGCGATGGATTTATTCCTACAACGGAGCTAAGCAACAGATTCGCGTTACTCCCAAGACGGGAATCGCATACGTCATAGAAAAGGTGTTTGATGCCAAGGAGAATCTCATCTCCGACATCCAAACAAGTACCGATGGAAAGGAAATGCGTAAGCTCGTCTATACTTACGACGCGCAGAACCGTATTGAAACAGAGACCGAAAGTTATGGTGGGGAGTTCCGCCACATGCTCAAGTATGTTTTCAATAACAAAGGACAGCTCGTGCGTGTCCTCAAGAAGGAAGGTGCTGCTGGAAAGGATTTGGTCAACAACGATTATTCCTACGACAAGGAGGGAAACCTCGTCACTGAGCAGTGGAATGACGGTGACCCTACCTCTCTATCAAAAAAAGATTCCGAGTTCGACCAAGCTGGAAATATGGTAAAGGTCGACTCCTACTATGCCCCCTATAAGTATCGCGTCATGTATTCCTACGAATACAAAAAGTTCAACTAGTGTGCGACACTTAAGGGGATGGGATTGTAGAATAAGTTACAGGGGTGCAACCGCATCCCTGTTTTTTGTGTAAAGCTTTTTGGGGGAGGGGAGTTGTGTATAGGAAGGAGAGTGGGGGGAGGTGGTGTGGCTAAAAAGTAGTATTCGTAAAGGGTCATCTTGCTAAAACGTAGGATTTTATGGCTATACTCTCTTGCTGTAGAGAGGGGGGGATATGTCTAGGGATGAATAGTGTATTGATATTGCGGATTATTTGTTGTATCTTCGCTGTATTACTCAATGCTTAATATATGACAGAATGAAGCTTAATACAAGAGCGCGTCTCAATTTGATGTTCGGTATCATAGCCTTCTTAACTCTTGTTTTTGGCTTATGGTTGATTGTGAAATTGGTGCGTGTGCGTACTGTGATGTTTTCACTTTACAGGATGCAGAATGCAACTTATTTCATGAGTGAGTCCACATCCGCAGCCAAGGATTACATACAGTTTGCCAATGAAGCGGATCTCCGCGAGGCGCTTCGCAATCTGGATAGTGTTTCCTATTCCATGCAGCGTGTTGTGGAGGGCTGCAAGAAGGTGGGTGATTCCGAGGGGGTCGAACGACTTCAGAAGCTTTTTCAAGACCTAGAGGTCTACCGAGATGCTGGAGAGAAGGTCACTCTAGTGCAGCAGAAGATTGGAAAAGAGATGGGTGGCGTGTATACCCTATATGACAGGCTGAACAGTCAGCTTGCACAAATGGAGACCGTCTCTGCCTACTATTCCAAGGAGATGAACGCCGCGCTCACTTCCTTTGCCCTCTATCGGGGGCATAACGATCTTGACGCGATTCAAGTAACGATTCGTATTCACGAGCAGCTTCTCGCACACATCACACATCCCGTACATCGATCCCTGATACAGGAATTATGCGCGGCCGAGAAAAGCCTGTATACCGTCAGCGTAGAGTTTGTCGACCTGCGCAATGAGATCCTTGCGCAGACAAAGCAACTCTCGTCGCTGTACGACGACGTATGTCATTACTTCATAGGGCGTTACTCAGATACCCAATGGTCCATGCTCTGTTATACAATCATCATCTTGGTGGCCATACTTGTGTTGTCGGTATCTTTGGCGACCTATACCGCGAATTCCATTACACGCCTCCTGCGTCAGGGGGTTGAGCAAATGGAACTCTGTGCTAATGGGAATTTTAATACCACACTCACGCGAGATTTCTTAGCGCGTTTTGATGAATTTGGTACGCTCGGCAGAGCCATAGAGCAGATGACGGGGCATGTGCGTGAGGCTATTGGAGGAGTAAAAACCGGTGCGGGCAATGTTACGGTGGCGAGTGCGCAACTCAATGCACTGTCGCAACGTATCTCTCAGGGAACGAGCACGCAAGCTGCAGGAGCAGAAGAGGTAAGTAGTGCCATGGAAGAAATTGCCGCCAATGTCGATCATAATGCCACCAACGCACAACAAACGCGTGATATCGCTCAATCTATGGAAGAACGCTTTGTGCGTGTCAATGAACTCGCACAAAAAAGCTTAGGCTCTGTACAGGCGATTTCTCAAAAAACGAATATGATCACCGAGATTGCCAATCAAACGAATATTCTCGCCTTGAATGCCGCTGTCGAGGCGGCGCGTGCAGGAGAACATGGGCGCGGTTTCTCGATTGTCGCCATCGAGATTCGCAAACTCGCCGAGCGTAGTCGGGAGGCGGCTAACGAGATTGCTACCTATTCCCAGAACTCGCTGAATGATACGATAAAAGCGGCAGCGGAGCTCGGCGATGTCGTACCAGAGGTCAAACGCACTGCAGCTCTGGTCAATGAAATCGCGATGGCTAGCTCCGAGCAACGCGCCGGGGTCGATCAGATAAATTCGGCAGTGCAGGAGCTTTCGTCTGTGATTCAGGAAAATGCCACCGCTGCCGAGGAAATGGCAGCCTCCGCCGAACAACTCAATAGGGAGGCAGAAACCCTCGACCGAGCTACCTCATTTTTTGTCGTATCCTAAACGGATATGGGAGAGGAAAAATGAACGAAAAGGGGATGGCTATCGCATCGCAGAGGGTACGTATGTCTCTGTATAACATATTATCTTTGTCGTAGGGAATACGCTTGGTAGGTGAAAACGAGAACGTGCTTACGCTGGTTGTGGACTGTTCTACTCCACTCATCGCTTGTGGTCTTGTTCGGTTGTACGCAGAACGAGGACAACAGCTTGGATGGGGTCGGGAGTATCCTCATAGATCGAGATACGACCTGGACAGCTAATAGACCCATTCTGATAGAGGGGAGTGTGAATATTGAGGGGGCTACCCTGACCATTGCAGAGGGAACAACCGTTCGCATGGGCGCTAATGCTGCCTTTATCGTCGGAGAGCGAAGAGCAGGGGGACTACGCATCCAAGGAACCCAAGAGAGACCCGTGAGAATACTTCCCAAGTCGACCGAGCTCAATTGGAGGGGGATTCATGTGGTAAAATCCCTCGAAACCACCCATATCAACTACCTCGATGTCGAGCAGGCTGGAAATGAAAATACACCAGCGATGAGTATTCTCGACCTAGACTTCCCCATCCATAACACGCAACTGATTCGTTGTGGAGGAGATGGTATCGAAATCGCACATGTGACGCCTTCTAATCGACCCTGGTTGCACGAGGTCTCTATACAGACGGACACGGGGAACCCGCTCAGTGGGCAGGTTTCGCTCCTGCTCGCTTTGGATGGTACGTTGAGGTTGACTGCACCTCACGGTGGAATTTACCTGCGCAATGGGACGCTCTCAACGACGATGTGTTACTTTTACAACTATTCCTGTCCGTACATTATTCACTCTGAACTCCTAATAGATGCATCGATTGTCGATTTTGCCGCACGTACTCGAATAGAGTTCGAGCGTGATGGAGCTCTGAATTTTGGAGTTTATCAACGGACAGCAATTCACGCCGACGGCGTAACGTTTACAGCTCGTGCCAGGAGAGGTCTGTGGAAAGAGGTGATTGTAAATGATAAGGTGGTCGCTGGAGATAGTTATTTCCGGCATTGTCTCTTTGAGTTCGGAGGGGCAGGTAACGAAAAAGGCAGTTTAGTGATCTATGGTGTTCGTAATCTCGAGGTCTCGGAGTCTATCTTTGCACATGGGGCGGGGTATGGGATCGTGCTTGTGGGCGCGGCCTCTGTCTACGATCGTTTCCGTTCTAATATCTTTGATTCTAATTATCTTGGGAGTATTGATTCCCGAAAATAAAGAAAGCCATGCCAGATATACAAGAGAATCAACGTTCCGTAACCCCTTGTGGCGAGCTGATCGGAGGGCTTGAGGGGGTCAGTGCGCGTACCCTTCGTTGTGGGAGTCGTCTCCTGAGTCTGGAGAAGCCTGTCGTAATGGGGATTCTTAATGTCACAGGAGATAGTTTCTATGCCAAGAGTCGTTGTCAGTCAAGTCGTAAGATAGCTAAGCGTATCCGTCAGGTCGTAGACGAAGGAGGGGCTATTATTGATATCGGAGCGTGTTCCACACGTCCTGGGAGCACGCCCCCTACCCCAGAAAAGGAGTATAAGGCGTTGCGAAAAGCCTGTGCTATTGCGCGGAAAATAGCGCCTATGCTCCCGATTTCAATAGATACGTATCGCGCCGAGGTCGCCGAGCGTCTCCTAGACGAGTTCGGTGTCGAGATTATCAATGACATCTCGGGGGGGCTTCTAGACCCAAAAATGTTCGAAGTGGTAGGTAAGTATCGTGTGGCGTATATTCTCACGCATATTCAGGGTACACCAACGGATATGCAACAAAATCCTACCTATGAAAATGTCGTGCAAGAGGTCGCGCAATTCTTTACGCAGCGGGTTGCCCTCTTGCGAGAACGAGGAGTGGCTGATATTATCCTCGATCCTGGGTTCGGTTTCGGTAAGAACCTCGATCATAACTACACGCTTTTGCGTAACCTTGGGGCATTTGCTATGTTAGAATTGCCTCTTCTGGTCGGAGTCTCTCGCAAAAGTATGATTTACAAGCTGCTTGAGATCGATGCGGAGAGAGCGCTTGACGGAACTCAAACCCTTAATACTTTAGCGCTTGCAAACGGGGCAACGCTCTTGCGTGTCCACGACGTCCTCCCTGCCGTGCAAGCTGTAAAGCTTTTCAGTTGCTACGCAAAGCAAGGAAGTCTCTGATTTATAGATTATGGAGACGCAGGGGCTCTTTTCTGTAGGGATACTTGACGTGGTGGATATCCTCCTCGTCGCCTTTATCATTTATAAGATTTATAAGATGGCGCGCGGCTCGACCGCGGTGACCATCTTCTGGACAGTGAGTATCCTCTATGCGATAAGGGTCGTGGTTAGTGCGCTCAATATGGAGCTTATAAGCACGATTCTGGGACAAGTAACGGGAATAGGACTCCTAGCGCTCCTCATCGTTTTCCAGCAGGAAATACGCCGTTTCCTGCTTTATTTAGGAAATTATTACAAGGCGCATCATAACTTCTCATTCCGTCAGCTCTTCTTTAAGTCACAGCAGAATGATATTATCATGAATGCTAGGAACGTGGCAGAAGTGGCGGAGGGATGTGCACAAATGAGTCGCGAATATACAGGCGCATTGATTGCCATTGCGCGTCGCGATAGCCTACAGGAGGTGATAGATTCTGGCGTACAAGTGGATGGGCTTATTCGTGCTCGTTTATTGGAAAGCTTTTTTTTCAAGAATGCGCCATTGCATGATGGCGCTGTTATTTTGCGTAATAACCGTCTAGAGGCTGCACAGTGCATTCTTCCTGTTTCGAGTGACTTGAATATCCCGAAGCGTCTCGGTTTGCGGCATCGTGCCGCTATTGGTCTGACAGAGCTATCAGATGCGCTCTTGGTTGTCGTTTCTGAGGAGACGGGGGCTATAAGTCTCTTTTATGGTTCTGAGCGCCACGAAGGGCTCACGCAAGAGCAGCTCCAGACTAGGCTCACTGACCTGTTATCCAAGTAACGCTGTCATCCAATTCTATACCCCTATCCTTTTCCTGAGGAGGGACAGTATCTATCTCACCCCGCAGGTAGCCTAGTCTATTCGGGAATATACAAAGATTTATAAGCCCCCCGATCGCCTACCATTCTGCTGCCCCCTACCTTCTACGGTGGATTTAAGAAAAAATGCTACCTTTGGTATAGTGGTTGGCAAAAAGAGTTGCCCCACAAACCTAAAACTCGGTAGAAGATGAAAACGTATCAAACGCGTAACATCCGCAACGTCACTCTCTTGGGAAGCACGGGCTCTGGTAAAACCCTCCTTACGGAAGCCATGATGTTCGAGGGAAAAGTCATAGAACGAAAAGGCTCAATCGCGGCAAAGAACACCGTATCAGACTACTCGGAGATCGAACAGCTCAACCAGAAGTCTATCTATGCGACGCCCCTGTATACCGAGTTTATGGATCACAAGCTCAACATCATCGACACCCCTGGGGCGGATGATTTCGTAGGGGCTGTGTTGACATCGTTACAGATTTCCGCAACGGCGCTCATGGTCGTGAATGCACAACACGGCGTAGAGGTAGGCACAGAAGTACTCTCCCGTTGGGTCGATAGGATGCACAAGCCGATGATCGTGGCACTCAACCAACTCGATCACGAGAAAGCTAATTACGAGCATGCGATGGAAAGCCTTGTCCAAAGCTTTGGTTCAAAGGTCGTTGCTATACAATATCCGTTGCAGGTAGGTGCAGGATTCGATTCGTTTATCGACGTCCTGTTGATGAAGATGTACAAGTTCACGGGAGACCAAGGTCAACGCGAGGAGCTCCCGATTCCCGAATCGGAAAAAGAACGAGCCCTCGAACTGCACAAGACCCTCGTAGAGGCAGCCGCAGAGAACGACGAAGCCCTCATGGAGTTGTACTTTGAGAAAGGGGCGCTCTCAGAGGATGAGATCCGCAAGGGGCTCTCGGCTGGATTGGCAAAGCGCTCGGTCATCCCCGTATTCTGTGTATCGGCGATGAAGAACATCGGCGTGAAGCGGTTGATGGAGTTCATTATCAAAGTAGGACCTTCGCCGCTAGAAAATGAAGCTCCCAAGACCATTGACGGGAAAACAGTGCCCCCAGACGTAACTGCCCCTCTCTCGCTCTTTGTTTTCAAAACCACGTTTGAACCCCATATAGGCGAGGTGAACTATTTCAAAGTGATGTCTGGAAAACTCACGGAAAATGCCGACCTCACGAACCTCAACACACAGACCAAGGAACGTTTCGCACAGCTGTTTGTAGCCCTTGGAAAGAATCGCGTTAGGGTAACGGAGCTCGTAGCTGGCGATCTCGGGTGTGTGGTCAAGCTGAAAAATACCAAGAGCGGACAGACCCTCGTAGGAGGAGCTGAGGGAGTCCCCTTCCCAGGATTTCAGCTACCCAACGACAAATTCCGAACGGCGGTAAAAGCAGTGAAAGAGTCCGAGACCGAGAAGCTCGGCGAACTTCTGAACCAGATGCACCAAGAGGATTTGTCGATCAACGTAGAGTTCTCGAAGGAACTACGCCAGATCATCGTTTCTGGACAAGGGGAACACCACCTGAATACGATGAAGTGGATCTTGACTAATGTACACAAATGCGAGGTTGAGTTTCTCGCACCGCGCATCCCTTACCGCGAGACCATCACCAAAGTCGCACAAGCGGAATATCGGCATAAGAAACAATCAGGAGGCGCAGGACAGTTTGCTGAGGTGCATTTAGTCATAGAACCCTACGAAGAGGGCGCACCAGACCCTGTAAAGTACAAGGTAGGAGGCAAGGAGATCTCCCTGAATATCAAGAATAAGCAGGAGATCGATCTCGACTGGGGGGGCAAGCTCGTATTCTACAACTGTATCGTCGGCGGAGCGATAGACAACCGTTTCATGCCTGCAATCTTGAAAGGATTGATGGAAAAGATGGAACAAGGACCCTTGACAGGTTCCTATGCGCGCGACATCCGAGTGGCAATCTACGACGGTAAAATGCACCCCGTAGACTCAAACGAAATCTCCTTCAAGCTCGCGGCTCGCAACGCATTCCGTGCAGCCTTCAAAGAAGCAGGTCCGAAGATCATGGAACCTATTTACGAGATAGAGGTACTAGTCCCCACGGAATTTATGGGCGATGTCATGAGCGACCTTCAGAACCGTCGCGCTGTGATCCTAGGGATGGACAGTGACAAGGGATTTGAACGCCTGCAAGCTCGTGTACCGCTGGCGGAAATTGGTCGTTATTCCACCGCCCTGTCCTCTATTTCTGGGGGACGTGCCACCTACAGTATGAAGTTCTCTGGGTATGAGCAAGTGCCTACGGACGTACAGGAGAAGCTACTCAAAGCATACCAAGACACTGACGAGGAATAAACTCCTCCTACTACTACAGACACGTCCACTCTAGCACAGGGGAGTCATTCCTCCTGTACTGGGGTGGCGTTTTGCACCTCCTCCTGCGAGAAATCGTTCTGGGTTGAAGAAAGGCATTGTAGGAGAGTTTACACACGTTTACAGACACAACCTCAATAGAGCAATGAGTACACCAGCCAAAGGCTTTTTCCCGATCGAAGATAAATTTGTAATAGCCGTTACCTCTAGCGCGCTTTTTGATATGAGCGAGTCCAACAAGGTTTTTGAAAAAGAAGGACGCGAAGAGTATCAGCGCTACCAACAAGAGCATCGGAACGATGTACTCGCACGCGGCGTAGCATTTCCATTCATCCGCCGCCTTTTATCTCTAAACGAAGTATTGTGTGGCGGAGAAACTCAGCTTTCGACCAAGGAACGCGAGCAACGAAAGTTTATCGAGGTGGTACTCTTTTCACGCAACAATCCTGCGACGGGCTCTCGTGCCTTCTATTCCATCAAACACTACGGGCTAGACATCAGTCGCGCTTGTTTCTCTTCTGGTTCGACAAATTTTCAGTACCTCGGGGCATTCAATTCGATGCTCTACCTCTCTACAAACCAAGAGGATGTACAAGGTGCTAGTGCTGCCGGATATGCCGCTGGACATGTCCTTCACAACACCCAATCGATGCAAGACGACGATACCAACCTGCAACTACGCGTTGCCTTTGACTTTGATGGTGTCCTAGCCGACGCCTCGGCAGAGCGCATCGCACAAGAAAAGGGGATCGATGGATTTGCAGAGCATGAGACGGAGAATGCAGAAATCCCTCTCGCAGAAGGTCCCCTGACCGTCTTTCTCCAACGTCTTTCTGAACTCAAAAGCAAGTTAAAGGCAGAACACCCAGACGAGGAATTGATCCGCACGGCGCTGATCACCGCAAGAAATGCCCCAGCGCACGAACGGGTTATCACGACCTTGGCAAAGTATGGTGTAGAACTGGACGAGGTCTTCTTCCTCGGTGGCATCAACAAAGCACGCGTATTGGAGGTTTTCCGCCCACATTTTTTTTTCGACGACAAACTGACGAATCTACAAGACTTGGAAAATATCCCCTCGGTACACATCATGCTCAATCAGGATTGTGAGAAGGAATAACGGGTAAGTCGCGTCTTTTTTGTAAATTCGCTCCTAAGTTCAAAACAATATTTCTGGCAATGAGACTACTACTGATCAGCAATTCGACTAATGCGGGGGAGCAATACCTCGCCTATGCAATGCCCGAGATAGGGGGATTTCTCACCGGGGTGAAGCGTGTGGTATTTATCCCGTATGCTGGGGTTCGTGTTTCCTATAACGATTACTTAGCGAGGGTGGCAAAACGCTTCTCCGAAGTAGGGATAGCAGTAGAGTCTGTCCACAATACCGCCGTCCCGAAAGATATGATCGCAGGGGCGGAGGCGATAGTCATCGGAGGGGGCAATACATGGCGTTTGCTGCAACAAATGCAGGAGAAGGACCTGATAGGGGTCATACGAGAACGGGTCTTTAATGGAGTCCCATACGTAGGATGGAGTGCCGGATCGAACGTCAGTTGCCCAACGATCGCCACCACCAACGATATGCCTATCGTAACGCCGCTGTGCCTTGGTGCCCTGAATCTTGTTAACTTCCAGATAAATCCTCATTACCTTGATGCGAACCCTGCGGGACATGCGGGCGAAACGCGGGAGGAGAGAATCGTAGAATACATCGAGCTCAATCGTGACTGTACCGTAGTGGGACTCCGCGAGGGCACAATGTTACGCGTAGAAGGGGAAAAAATAACCCTGATCGGGAAGCGCCCAGCACGTCTTTTCCATTATGGAAAAAAGGCATGGGAGGTGCAACCCGGTGATTTTACATGGGATTAGGTAACCCGATGTCTGATCCTAGCAGGGAGGTCGCTACGCAACGTCTCTGCTAGGGTCAGACTTGATTATCAATCCATTGTAGTGTAGAGGCTATAGTGCCATTCTTTGTCATTTAGCACGCTAGCGCATGGGGCGTGAGTGTAGCCTATACGGGTGAATATGTATGTGTGGGAAAAATCCCCATTACACGAAAAGAGAGGTCTAGGCGAGGTAAGGTCGCAAAGAGTCTGACACGGGGGCTGCATCACCTCGGGTAACGACGCGCTCAACAGAGATCTGTGGTAAAGCTGCAACAGGAGGCTACGTGGGAGGAGTATCATCACCTCCATCACCACCTCCTACTACAAAACACGCAAGAATGGATATAGGGAAGCTTTTTAACGTTTGGTTTCGTCTAGGCACACGCCGCCACTCGCTACTAGTGAGTTTCGTGGTAGGGGTCTTGTGTGGACTAGCGGCCGTGCTGTTGAAGCACTCGGTGCACTGGACGCACGAGTTTGTCCTCTCGGTGGCAGAAAGCTGGTACGGGAGTTTCCTTTATCTTTTCTTACCTGGGGTGGGGGTGCTTCTTACCTATCTTATCGTACGTTATCTGGTTCGCGACAATATCAGCCACGGGGTAACGCGGATTCTTTATGCAATCTCTCGCCATCGTGGACGGATTCGTCTCCATAACACGTGGAGCTCTATCCTCACCAGTAGTGTCACCATCGGGTTCGGGGGCTCGGTGGGGGCAGAGTCTCCAGTCGTCTTGACGGGGGCTGCGATCGGTTCAAACGTGGCTCGCTTCTTCAAGATGGACAGCAAGACGATGAACCTAATGGTCGGTTGTGGTGCAGCCGCCGGGGTCGCGGCAATCTTCAAGGCGCCGCTCGCGGGTATGGTATTTACCTTGGAGGTGCTCATGTTGGACTTAACCCTGAGCTCGATCGTTCCCCTCTTAGTCAGTGCTGTATCTGCGACATTGGTTTCATCTTTCCTTCTTGGCGAGGCTACACTGTTCCATTTTGTTTACAATGTACCGTTTGACCTAGCGAAGACCCCATATTACTTACTCTTAGGTCTTTTTACGGGACTTGTTTCCGTCTACTTCACCCGCGTTGCGATGCGGATGGAATCCTGGTTTGGACGTATGAAGTCGCGCCCCTACCAAAAGATCCTCATCGGAGCTCTCTTCCTAGGGGTACTTATCTTTTTCTTTCCTCCACTCTACGGCGAAGGTTACGAGTCAATACAGTCCCTGTTTGGTGGAAATGGAGCTATGCTTTTGCACAACTCCCCATTTGAAAGCCTAGCAGAAAATCCGTGGATCGTACTCCTATTCCTATTGGGGCTTTTAGCATTGAAGGTCATCGCCATGGCTGCTACCACGGGAGGTGGGGGGATTGGTGGTTCATTTGCTCCCACGCTTTTTGTAGGTGGTATTGCTGGATTTTTCCTGTGCAGCTGCCTAAACCAGTTCTTTCACGTGGGCTTAGGAGAGGCGAACTTTGTCCTCGTAGGCATGTCTGGGGCTATGGCTGGGGTCATGCATGCGCCCTTGCTCGGGATTTTCCTAATAGCCGAGTTAACAGGAGGGTATGCACTCCTGCTACCCTTGATGATCACGGCTACGATGTCGTATATCATAAGCTCCTATTTTGACAAACACTCAATCTACACACAACGCTTGGCGGCGCAGGGCGATCTTATCACGCACCACAAGGATAAGGCGGTGCTCACCATGTTGTCATTGCGTAACGTCATAGAGACAGATCTCACCCCAGTGCACCCCGAAGAGTCGCTACGGGAACTCGTGAAGACGGTGGCAAAGTCTCACCGCAACATTTTTCCCGTCACAACGAACGAGGGTGAACTGTTGGGAATCTTGTTGTTAGACGACATCCGATCCATCATGTTTGAGTCTGACAAGTATGACAATCACTTCGTTCGTGATTTTATGTCGTTACCCCCAGCAGTTGTAGATCTTGAAGAGAATATGAGTGTGGTGATGGAAAAATTTGAAGACTCAGGGGCTTGGAATCTCCCAGTGGTACACAATGGGCGTTATATTGGATTTGTTTCAAAAGCGACGATCTTTTCAGCCTACCGCGAGATGTTGGTACAGTTCTCCAATGAGTAGTTTGCCGCGCTCTTCTCTACGATAAAAGCTTTTTAGAGCATAATCCACGTTAGTTAGAAATATATACCTTTGCGAAAAATAGGTAGTGTCGTGGAACGCGAGATTATAGACATAGACGATATTCGCAAGGTTTACCAAGTCGGGACTGTAGAGGTGCACGCCTTGGCTGGTGTTTCGCTTTCGATTCGAAAAAATGAGTACGTGGCAATCATGGGACCCTCTGGGTCAGGAAAATCCACCCTCATGAATATCTTGGGGTGCTTGGATACCCCGTCCTCTGGACGGTACGTCCTCAATGGTACGGACGTGAGCGAAATGGATGACGATGCGCTAGCCGACGTACGGAATGCTGAGATCGGTTTTGTATTTCAGACCTTTAACCTCCTTCCTCGCTACACGGCTTTGGAGAATGTCGTATTGCCGTTGGTGTATGCTGGGGTGGGACGTGCGGAGCGAGTGGAGCGTGGTATTCGAGCCCTAGAGAGTGTCTCGTTGAAGGATCGCATGGATCACAAACCGAACGAGATGTCTGGTGGACAACGCCAACGTGTGGCTGTGGCACGTGCGCTAGTAAACAACCCCGCCATAATTCTTGCCGACGAGCCGACGGGAAACCTTGATACGAAGACCTCGATCGACATCATGCACCTCTTTGAAGATATTTATGCACAGGGGAATACGATTATCGTGGTGACGCACGAGGAGGATATTGCCCAACATGCTCGACGGATAGTACGCCTGAGAGATGGGAAAATTGAGTCGGACAAGGTGAACCCGAATCCTACACTCGCCTCTTAAATAGGAGGGCGCTGTGTAACTTTTTGGAGGCTTTTACAGTTATTGCGAAAGCAAAAGAAATAAAACTTGATTTCTAATCCGAAGAACTATGTATTGGACACTGGAGTTGGCATCGAAGTTGGAGGATGCCCCTTGGCCTGCTACCAAAGAAGAGTTGATCGATTATGCCATTCGTTCGGGGGCACCTATGGAAGTTATAGAAAACCTCAATGAACTAGACTCGGATGGTTTTGTTTATGACACGATAGAGGATATATGGCCCGACTATCCGACAAAGGAGGACTTTTTCTTCGACGAAGATGAATATTAGTTTCGCGTGAGGGGCGGTAGCAGGAATCCGTATCTTTAGCGTACGTCGCGATCTAGCATCTCTGCGCGTGACGTGCGCTTTTTTTATAAAAAAGGTTGAAAGTACGTCTATCCTATAAAAATATTGTATCTTTGGCGGACAAAACTACGAGTGTGTAATGGTTCGAATTTCTTTTCCAGACGGAGGCGTACGGGAATTTGATGCTCCAGTGACGGGGCTAAAGATTGCCGAAACTATTTCTCAAAAGCTTGCTAAAGAGGCACTTTCTATAACTGTAGATGGTGTGGTCTGGGATTTGACACGTCCTATAGACCATGACGCTACCGTAAAAATTCATACTTGGGAGGATCCCGAAGGAAAGCACGCCTATTGGCACTCCTCTGCGCACCTGATGGCCGAGGCTATCGAAGACCTTTTCCCTGACGTACGTCTAGGGATCGGACCTAGTATAGAGAATGGTTTCTACTACGATGTCGACTTTGGGGAACACAAAGTGACGGACGAAGATCTCGCAAAGATCGAAGAGCGTATGCGTCATTTTGCCAAACAAAAAGAGCAGATCGTACGGCGAGACGTATCGAAACAGGAAGCGCTGGAAGAGTACCGTAAAAAGAACGACCCCTACAAGCTAGAGCTAATTGATGGGCTAGCAGACGGGACGATAACGTTCTATTCACAGGGCAACTTTACGGATCTCTGTCGTGGTCCCCATCTCCCAGATACGGGGTATATCAAGGCTATCAAGCTATTGAGTCTCGCAGGTGCGTACTGGAGAGGCGACGAGCATAACAAACAGTTGACGCGAATCTATGGGATCACTTTCCCAAAGGAGAGTCTCCTGACAGAATACCTAGCGATGATCGAAGAGGCCAAGAAGCGAGATCACCGCAAGGTCGGTAAAGAGTTAGGGCTCTTTACCTTCTCGCAGCGCGTAGGACAAGGGTTACCATTGTGGTTGCCTCGTGGTGCGCAGTTACGGGAACGTTTGGAAAACTTCTTGCGCGAAGTACAGAAAAACTATGGCTACTTGCCTGTAATCACGCCCCACATTGGGCAAAAAGCTCTTTATGAAACCTCGGGGCACTGGGCGAAATATGGGGCTGATAGCTTCCGTCCGATAGAGACGCCGCAGGAAGGGGAAGTCTTCCTATTGAAGCCAATGAACTGCCCTCACCACTGCGAGATTTATCGCTCCTCGCCACGTTCGTATCGCGACCTACCGTTGCGCTTGGCTGAATTTGGGACGGTATACCGTTACGAACAATCTGGTGAACTGCACGGCTTGACCCGTGTACGAGGATTTACACAGGACGATGCGCACATTTTCTGTCGCCCCGATCAGCTGAAAGAGGAGTTTCTAAAGGTCATAGACATCATCCTCTACATCTTTGGCGTGTTAGAGTTTGAGAATTACGAAGCCCAAATCTCGTTGCGCGACAAGGTCGATCGTTCAAAGTATATCGGAACAGACGAGAACTGGGAGAAGGCGGAGCAGGCCATTATCGAAGCAGCGGCAGAAAAGGGCTTGCCAACCCGTACCGAATATGGGGAGGCTGCTTTCTACGGTCCTAAGCTCGACTTTATGGTCAAGGATGCTATCGGACGTCGCTGGCAGTTGGGGACAGTACAAGTCGATTATAACTTGCCCGAACGTTTTGAACTCGAGTATATCGGTGCGGATGACCAACGTTACCGTCCCGTGATGATTCACAGAGCACCTTTTGGTTCAATGGAGCGTTTTGTGGCGGTATTGATAGAGCACACGGGAGGACGTTTCCCGCTTTGGCTCGCCCCAGACCAAGTATCTATTTTACCGATTAGCGATAAGTTCAACGCCTTTGCACAGGAGGTTTGTACACTTCTCAAAGACAAGGGATATCGCGTCTTCTTTGATGAGCGGAACGAGAAGATAGGGAAAAAGATCCGCGATTCGGAATTGAACCGTATCCCTTATAGCGTCGTAATTGGCGAGAAAGAGTCTAATGAGCGAACAGTATCAGTTCGTGCACGAGGCGGAGTGGATATGGGCAGTATGTCGCCCGAGGCTTTTGTCTCTCATCTCGAAGCGGAGTTGGCATGCTCTTTCGACGTCAAGAAATCTTAGTGAAGGGCATAAAAATAGCAAATCAAGCGAAAGGCTTTTTTCTTAACCTTATTAGGAGGGTACTACAATAGCAGATAATAGATTCTTTCACGGACCTCGTCCGCCACGTCCCCCCAGACCCGAACGCGGGGAACGAAACGACTATCGTTCGGATCGTGCGCCGCAGCATCGTATCAACGGCGATATTCGGGTACGGCAAGTACGTATCGTAGGCGAAAATATAGGTGAGGCTCGTGTAGTCTCCACCGACGAGGCATTGCGCATTGCACGCGACCAAGAGCTGGATCTCGTTATGATAGTAGAGAACTCAGAGCCGCCAGTGTGCCGCGTGGTGGACTATCAAAAGTTCCTATACGAGCAACGTCGCAAGCAAAAGGAAATGCGTAAGAGTGCGACAAAGATCGAAATGAAGGAGTTGCGTTTCACTCCGAACATGGGGGAAAACGACTATCAGTTGAAGCTCAGGCATGCGATACGCTTCCTCGAAGAAGGAGCGAAAGTAAAAGCAGATCTTCGTTTCATGAAGCGCTCCATCCTCTTCAAAGACATCGGAGAAGAACTCCTTCTACGCTTTGCCAAAGACTTGGAGGAGTACGCCAAAGTCGAACAACTCCCTCAGCTCAACGAGAAGCACATGGTGATGGTACTAGCTCCTGCCAAGAGTGTTAAAAAGAAGAGTAGTGAGAAGAAGGGCGCGACGGAAAAAGCTCCTACCAAGTCAGCGCCCCTAGACGCCGTTGCGAATCCTGACGAGGCGCAGAACCACTAGCTCAACGCCTTCTAGTGGTAAACAATGGCAAGAGCGAAAATACACATAGAGTTATATCTTATAAATACGTTGTAAGAATGCCAAAGATGAAGTCGAACCGTGGAGCGATGAAACGTTTCGCCCTGACAGGTTCGGGAATGTTGAAGCGCAAGCATGCGTACAAAAGTCACATCCTCACAAAGAAGACGAACAAGCGTAAGCGCAACCTGACAAAAAGTGGGTTGGTACACCACGCCGATGAACGTCGCATGAAGGTACTCTTGTTGATCAAGTAGTACGGGTGTCGGGTGATAGAACATCCTCTCCTACCTCAAATCCTTTATTTATTAACGAGGAGTAATCGAGCTGAAAGAGTCGTATAAATAACGACCGCTCGTATTCCGAAAAAACAGGTACAATGCCTAGATCAGTGAATGTGGTAGCGTCACATAGACGCCGTAAGAAGATCCTACAACAGACAAAAGGGAACTTCCTTGCTCGCCGTAATGTCTATACGGTAGCTAAAAACACCCTAGAAAAAGGTTGGACGCATGCTTATAACGACCGCAAGGACAAGAAACACAATTTCCGCGCCTTGTGGATACAGCGTATCAATGCAGCGGTTCGTGCCGAAGGAATGACCTATTCCGATTTTATCGGACGTCTCAATGCCAAGAATATTGTCCTGAGCCGTAAAGTTCTTGCAGACCTCGCGATGAACAATCCAGAAGCGTTTAAGGCTGTATTGGATTCGGTTCGGTAGCTTAGATATAAGCCTATAAAACAAAGATGGCGTCTATCTCCACAAAAGGAGGTAGACGCCATCTCTTAGATAGAAATAGGAGCTGGATTCAATGCAACTCTTCCTGTCAAGTTTTCTCAATTACAGATACTACCACCTTAGCCTACCTATGTGGAGGAGCTCCTCCACTCCCTCCGCTCATTGATAGTTCCTTATGGGGGAGGGCGATGTTTATAAGAGTTCTAGCGCTTCCCTGCTCAGCTTAGCATCCGCCATACCCCTGCGACCAATACCGTCACTACAAAACCCAATAAGAGGGGAAGTAATGTGGCGAGTGTCGTCCAGCGTAGACTTTTAGTCTCCTTGTAGATGGTGTAGATGGTAGTACTACAGGGGTTGTGTAGCAAACAGAAGAGCATCAGATTGATACCCGTTAGGAGTGTCCAACCATTGGATTCGAAGAGTGCGTGTACCGCTGTCTCATCCTCAAATAATACCCCAGCCCCCGCCCCGATGTCTGTCGCCTTGGTCATCAGAGCGATGAGCATAAGAATCGTTGGTACTACAATCTCGTTCGCTGGGATTGCCAATAGATACGCCAGAAGAATAACCCCATTGAGTCCCATCCAATAACCCGGCGTATCAAGGAATTGGATGATATACGATGCCACTGAAGCGTCTCCTATTTCGAGATTGCAGGTCAACCAAATGAGAGCTCCTGCTGGCATCGCAAAGAGTACGGCACGTCCTAGGACTATCAATGTCCTGTCTATTAGCGACGTGTAGATTGTTTGCCACAACCGAGGTTGACGATACGGTGGAAGCTCGAGATGAAAGGTTGACACCTCCCCCCGCAGTACGCTTCGGCTCAAAAACCAAGAGCTGAAGAAGGTAAAAGCTACCCCTAGCAATGCAACTCCTATTACGGACAAAATACTCACTGTCCCAGCTATGCCTGTGGGCATCACCGTGCCTACAAAGAGCGAGGAGATCATGATCTGCGTAGGCCACCGACCATTGCACAAAGAGAAGTTATTAGTCAAGATCGCTATCAACCGTTCTCGAGGACTATCGATGATACGGCAAGAGACGACCCCCGCAGCATTGCACCCGAACCCCATCGCCATCGTGAGCGCCTGTTTTCCGTGTGCCCCCGTACGGCGAAAAAGCTCGTCAAGGTTGAAAGCTACGCGGGGGAGATAGCCAAAGTCTTCGAGGATTGTGAACAGGGGAAAGAATATAGCCATCGGAGGAAACATGACAGATACCACCCAGGCCGTGGCAAGGTAAACACCATCAACCAACAAACCTACTAACCAGAGGGGGGAAGATAGGTAAAGTAACCCCTCGCGCAATAACGGGTGTAGCGTATCTACCAGAAGATGACTCAGTAGCGAGGATGGGTAGTTCGAACCAATGATAGTCAGCCACAAGACGCCCCCAAAGAGGAGTAACATGATAGGGAAGCCATAGCGTCGGCTGGTCAAGATCCGATCTAACCGTACATCCAGTGGGGCGCGCCGCGTGGCATAGCCATATTGGACTACCGCATTAGCCAAATGTTGTGCTTCTGTAAAGAGGGCGCGAGAAAGCTGGTCGTGAAACGTACTCCCCTCAGCTCCTTGCCAACAGGTCTCGCGAAGACGTGCAGTCAAGGTACGCAACGTGTCGATCTGCCTCGCAGAGATCGGAGATGCCATCGGGACGAGTGTGAGCAATTCCTCGGGGCTTGAGAGGTAGTGCCACACCAGAGGATCATCTTCCAAGAGACGTTGGGATAGCCACCCTACATTGGGTAATGCTGGACAAGCTGTGCGTAGAGCCTCCTCTACCTGTTGCAGTGCGTCCTCCGCCTCCCGAGCGAGCGAGAAGTCTAGGTGTGGCGTCGGTATGAGCGCCCCCGTGGCAACCTCATGAATGGTACGTAGAAGCTCGGGAATTCCCTTTCCGTTGCGTGCACTGGTCGGGATGACGGGTATCCCCAGCCGTTTGGCGAGTGCGCGATCATCCACCAAGATCTTGTTGCGGTGCGCCTCGTCTATTAGGTTTAGGCAGAGTACGACCTTCGGAGTCAATTGTAAAATCTGTAGTACGAGATTCAGGTTGCGCTCCAGACGAGAGGCATCGGCGACCACTACCACCACCTCGGGGTGTCCAAAAAGGATGTGGTTGCGTGCAATCTCTTCATCTTCCGAGGTCGAAAGTAACGAGTAGGTACCAGGTAAGTCTACCAAGTGGTATTTTGCCCCCTCGTACCGGAAAGCTCCCTCGGCACGTGCTACGGTTTTCCCCGGCCAGTTCCCCGTATGCTGTTTTAGCCCCGTGAGGGCGTTAAAAACGGTACTCTTTCCTGTGTTTGGATTCCCAGCAAGGGCTACGCTGTAATCCGAGCCTTGGGTACGTGCACCCAAGCGATAAAGATGGGAAGAGGTGCTACAGCCGCCGCAATGGGCGATGGTTTTCTTACCTAGCATGGTGATGGCAATGGTCGGGGAATGCTATGACGTAGGTGGGTGACTGGCTGAGGTCTCCGTGGAGAGAGCAAGGTCGGGGATCACGCGGATGTGCCGAGCTTGATCGCTGCGCAGTGCGATCGTCGTGCCTCGGATTAGGTAGGCTGTCGGGTTGCCTAAGGGACTCTCTAAGTCTACCGCCACAACGCTCTCGGGAACAAAACCTAAGTCTAAAAGTCGACGACGGTTCGCGCCATGACAGCTCGATGTGATCTCTAGTACGCGCGCTGCTACCCCTACTGGTAGCGCGGATAAACGTACCACTCCTTCGGGCGGAGGGCTTGCCAGCGGGGTCACAAAGAGCTGTTCTGCTAAAGAGAGCGGGAGTGAAAAAAGTTCGCCATCGCAAAAGAGCGTCACACTCCTCGTTACTTTCCCTACCCAGCGGAGCGGACAGCCCGGGTAAAAACCTAGACGATCCAAGGCTTGGAAGCGGCGTTTATCCTTATCCTCGATCTGTGTGACGGTATACCATCCCGTGTGCTCGAGCGTCGACAGAGGAACGGCGATAGAAGAAGTGAATCCTTCCGCTTGTGGCGCGATGGGGTCGCCATGAGGGTCGCGGACTGGATAGCCGAGCTGTCGTGCTAGGGTCTCGGCTTGTTGGTCACTCAGACGGTGTTCCATCCGCTCGGCGATGGCATGCCACTCGCTCGCGGGGAGTCCAGTCCGTTCGCTTAAATAGCTCTCGTACAGACGGTGACGTCGCAGAAGCCCCTCGGCTGCTGCAGCGCCGGGTGGGGTCAGTTGTAGATCTTCTACTGACAAAAGCTTTTTCGATAAAAGCGCCTCTACTGCTTCCTGTACTCGCGACGGTGCGACAAAATAGCGTTCTCCCAACGCTGTCGCGTCAAAGGCACCAGGATGGCGATAGAAGTACTTCAGAAGGTCTTCCTCGAGTTCTTTTGCCGTA
This sequence comes from uncultured Bacteroidia bacterium, assembly GCA_963543925.1. Taxonomy (GTDB): domain Bacteria; phylum Bacteroidota; class Bacteroidia; order Bacteroidales; family CAJPTX01; genus Bacteroides_D. The sequence goes on along the minus strand of CAUUCP010000032.1, from coordinate 4,712 downwards.
GAAACGCGTAAACGAGGGCGAAGAAAAGGACTCCGTGAGGGAAGGATATCTCCTCCATAGCACGACCGCCGCATCCGTCGTAACCAAACGTAGAAAAGTAGGAGGATACCAAGGGCGAAGAGAATACCTACGAACGTCATCATGACTCCTCTCCCGACGGGAGGGCTATGGCTATCAGCCTGTTCAACTCGGTCAGGGCTTGTAGGGGGGTCATCTCGTCGGGCTTGTAGGAGCCTAACCGCTCACGGAGGAGCTTGAGCGTAGGGTCTTCCTGAGGAAGACGTAGCGAGGCGGGGGCGTGTGTCGCATCCTCTAGGGGAGAGCCTCCCTTGTCGCACCTATCGCGTTCCAAAAGTGTGAGTAGTACCTCCGCGCGCTGTACTACCCGCAGGGGCATCCCTGCCATCCGTGCCACGTGAATCCCGAAGCTATGTTCACTCCCTCCACGAGCCAGCTTCCGAAGAAAGAGGATCTGTCCGTCTACCTCACGTACCGATACGTGGTAGTTCCGGATACGCGGGTACTGTGCTTCCATGTCATTGAGCTCGTGGTAGTGCGTCGCAAAGAGCGTCTTGGGGTGACCGTAGGGATTCTCATGTAGGTACTCTGCCATCGCCCATGCAATAGAGATCCCGTCGTAGGTGCTTGTCCCGCGACCGATCTCATCAAGGAGTATTAAGCTGTGTGCTGAGAGGTTATTGAGGATGCTTGCCGCCTCCACCATCTCTACCATGAAGGTCGACTCCCCCATGGAGATGTTATCAGATGCGCCTACACGCGTAAAGATTTTGTCCACGACTCCTATCCGGGCGCGCTGTGCTGGTACATAAGACCCCGCCTGAGCCAAGAGGACTGCCAAGGCCGTTTGGCGAAGCAATGCCGACTTCCCCGACATGTTGGGACCCGTGATCATGAGGATCTGTTCCTCTTCCGAATGGAGGTGGATAGTGTTCGGTACATAGGAAACCCCTGCGGGTAGCACATCGGCTATCACAGGATGCCAGACCTCGTCTAGCTCTAGTGCCAACGACTCGTCCATCTGGGGACGTACCCAGTGCTTTTCTAGGGCTAGGGTCGCAAAGCCCGCCAAAACGTCTATCTGTGCTAGGAGGTGCGCATCGCGTTGTAGGGTATCGACGTAACCGAGAAGGGTGTTCAAAAGCTGGGTAAAGAGCTCATCCTCGATGGCTAAAATACGTTCCTCTGCTCCCAAGATGCGCTCCTCAAACTCCTTGAGCTCGGGGTTGATAAAACGTGCGGCCTGTACCAGAGTTTGCCGTTGTTCCCAATCCGCGGGCACGTGTTCGAGTTGCGTCTTTCGTATCTCGAAATAGTAACCATAAACATTGTTGAACCCAAGCTTCAGATTAGCGATCCCCGTCCGTAAGATCTCCCGCTGGAGCATCTCGTCTAGTTTCTCTTTGCTGTGGTTCTTCAGATTTCGCAGCTCGTCTAGTTCGGAAGATACCCCCTCGGCAAAAACATCTCCCTTCCCTAAATTGGCTGGCGAGGGAAGGAGGTCGTGGCTGATACGCTCCGCCAACTCGCTGCACGGGTCTAGTGGTTCGAGCAAGCTTTGTAGAGGTGCATTGGCGATTGAGGTACACGTCTCTCTTATGGGAGCTATCTGTCGTAGCGCATCTGCCATACGCACTACCTCCCGTGGCAAGATGCGCCCCATGGCTATCTTGGAGGCAAGTCGCTCTAGATCCCCTATCCCCTCCAATAGATCACCCAGCGTATGCAATACATCTGGGTGGGAAACAAAGGTCTCTACCACGTCGTGACGAGACACAATAGGCTCTAGTTCCTTGAGTGGGAGTGCTAACCAACGTCGTAACAGACGACCACCCATCGGGGTGCGTGTCCGCTCGATCGTACCGACAAGCGTCCTGCCGCCCTCGCCAGTAGGGGTAAAGATCTCCAGATGGCGGAGGGTAAAACGATCCAGCCAGACGTACCTGTCCTCTTCGATGCGGGTGATGTGGGTGATGTGGGTCAGGGCAGAGTGTTTCGTGAGATTAAGGTAGGCGAGTACAGCGCCTGCAGCACTAATACCGTGGGTGAAGTGCTCAAGTCCCAAACCGCGTAGGCTTTGGGTGTTGAAGTGCTCGAGAAGGCGGGTCGTAGCATCCTCCAAGGTAAACGACCAGTCGTCACTCTTGGTGATGTAGAAACGGTTGCAGAAATCTGAGAGCAGAAGAGAGAACTGTCCCCGAGCCACTAACACCTCGCGAGGCGAGAAATTGGCTAACAGACGATCGATGTAAGCGTTATTTCCCTCCGCAATGTAGAACTCGCCTGTCGAGATGTCGACCAGCGCCAACCCCATCAACGTAGGTTGCAAGTAGAGCGCTGCAAGGTAGTTGTTCTCCCTATGCGAGAGAACACTCTCGTCCGTCACTACTCCCGGGGTTATCACCTCTATCACCCCACGCTTGACGAGCTTCTTCGTGAGCTTCGGATTTTCAAGCTGTTCGCAAATCGCTACATGCTTCCCAGCACGAATCAGTTTCGGGAGGTAAACATCAAGCGCATGGTACGGAAAACCTGCCAAGTCCATCTCCGACGCTGCACCGTGCGAACGCTTGGTGAGCGTGATCCCTAAAATGCTAGAAACCTCAATGGCGTCTTCGTTAAAGGACTCGTAGAAGTCTCCCATACGAAACAGAAGAAGCGCCTCGGGGTACTGCGCTTTCATCTCGTTATATTGTTTCATCATGGGGGTCTCTGCTGTACCCACACCAAAATCGAATAATGCCATAAACACGTGTTTTTGAAAGACAAGACTCAGGTTGCGCTCCCTTACCTTCCTTACATTCCGACGCAGGTTGTGTCCCTAGAAAATGGTCTCTAGAGTGTAAGGTGTTAGTGACGTCCACAGTCGCATTCTTCCTCTTCGTGGGAGTGGGAATGTCCAGCTTGTGTGGGAGGCGTGTTGTGGATCTCGCGCTCCGCATTCACGACTTGTTGTAGGGCACGGGCGGTGGTCGATATTAGCTCCTCAAGTAAGAGCTGCACCTCGTGACGTTTTACTTCCTTTACCAGCTGTTTGAGTGTGGTCGTCGTCTCTTGGAGTTGGAACCGCGAGGCATGGTCTAGGGCAATCTCTAGACTCGTCATGGCCTCTATGACGACCTGAAGATCTGGGTGGTTGAGGTAAGGGATGAAGTGAGGAATAAGGGGAGAAAAATCCAACGGGCTCTGCCAACAGACCGAGAGCAGGCGTGCCAGACGATCGGCAGGTAGTGATGTCTCGTGAAGAGCATGTCCAAGATGCGGAATGAGCGAAGTGGTGTGGACATTGATCAGAAGCTCAAAGAGCGCACTATGTACCTGTTCATGAGGCGAGCTGAAGAGCTCCAATACCTCTGGCCAGAGCTCTTCGAGTCCCTCGTGGCGAACCGTCTCGAGACCCTCTAGTACGACCTGCGCGTCGTAGGCGCGGAGGTCACCCCGTGTCGAGGCGATGAGTTCTGCGCGCCGGGCGGCTGGGGATGAAGACTGTGTCATAGTTATCGTGAAAGATTACGATGTTCGGTAATGCGTAGTGGCGATGCAAACGACCTAACAAAAATACCGTAATTTTGTACAATTAAAAAACGAAATAATGGGTATTACGTTTTTCGTAACCACTGGGGCAGCCATTTTGGCTTATTTGTTAGGCAGTATCCCCACTGCCGTTTGGCTGGGTAAGCTCTTTTTTCACATCGATGTACGCGAGTATGGGAGTAAAAATGCCGGTGCGACCAACACGATTCGTACCTTGGGACTCCCCGCAGGCCTTGCCGTCTTTGCCATCGATGTCTTGAAAGGTTTTGCGGCGACCAATCTCTATCGCATCGTTATCGCTTGGGGGGAGGGGAGTCCCGAGCAATGGTCTGCATACGCTATCCTATTTGGAGTGCTGGCCGTGGTGGGGCATATCTTTCCCATTTTCGCAGGATTCCGAGGGGGAAAAGGGGTTGCTACGCTCTGTGGGGTCGTCTTAGCACTCCATCCGTTGGCGACGCTCTGTGTACTAGGGGTCTTTGCTCTGGTACTAGCCGCGACACGCTATGTCTCACTAGGATCTATGACGGCTGGGATCGCATTCCCCTTCTTTCTATTCTTCCTCTTCCGAGTGCGGGAACTACCCCTGCTGATCTTTGCAATAGCGATCGCAGTACTCCTCCTTGTTACCCATCGTGCCAATATTGTACGCCTCCTTCATGGTAAAGAGTCGCGTTTTGCTCCCAAGCGCAAGGGCTCTGTAAATCAGGCGTAGAGGACTATATGTTTGCCCACAAGAGAGGTAAGTGAATAGGGGAAGTTCTGACCCATACTCATTTTCCTACTCTTTTAGCACTAGGATGTTTACGCTTTTTGGCGGAATACATAAAAGGTGCTACCTTTGCGACGTGATTCTTACGACCGAGTCTCATTGGGAGAGATGCCGGAGTGGTCGAACGGGGCGGTCTCGAAAACCGTTGTACTCTCTGAGTACCAAGGGTTCGAATCCCTTTCTCTCCGCTTAGAGGTACTCTGAACAAGAGTTCAGAAAATACCAGCAAAATCAGTAAGTATCGTAACTCAATGAGTTACGATACTTTTTTTATACCTACACATCTTCTCAGAGTACGTAAAGAGGTCGCAAATACTCCCCAAATACTCTCAAATGCCTACAATCTGGCTACACTTTTTCGACCGATTTTGCGAGGCCGGGATATTCG